>JBEKDY010000150.1:0-12202 GCA_050014115.1 Candidatus Sulfotelmatobacter sp. | reverse complement strand
ATGGAGCGCCAGACCATAGCGGCGCAACTGGAAACGCAGCTCTCCCACGCCGAACTTGAGAACCTTAAGAGCCAGTTACATCCGCACTTTTTGTTCAACAGTCTTCACACCATTGGAGTCCTCATGCAGGAAGACGTCGATGCTGCTGGCCATCTGCTGGTCAGTCTGGGCGACCTGCTGCGCATGGCACTCGAACGCCGGGAGAACGAGATCACCTTGCAAAGCGAACTCGAGTTTGTCGGCAAGTATCTGGAGATCGAACAGACACGCTTTCACGATCGCTTGAAGGTTCACATGGACGTGCCACCTGACCTTCTCGGAGTCTATGTACCGAGCCTGGCGCTTCAGCCGCTGGTTGAGAATGCCATCAAGCACGGCATCAGCGTCGATTCCGCCGCAGGCCGACTGGAGATCGCTGCGCAACGCTACAACGGCAGAGTCCGGCTCTGCGTGCGCGATGACGGCCCCGGTCCGGCACCGGGATCGCGCCTGCGCTTCGGCGTCGGACTCACCAATGTCCAGTCACGCTTGAAACAGCTCTATGGGGACGAGTCGTCGCTGGAACTTATCGGGGGCGACGGTCGAGGCTGTGAGGCCATCATCACCATGCCACTCCGGAGTTCGCATTGAAGACGCGAGTCCTCATCGTCGATGACGAACCGATCGCCCGGCGCGGTATCCGTCGCTATCTGGCCGAACACGACGCCATTGAACTTGTAGGCGAGGCTGCGAACGGAATAAGCGCGGTGGAGCAGATCAATGAACTTCATCCGGACATCGTTTTTCTCGATGTGCAGATGCCTGATCTGGATGGTTTTGGAGTCATCGAGAATGTGGAACCAGTCAAAGGCTCCGCTCCCATATATATCTTTGTCACGGCTCACGATGTGCACGCCATTCGAGCATTTGAAGTGCACGCAGTTGACTATCTCCTGAAACCGTATGATAAGGAGCGATTTGCCAAGGCCCTGATTCACGCACGCCAGGTCCTCGAACAGCGGAGGGACGCAAATCGAGGTCTCGAACCACTTCTCCAATCCCTCCGAAGTCTCCGCCCCTTGGAACGTTTTGTGGTGAAGGACAAGAAGCGGATTTTCTTTGTTCCCGTTTCCAAAGTTTTGTGGATCGAAGCCACGGGAAACTACGCCTGCATACACACCGCCAGCGACCGTCACCTGTTGCGGGAAACCATGGCGCACCTGGAAGAGAAGCTCGCGCCACACCACTTCATCCGCGTGCGGAAGTCGGCCATTGTGAACTGTGCCTGCATTAGCGAGATTCGTCCGATGTTCGATGGGGTTTACGACATCGTACTGGCAGAAGGAACGGTGGTCACGTCGAGCCGCAGATACGCTCATAAGTTACGGGCGCTGTTGGAATCCTAGTCTTGGTAGTGGAATGGGAATTGGCGCGTCGGCGATCAGGATTGTGTGAGAACGGCCACGAAGAACCACATAGGTACCGACACGCGAATTTGTGCCGTCCTGGATAGTCAGTGTCCTCAAGCACTTAAGCCATAAAAATCCGCTGCGCCTGCTGTCACGCAATTATCTTGTTTATTTACTTATACTTAGACGATGAACAGAACCCGCTTTTGAGTCCGCTGCGTCTGCCAGTTCCGCCATCCCGGCTCTACTTGCAAGTTCCTGATTTTACGACTAGTTTATGGCTATCTTCCCTTTTCATCGAAAATGACGGATGTGCAACTGTGTAAGAAAGTGTGTCGGTTTTCCCGGATATCCGCACTTCGTAATCATTTTGCCCGTGAAGCGCTTTGCCGGCGATTCCCGGGCTAAGAGTCGATTGCCAAGTCATAAGAAAGCACTCGCACGAGATTCTACCATTTCATCAAGAGCTGCTGCTATCGTTTGATTTCACGCGAAGCGGACGACTTGGCGTCTGTGAGCTCATGGGCGAGCGGCGCCAAGAGCTGCGTTTTTTCGTGCCCTTAACGCGTTCTTGTCAATTTGCAATTTCACGCCGTGAATCCGGTCAGCAGATCTTTCCTGGCTGCCTTTCATGCATATGTGAAGTGCGGAACGATGCGAAGCACTGCCGCCCAATCCGTTTTCTAAATTGCCATCAAAACCGAAGCTTGAGCGCCAGTTGGATCGTGTGCGGGCCGCCAATTTGGCAGAGCGGGTTGAGTCCGCCGTTGGGTCCACCGGAGCCGAGGCTGCTTGCAAGGGTTCCCGTCGAGTAGCCGAAGAGAGCGTCCCTTATGTTGTTGTCGGGAGAGCCAAAGTTTGGTTCGCGGGTAAAGGTATCGAGGGACCGCACGGCTGGAACCGGCTATTTAAAGAAGGTGCACCGGGAGATTCGGTGAGTATAGTAGTCCAATCGAAAGAGTGAGTATGCCAGATCATGCTTATTGGAGGGTGGGCGATGGGACAAATCGGTGTCAACAATCGAGTCAAGATCATCCAGGTAAAACCAGGCGAGCAGCAGTTCATGAACAAGTCTGGAACCGTGATGATGATTGTGGATGGCGTCAAATGCGTCGTGATACTCGATGATGGCGGCATGGCCGAAGTCGACATAAGCCAACTAAAAAAGGCCTAGGAACCGAAATGTGAAAAGAGGGAACGATTTCTCTAAGCTATCCCGAGTTATGAGCTGACTTTAGGTGTGGCTGATGCCGTCGTTCGCACTTACGAAGTTTCAGGAGTTTGCCGCCTCACCTAGCGCGCAAAACGCGTGGAGCTTCTTATTGTCCAATCCAGTGTTGCTGGCGGATTGGGCGTTGGAAGAGTTCGAGGACTGGGCAGCGCACTGCCCGTCCGAAACGGCGTTGGCGGCGAAGCGAGCCTTTCAAACACTGACAAAGTTTGGAGAAAAGATGGTCGCCGATCCACGAACATATCCTCTGGTCGCAGGTCCTCTAGAAAGCATCATTCGCCGTCTGCAGGCCGGAGAAATCACCGAGTCACGCGCATTCGAGCTGGCCAGCTCCGCGGAAATCTGCAGGAATGTTTCCCCAGTTTATGTAGCGGCTATTTCAATGCGCAATCAGGGACGGGCCAACGACGGCGGCTGGAAAGAAGCCCTGCTTGCGCAAAAAGTGTTGCTTGCCGCGCTTGATGCCCGCCAGAAAACGGGAGAGAGAGGCCAGCAAGTTCTGGAGATGCTAGCCGTCATCGACTACGTGGTGATCGTTACTCGCGCTGTCTGGGAATACGCCGACGGGCGTTTATTCTCGAACGCCGTGTGGCGGGCCAATGCTTTGACCGAAGTTGAGACGCGGCCGTGGCATGAACCTGGAGAGATCGAGTTCGCCTTGGGGACACTGCATCAAGATCCTTATGTGTACGAGCGACCGATACAGAACTTCGACTTGGTCATTGGGGCATGGAGGCGGCGGCCATTGGAGCAGCTTGGGCCGATCCTAGGCGAGTTGGAGGCGGAAGCGCTATTCGTACCGACGCCTCTGGATGCGTTCACAGCTTCCTCGAAGTACTTCCTGCAATCTGCCAACAAACGCACTGGCCCGGACCGCGGCCTGAGCCTGAAAGGCTATATGGCTGCCGAAGTGTGGAAGCAAATCGCCGGAGGGCAGGCGGCAGACCTGTCGGAGATCGCTACCGAAGCCAAAGGTCTACTGGGCGAAGACCGGTTTCTCGGGGTACGGGCCGAGATTGATTCGCTGATGGACTTTGGTCAGAGCGATTCGAAGAAGACTGCTGGGAAGTCCGGCACTGACTGGATGGCCGAAGCTCAACGCATTCTCGCCACCAGCACCGAAGATCTGGTGAAAAAGCGAGGGGTCGTGCAGGCAACGGACATGATGCAGAATGTCGCTTTCGCCGTCGCGCCGCTCTCTAGAGACCTGTCGTTCGGCCTGTGGCGAAAGGCGCTCCATCTGGTGGTCAAGCGCGATGAAAACACGCGAAAGGGTTTCTACTACGTCGGTCTGGGATCGATTCGGGGGGCCTTGGCTCACCCAGAGGTGGAAACATTCATCGCAGTCACTTCGCCTCTGCAGGGAGCGGCTGAATGCAGGCAGCGGGCGGCTAAAGAAGCTTGGCCACCGATGCAGTTGGGAGCGACGCTGCTCTCGATCTCGGTGAACAGCCAGACAGGCGACCGGGAATTGGAGGGAGTCCAAGTAGTGGAGTCGATTGCCGAAGCCGACAGCGAATTCGCGAACGAGTTCCGTCCGCTCCTAGTGTGGCATTCCGCAGTTTTGTACGGCGGAATCGCCTCGAACATGTTTTATGCGAATCGTTACTCCGATGCGATTCGAAACTATGCCACGGCGGCGCGTGAATTCCTGGCTACCAAAATGCCAGTAGAAGCAGAAAGAATGTTGGCCCTTGGGGCGGACATCGTCCAACGTTCGGAAGATCAGCTTCCAACATTCGCAGAGTATTTTCGATTAGTGATTCCGGAGCTTGAACGCCAAGGGGAGCCGACGGTTGTGCGCCGGGTGCAAAACTTGTGCCGAGAATGGATGCCGCTGCTGGTCAACTCAGACGACTTGGATCTGAAAGTCGCAATGAAACTGCTGGATGCGACTAAGGGGCCGGCATTCGCTTCCGAAATGCGCGCCGGGGGCGATCTAGCGTGGGTGCAATCGGAAGAGAGCAGGGCCTTGCTGGCGCGAATCGAGCATTTGCAGAACGCGCAGAATGTCGAAGGAGCGGGAAACGAAGACCTAGGCCCGATCGACGATGAAATTCTGGTAACCATGTATGCCGGGGATGAAGAGATGCAGAGCAGCGACACCAACGCCGCAGTGCTGCATAACTTGCAGATACGGTATGACGCCGAGCTGCGACGGCAGTTGAGTGGAAGAGCGCCGCGAGAACAGGCGTGGGATTCAGCACCCGAGAAGATTGCATCGGTGCTCGGGCCAGAAACGGTACAGCTGGTTTACTACTCGGGTCTTGCTCGGAATGGCAACGCGGCGCTATACATTTGCGTTTTTACTAATGACAGCGCCGAGGGCAAGGTGATCGATCTCGGTGTGCCCGGAGCGCCAAACCTGGTGAGTGGCCTGCTCGACACGGTGGCGGTGAACGTGGCTCGGGCGCGCCGAGGCGTGAATACCGACCCGGAAGCGGGAGTGATCAGCAGAGAGGGACAAGAAGCGCTAGCGGAGTGCGCGATTTACGTTAGCGGTCCTGTGGGAGAAATGCTGCAAGCTTTGCGGAAGGGAGGAAAGCGGCACTTATGCATTCAGCCTCACGGGCCGCTACATTTTTTCCCATTCCATCTCTTGCCGAGCGGCACCAGCGTCATGGCAGAAGACTGGACGATTACCTATTTACCGAATCTGGCAATGCTCGATCCAGCACTGCGGACGGCCCAAGTGCGAAAAGTTCCGATCGCAAGTTTCGGAATCGAATTCGAGAACGAAAATCCTCATGGTCTTCCGAAGCTGCCGGGCGCAGAGCAAGAGGCGTGCATTGTGGCCTCGGCCTATGGGGCTAATGGCGTGACGGGAGGCTCCGCAACTGAGGCCGCATTGACGGCGGCGCTAGCCAAGGCGCGGCGGATTCACGTCGCGACTCACGGCCTGCTCAAAGTAAGCGCACCCTCTTTTCAACGCATATATGTTTGGCCCGAGGGTGACAGCGACGGCATCGTGCATGCATACGAGTTGCTGCGCTCGGACCTGCGAGGGTTGGATCTACTGACCCTGAGCGCCTGTGAGACGTCGCTGGGCCGCATCGACATCAGCGATAACTCTTGGGGATTGTCAGCCAATGCGCTGATCGCCGGCGCGGCCACCGTCATCGGCACGTTGTGGCCGGTCGAGAACTCAGCTGCCAAATCTTTCTTTGGATTCCTGCATCAGAAGCTTGCCGGCGGCACCGAGAAGCGTGAAGCGTTCCGCATGGCGCAGGATTGGACCCGATCGCGTCATCCACAGTTCAGGGATTGGGGCGCATTCTGTTATTCCGGCCGCTGGTAAGAGGCCGGCACCCCGCCCTCCGCCGACAGTCCCCGGATCGCTCGTCGCTCACAGACCGGCGGAAAGCATCACGTTCGCCGCGCCCTCATCCTCAGCCTTCACTGCGTCGCGCCAAGTGGTCCAAACCGAATTGAAGTCAAGCCGGTCGGAGGACAAGGCCATGGTGTCGTTGGCTTCCGGCGAAGATAAAATTCCCTCCAGAAACAATGGAGTGCCCGCGGGTTGTTCCTGGGACTTATACACAAGATGGTTGAGCACCGCAACGTCGGGAATCTCGGGAAAGCACTGTTGGAGTTCGTCCAGCACAGCCTTAGCGCTGGTGGGGGACTTCCCGACCGCGCCTTGTCGAACCATCTCATAGAGCGCGATGACCGATAGGATCGGATCGGTCCATTTTGCTGCGAGCACAGTCTGCCAGATTTTCGCTGGCTCTGAATGATCCGCCTTGGGCGCGATCGACTTGCGTTTTGCAAAACGCGTCTGGGCCAGCGACATGAACTGAATGACTTTCAGGTCAGAGGCGGGAACAGTTGCCCATTGCAGTTGGGCGGGCAAAGAGCGTTGCTGCTCGGCTGGAGGCAAGATGAATTGTTGAATCTCAAGGTCCGCGTCAGCCTGCTTGGTTACACTGATGAACGTGACCCGGTTTGGCAGGGCGCAGGTTGAGTAAGTGATGGGAGGAAATTCACCGAATTTAATGGAAAACAATGCGCTACCCGCGGAAACGGGCAACTTGACCTGGTACAAGGTCGGCACGCCGGCGACACTTTCCATCGGAGTCCAACTCACACTGTTGCCAGTTCCAAGCGCGACTTGCGGGGCCGATCCCTCTACTACGCCAAGCACGAAGAACCCCGACCCGTTTTCCTGAAGTGGGTCCAAGGGAGTTAGGGGGATTTTGGCGAGCCTCCGGTAGGTGCCCGGCTCTCTAAGAATATGAGCTCCGCCGAGATACCCGAGCCAAAGCTGCGGATTCCAGTGCGCGGAAGGCCCCAGGGCTTCGGAGAAATCAGGCACCTTCGCTCCCGGCCGGCCCACGATCTGTTCAAGCATCGACTGCTGAAAGGCAGTGGGTTCCCGGCTGAGCAAGTCCACAGTTTTTTCCTCGCCCGGCGATACCTCAAACTGCGTGCTGAAAGCCGTTACGCCGTTTTCCAGGAGCTTGGCCAGGTACTTACCTGGGGCCACGCTCTTGCTGAAGGAACTGGGCTTTTCGAAGAGCTCTCCCGAACGCAGATTACGCAACTGCAGCGCCCAGTTCGGCGGAGGTCCGGCGAAAGTTGGTTCAGGTGAGAAGACGATGTTAATTTGTCCGGTCGATGGGGGCTTCGGCGCCGCCGGGCCTCGATCTATCCGCTTCTTGCGGAACTTCACGGTGGTGTCGCTATACATGTCCAAAGGCGTTCCAAGCGGCGGTTCGAATTGCTCCCAGGGATCTCCATCGCCCATCACTTGCAGCGCATAGGTCCGGTCGTTGGGTTCAAGTGTCGTGGTGAAGGAGCTTCCCGAGAAGTCGGTGGCAAGAATCGAAGCTGAACCCGACGTTACGGCGAGATGGAACTTCTGCTCCGGCGAAGCGTCGACCACGACCACCTCGCAATGGGAGGTGACTGGGGCCGGAAGTTGAAGCAGAGCGCCCCTTCCATCGCCGTCCTGGCGATAGTCGATCTGCCGCGGTTTTACCTGATCCTTTACATAGTCACGAAGCAGATCGAACTTCACGAACATTTCCCCTTGCACCCAGCCTTTCGCGTGCCCGTCGCCATAAAGCCCCTTTAGCAAGGCCTTGGCGAACTTCTCATTGACGGGCGCAGGTTCGCCGAACTTAACCGAGTAGAGGGTGTAAACGGTGGGCGTGCCTAACTGGGCCGTGGTGGGCGAGATGCCTAAGCCAATCGGTTGGAATTGCGACTTATCCACCACATTGCGGCAAGCATCGATCAAAAAGTAATGATCAGTTCCTCCGAGGCACGTGCATAAGCGGACGCGGAGTTCGTTGAGCTTGATTCCTGCGGCACCACTCTGGCGGAAGTCGCGAAAATCTGAGCAAATCAAAACGTCGAACGCCAAACGCCACGGAGATTCCCGGTACGCCAATCCGTGACCGCTGAAAAAAACAAACAATTCGGTCGTTTCATCTTGTCCCAGCTCGATCAGATCGAGGCAGGCAGCAATGATGTCGGCGCGCGAGGCGGCACGGATGAGGGTCACCTTGCCGGGTTCTCCCGCGCGGTTGGGCCTGTTGGCTGGATGACTGGAGGCGATCGGATTGTCCGAGCACAAGAAGATGCATTCTGGCTTGACCCGCTTCTCAGTGAGAAGCCAATCATAGAACCGGCGCGCGGAGTCGAGCGTGCCCTCCAGAGTCTGCGTGAACAAGCCTTGCGCTTGAGAGTAGTTCTCGATCGCAACGATCAAAGCTCTAGCTTCCATAATTTAATGCACCGATCCGATGAATTGAGAGAGTGCGACGCAGTCGACAGACTCATTTCGCCACAGAAATCCCCCTCCGGTATGAAGTCCAACCACCTCTCCGCTCGACATCGCAACCAGCGGCGAACCCGAATTGCCGCCAAGCGTGGAGCAGTCGTGGAACACAGCAGACGTTTTCTGTGCAATGCCGGTTACGCAACCAGGCGCGCCACGCTTGACGCCGAAATGAGTTCCAAATATCTGCGAAATGAACAAAGGATTGCGCAACGTGTCCTCAAATGGATACCCGATCGCGACTACTTCGGAACTAATTTCGGGTGGTTTGGCGGCGATTCGGAAAGGCTCCCGGCCGCTCATATCGATGGGATCAATGCGTAGTAGGCATGCGTCCAGCGTTTCGTGACTAGCCACAACCTCTAGAATGTCGACCGGGGGTTCCGGGAGCAACGAGCCGCCAAACTCCCAGCGAAATCGCGCCGTGGCCTGCCCTCTGGCCAGCTTACGCACTCCGAATGAGATCACGTCCAGCACGTGCTTGTTCGTCACCAGCAATGTCGGCGCCACGAGAAAGCCGGTTCCCGCCGGATCGCCTTTCACCCGGTCAATTCGCCCGACCGCGAACGACCAGCGCGGGATGAGTTTTTGAAACGCACTCCAGTGCGGGAAAGCCTGGGAAAATTCCGGCGCTGTGAAATCTTCGGGCACGCCGTTGCGAAAGAGCGGGGCAGGGCGTACGAGGCGAATCAAATATTCCAGCGCAGCGAGTTCTGGAGGCGTCGGCCCTTGCGCGTCCCCTCCTTTGAACTTCGCCAGAGCGCTCTTCGCCAGCTTGCCCTCCGGAGTGTCAGGCAGGTTGTCGGTTCCAACAATTGCACGGAACCGCGCACGAGCCGCATCCAAGTCGAGCGAACCGTACGCTCTCTCATATCGTTCCCGATAATGGTCAAGACTGTCGTCCATGGGGCCTCACAAGACTGTCTTTTTTCTGACCACCCGATAGTCCGGTGAATAGTAAGTCTCGAACGCCTGCAGACCATTGAACTCAAGTGTGAGAAATCCGTGAGGACTGTATCGCTGCGGGTCATCCTCAACGAAAGGATTAGGCCCGTCGAGCACTTGCGCCGCCGGAACACCCGGCTTCGCAGAAAGTGAAATGAACTGCGTTGCCGGTCCGCCGCCACCAATAAGATGGTCGCGGAACGCAGGGAATCCTCCGTGGCCGACGCAGCGCGCTTTAAGGCCCCACTGCGCATGGGCCTCATAGAGCACCAGCCGGTGTTCGTGTCCGAAAAACCAAGCGTGGATTCGCTTGCTGCTGAGAACATCCGCCAAGGCAGACTGCAGGTTAGGACCCTGCGAATCGAGCTGCGAAAACGGCTGATGATGCGAAAGCAGAATGACTTTCTGCTGGTCCGAAGCCGCTGCGAGTAACTTCTTCAACCACCTTATTTGGACTTCGTCTAAGTTGAAATCAACATACGCCGTATCCAGGCAGACCAGCAGCCAGTTCGCGTTCTGCATGGCAAATGCGCTCGCTTTCTGGTTGAATGGCGCTTTCGCGAATGCATCAAAGTACCCTACGCCGCCGGAATACATTTCATGATTGCCGTTCAAAATCCGGCTTACGGTCTTCGAACCGCATTTAGGCCAGTCTTTTACTAACCGGTCACGGATTTCGTCGTCGGAGCCGGAATAGTAAGTGTCGCCTAGATGCAGCGCCACATCGCAGCGTGCGAGCCCGGCAACTGACTTAGCAATAATGGGAGCTCCGTATAACGCGGTTCCCCAGTCGCTGAAAATGGCGATCGTGGCGTCATCGGCGATTGTTTCGGGCGTTTCCGGCGGAGCGATCCAGGCGTGCGGCGTGGGCTTGAAGATCAGCTTCCATGACATCTTCAACCAGCCCCAAAAATCCTGGTTGTCGAACTTGACTTCGAGAATTTCTGGAAGGTGGACTTCACCCTGCGCCGTCTTCACCATGCGCGCCGGACGCGCAACCTGCAGCTTGCCGAATTCCAGCGCGCGCTGAGCCAGCACCGTTTGCAACCGCGATGCGAGCGCATTTTGTGGCGAAGACATCACCGACTCGCCTTTGTCGTCGGCGCGAAGGTCGCCGAGGGCATTGTTCCACGCGGCCAGCAATCGAGCGCGCTCTAGCGGGTTACCCGCAGAGGCTTCAGCAGTTCCCGTATCAACCGCTTCTTCAATTCGTCCGGGATCTCTTTGGTACGCTTCCTGAATTCGGCTGTAGGGAACGATAACGTTTGCGATGCCCATGCTTCCCTCGCTTGTCTGTGAAATAGCCGACCACGACCCGTGGCAACACAAGTCGATTCCGATGTTCTAAGCTGGCTAAGGCTAGGACTGTACCCTCCCCACCTCACATTTGTCGTGGGGCCCGATAGTACGAACAGACCGAAGTATACAACCCCAATCCAAATAAGTGAGCCTTAGCTAAACGCCAGCTGAAGTCGGAGGCCAATGTGTAACATCAAGGCCCTGAGACAGGGCAAAGCTGTTGAGATGAGCGCCGCTTGATACCGAACCGCCAGGTTCTGTAAGGGAATCTGTTCTGAACGGTTGCCACAAGGCCAATGCGCTCATCGAGGAGCTATTGGTTCGTGTTCCGGGTGGATGGTCGGCCACTCGGAAGTAGTAATCGCCGAAGAGCAGGAGGTTTGCTCAGGCCGCCTTAAGCGAAAGCGCGACACCTTCCTCCCATTGCTGGAGCATGCGATTGCCTATCTCCATGAATTCCGCGTGCGCTTTAATGTAGGCTTGCAGATCCTTTGAGGTGTCCGCAATTGCAGCTTCTACGCGTTCGAGTATCTGCCGGACGCGTGAAGGAGTTCCTCCCATCCGCGTCTCGCCCAGACGCTGCAATTCCTTCGTGCTCGCCCATTTCGTTGTGCCATTAAGGGTCAGCGCCATGCTGTCCTTCGGCAGATAGGCGGACGTAGTCACAAGATCATAGACAGGTGCGAGTCTCGCTTCTCCCTGAACGTCGTCATAAACAATCCCAAAGTTCTTCAGATGCGCGTCGCCATTGCGAAGCGCGCAATTCATGGCAATCAGGACGAACAGCTTTTCCATGTCCTCGCCCACATGCGTCGAGTTTGCAAACTGCCCGAATCGCTTCATGACCGAGGCCTCGTAACTGCCGCGATATTTCTCGTCGGTCCTGCGGCCGTTCAGCACGCAGAAATCCTCAAATCCGCAATAGGTCCCGTCCATGCGCAGATCGAAACGGTCAATGACCAGCGCCATGCCGTCCTCGGCTAGGCGGTAAGGGGGCACGTCGAGTCCGTATTTGCGCGCCACGGTGAGGCAGAAATACTCGTTGGCTGCCAGTTGCGGATATTCGTTGGCCTCCCACATCTTCACGATGTGGGTCGCGCCTTTGTAGCTTTGCGAGAGGCGGTGTCCCGTATGCTCCATCTCGGCGAAAGCCTTTTCGTCGCGCACCAGGATTTTGGGCTGCACGCCGCTGATCCCGGAGAAGGACGCGAATTTCTCCAGCAGGTAGCGGAAGAGGTCGCCGCCGCGCCTGCGTTCGAGAATCTCGTCCACTGACTGGAAGGGCACGTCCTCGTGCAGGTGTTCCTTGTCGCCGGTATAGCGGATGCGTCCGATCTGCGAGCGACCGACAATGGACAGCAGGTCGAATTCGTCGAAGGTGCCGGTGGCTTTCGCAAAGGCAAGGCGGAGCCGCTCCCGCAGTGCGCCTTCGGGCAGGTTCATCTCGAAAATCGGAAGCAGGCCAAAGGGCACGCTCCATGACTCAAGCCTCAACGGCATCGTCACCGAGACCGCGCGCGTGGGCGGGACGCCAGAAAGGTAAGCAAACGTGCT
>JBEKDY010000149.1:0-10855 GCA_050014115.1 Candidatus Sulfotelmatobacter sp. | reverse complement strand
GTAGACTTCGTATCCTGATTATGCCGAGAGCGCTGGTGTGGCTGGAGAATGCTACATTTGCTGCGTGGGCCTGCCGGGCGTGTAATTGGATTCTGCCCGGCTCCCGTCCTACGCTCTTGGGCACGCCGCCGACGGAAGTACAGGAAGCTTTCGACAACCACGACTGTGCTCGGTTTGCCAGGCGGCAAGCCGAAACGTCTTGATTCGCCGACAGCTTAAAATCGGGGCATCAGCGCAGGCACGGCGGCCGGTTCGGCCCGATTGTGTTCAATTTTGAACAGTCTAGTACCAGGGGTGTGGTGCACGATGTCTCCCGTATGAAAAGGGAAATTAGCCTAAAAGCCATACTCGCCATTCCGTGTCCAACCTGCAATGCCGGTCCCGAAGAAGGATGCCAACTTGTCGGCGGCGAACCACGTACCCACCCACATCGCGACCGGCGCTTGGCCGCGAAGGATCGGATGGCCCGGTTGAGCGGCAGGCCGTACGCAATACTGGTCAATCTTGAGCAGTCTTAACGCCTTTTATCAGGCATGATCGTCCCCGCATGACCAAGGAACTATACCTCGTCGGGAAGATACTCGCCGTTCGCTGTCCCACTTGCGGAGCCGCGCCCGGAGAGAGATGTGAGTTGAACAGCGGCCAGCCTCGCACAGACCCGCATCAAGACCGGCGAGCGATCGCGAAGGATTGACGCCCATTTATGGCAAAGCGCACCCTTCGCGTGGTCAAGCTCGGAACCGCAGCAACCGTGGGCGTCTGCACTCACTGCGCGAGAACCTTCAACGTCCCGCTAGACGGCTTCACAAAGACTTCGGACGCGCAAGAAAGCCTGCGTAAACAATTCGACGATCACACCTGCGCGCTCCTGGGCAGCCTTCAGTAAGACTTCATCTGCGGGAATTTCGATTCGCCTTCTGTGTCTCGTCCTGCTTATCAGGGCGGGGCTTTCAAGCGGCGGGCGGAACTACACACGCCCGCAACCGGGGGATTAGCACCACCAGCATAACATCTACTCTTCGGTGTAATGCGAGTCTTCCGGCTCTGGGTGCCGCCGCAGTACGTCAATCGCTTCGAGCAGGCTCACCAGCGGCACGGCGAATCCCACCTGCCCACTCCCCACGGCACCACCGTTTTGGCCGTAGCTCAGGACAGCCCGCTGCTGGGGATCTAATGATGCCCACGACCGCAGAATCCATCGAGCCAGACACATGGCCAAGTCAGCATGAACAAACCGGCGATTGATTGCTTCGGGGGAGAGTGGATCGGAAATGGGCGCGGAAGGTCGCAGGTTAATTCACTCGCAGTGATGGCGCGATGGGCTGCACTGCCATGAAGATCGATGGCCGTGGCTGCATCTCAATCTTGCCGCTATAGGTGACCATGACTGGAATCGGCGTGGGCATGTTGGCGTGCGGGCAGCCGCCGTAGAAGGCTTTTGCTGCGTTGCAGTTGTTGCAGAGGATCTGATACTTGGGCGACTTCTTGTGCTTGTCCAGGAAACTGTAGAACGCTTGCACGTTGTGGAACTTCTTCTCCCGGCGTTCCTTGGTCCCGCCACCTTTAACGTGGTCAATCACGAGGAATTCATACTGCGTGATTCCGCAGCCTGGGCATTGGCACCTACCGCCGTATTTGACTAGGACACGCTCGCGAATACGGCGTGTGCGTTCTCGGGCTCGCTGTCGTCGTATTCGATTGCGGTCGTGTCAGTTCGTGGGATGTTCCTTTGCGTCATGGGGACGAAGTGCAGGGAGTTGCGTGGATGGACAGCTTTTCCTTATTGACTGACGAGCGCATACGGCGGTAATGTTCCTTTTCCCCCGCTGGGCCTTGGCTCAACCTTCCCCGGAGAAAGCCTATGCCGCTTGAAGTCTTTTATTCTTACGCTCACCAGGACGAGAAGCTCCGCGATGAGATCGAGAAGAATCTCGCACTGCTGCAGCGCACCGGATTGATTGTCGGGTGGCATGATCGCCGGATTGGCGCGGGGGGCTCATGGAAGGACGAGATCGATGCACATGTGCATTCGGCGCAGATCATCCTATTACTGATAAGCTCAGATTTTTTGGCTTCGGATTATTGCTATGGCGTTGAGATGAGAGTGGCTCTGGAGCGTCACGCCCGGCACGAAGCCATCGTGATTCCGATTATCTTGCGCCCTGTGGACTGGACGACGGCACCATTCGCACATTTGCAAGCTCTGCCGCGAGATGCCAAAGCAGTAACGACCTGGTCAAATCAAGATGAAGCGTTGGCAGATATCGCGCGCAACATTCGTGAGACTGTGCAGAGATTTCGACCTTCCGAGAGCGGTATAGCACCCGCCCCGGTAGCGGTCAAACTACAGGATACATACGTCCCCAAGCCACGTGTACTGGATGCGGCATTACCCAGCCGCATCGTCAAGGATCAAGTAACGCAGTTGCTCGTACTCATTCGCCTTCCGGAGTCAAAGGGGTTGGTCGGCACGGTGTTGGCGGACGAAGATTCCGAAGCTGGGCCAGAAGATGTTCGTTCAAAACCATTCAGAGTAACCTTCCCACGGGGTCGCGACGGTCGGGCGGAGGCGCTCAAGGTGACCGTGCGGCTCACATCACCCGACTTCTCTCCGCCGTCTCAAAAGAAAAACATATTCGTACCACCCGAGGAAGACAGCCAAGTTTGCACGTTTCTGTTGACCCCACTGCGCTCGGGCAAACTCACCGTCTTGGTCGAGTTGCAATGGGAAGATGTACTTCACGGGCAACGTAGTCTGAAGACCGAATGCGTGGCATACGTGCCGCGCAATACCGCAACGTTCGATGATGATCCACCGCCGCCGCCTGCTCCTGGGACGCCTGAGGCTCCGGCAGCCAGTGGGACACAAGAAAGTCCGGGGATGAATGTAGTACGCATGGAAGTGAACGCTGGGTTGGGAGCGATAAGAGTGCTTACATCGAGAGTGCCTACGTTAGGCTCCCTAAAGTCCCGCAACAACAAGCAGATCAACACGGAGCCGAGGGTCGCAATGCGAATGCCCGACGTCTCAATGGAGCCCCTGCCAGGAGCACCGGATAAGGGCCGCTCCCCAAAAAAGCATGGTGTGAAGACCGCGATCGCGGTTGCGTTGATTGGGGCAGTCTCAGCGATCACGGTCGCGTACTTTCAGTATGGTCCCTGGAGCAAAGCTGCTTCGTCGCGGGATGTCGTTCTGAGGTGGCGTGTGATGAACGCTCACACGAAGGAGTTTGTGCCAGACGCTCGGGTCAGCGTGGCACTCGACTCGGCAAACGGCTCTATCGAAAAATTTGCGGACAGCAGCGGTAATGTGTTCATTGATCTGGGTGAGGTTAAGCCGGATACACATGGCCGCCTATACGTTCATGTTGACGGCTACCAACCACTGGAAAAGGATTTCGTTGTGAGCAGTTCGACCGCGAACGAAGAACTCCGACTCGAACCGCTGAAAAGCCCGCCGCCCACGCCACACACCAAGCCAGGATCAAACATCCTGGCAGGTCGAATAGTTGACTCCTCCGCGAACGTCGGCTTGAGCCACGCAAGCATTAGCCTAGCTGGCAGGACCGAAACAAATCTCACGGACGACAACGGTAACTTCCGGATGGGCTTGGCTGCCCCGTTCCCCAGCGAGGTGCGGATGCAGGTAAAGAAAGTCGGTTGCGCCCCATTGGACCAAGTCGTTCGTCCCGGCACGGAGGGCCTTACCCTGGAGCTGAACTGCGCCCATAAGAACTAACCGCCTAGCGAGATCACAAATTCCGTTTTGTTGCAGACCACGCCCGGACGGGCGGCCATGTCAGTTCACGTAAGGAGACTTCATCGCCTCGGATTCAGCCAGCGCGTTCACTGGCCTGTCGGGCAGAACGTGGCTCGCAAGCACGGCCATTAACTTCGACGAGCTGCTGTCCATGTTAGTCGCCGTCCTTCTGGCTGCGGCCAAGTGACGTTTCACCGTGCGTTCATTCTGGTGGATGCCCTCTGCTACGGTGGGAACGATCTCAGCGGCATCTACTCCGGCAGCCAACTTGCGCAGGACCATTTCCAGCGTCCGGCAAACACGCACAGGCAGGGCGGCCCGAAGCGCCTTATCCTTCACCAGCACCGCAACAGCGCCTGCATAATCCGGTTTGAACGTCGGCGGCACTGGGGGCTGGATTGCGACTTCATGGTTGTCATCCCAGTAGAACGTATCGCCGTCTTCATGGAGCAAGGTCGTGCAGTTCAGCTCGTGCCGCCGTTGCTTCTCGTTCTCGTCCTGCATATCACACGCGAGCGCGTGGCAGACATGCAATAGCTCTTTGTCTCGAATGTTGGCAAGGCCGAGCAGCTCGCGCTTCGTCACATGGCGGGGTGAGTAACGGTCGAGATGTTCGGGCAGCGCTGTAACGAAATAGCCACGTAGGTGCGGACGACCGGCGTTGCCTCGTGCGCGCCAAAGTGGAAGAACGCCAACACAATCGCCGCGGCCAAGGCTACCCCTGCCAATGCCCAGGCAAAAAACAACGACTTCCGAGCAGCACCCGGCGACGCTGTCTGTACATCCGCGGACGCCCCGCCTTCCGCAATCCACTTCAGCTCGCTGGCCAGATCGCCCGCGCTTTGCCAACGCGCATCCGGATCTTTCACCAGGCACTTCTTGATCGCACGCTCTAGCGCCGGGGGAGTCTCTGGTTGCAGCGTGCGGATCGGCGCCGGCTCTTTTTCGAGAATCACGGCTGCCACCGAGACGACCGTCTTGCCTTCAAACGCCCGCTTGCCGCCGATCATCTCGTACAACACGGCCCCCAGGCTGAAAATGTCACTTCGCGCATCGGCTTCTTTGCCTTCGACTTGCTCGGGCGCCATGTACTGGAATGTGCCGACGATCGTTCCCTGCTGGGTCAGCGGAGTCGCGTGCGAACCCGTCATCGTCGCGGTCAGCTCAGCCGACACCGGTTTCACGGTGCTCATTTCCTTCGCCAATCCGAAGTCCATCAGCCTGGCGCCTGTCTTGGTGAGCATTATGTTGCCGGGCTTCAGATCCCGATGTACCACACCCCGGCGGTGAGCGACGTCCAGGCCTTCCGCAATCTCCGCGCCGTAACGCGGCACCTGATCGAGAGGCATCGGACCGCATCGCAGACGGTCGGCCAGCGTCTCGCCCTCGAGCAACTCCATGACGAGATAACGCACACCATCTTGCTCGCCGACATCGAGCAGATGACAGATATTGGGATGGTTGAGAGAAGAGATCGTCCGCGCCTCGCGCTCGAAGCGCTCTCCAGCTTCCGGCCGGTCCGAAAGATGAGCAGGCAAGACTTTAACCGCCACGCTGCGCTCCAGCCGTGTATCGCGCGCGCGGTACACCTCGCCCATGCCGCCTGCACCCAGCGGTGACTGGATTTCATACGGGCCGAGCTTTTTCCCGGGAGCGAGGGCCATGAGTGCCTGTGATTATAACGTGGGCGCCGCTTGCAAACTGCCTTTGGATCGCTAGCGTTCAGGCAGAGCAGCCGCCCCCCGAAGTGCTGTTTACGGCTCTTCCCAGTCGAGGGCGTAGACGTCGGAAGTTCCGGCATCGCGGATCAGCAATAGTGAGTCGTCGGGAGTGAGGGACAGCGAAGAATCGCTAAAGTGGCCGGCATAAACAAAGTTCTTCAGGTCTGCCACCTGTTCTGCCTTACCGTCGTTCAGCCGAATCTTTAGCACGGAACTGCCTCCATGACCAGACAGAACATAGAGGTATTGCGAGTCCTTCGAGAAGTTGGGCCAGGCGAAGCCGCCTTTGGCAAGCTGCGTCCAGTTCCGGGTCTGAAAATCGAAGAGAAAAACGATTGTTTCATCAGCCGACAAACCCTCGATGTAGCGACCGTCCGGTGACCAGCGGGGGCCGTATAACCCGTCCGATCCCGGCAGGGGCGAAGCCTTGTGACTGGCCAGGTCGAGGATAGAGATGGTCGACGCAGCGCTCTCGGAAGTACCACCGAAAACAATCTTGCTTCCATCCGGCGACCAGTTCGGGTCCCATTGCGATATAGGATCGTCCGGCATTAATTGCTGCGGGCTGCCTCCGTCAGCGGAAACCTCAACGATTCTCGCTGGCTTATCGGTCAGCATTTCAAAGAATACGATCTTCTTGCCGTCGGGCGACCAGCGAGGGTTTGCGGCATAACCGGGAGGATAGCTCAATTGCAGGCGTTCGCTCCCGTCCGCACGGCTGCGCCACAGTGTGCCTTCGGGATACGAGACGTAGGCGACCCATTTGCTGTCTTTCGAGAAGTCAACGTACTCGGCGGAGATGCCTCCTAGAAATGGCGAGAACTCGCCAGACTTCGAGTCGTATCGCACCAACTGTCCGCGGAAAGTTCTGCCCACCACGAATAGCTGTTTGCCGTCCTTGCTCGGAAGCGGTGTGTCCAACGTCAGCGGACTGAAAGTCACCTGGATTGGTTTTGTTTCGGAGCCAAAGAAATCGGCCTTTCGCGGCAGAGCCCAGATTTGGCCGCGCGCACCAAAGACAAAGTATTTTCCATCTGCTGTCCACTTGCCACAGCGCTGCCGGTCGCTCGGTTTGTTCCAGCCCGGAAGCAAGCGGTGTAAGCCCGTCCCATCCACTGAAACTTCCCACAGCGTGCTCATGTTCCGAACGTTATCCCAGGCTGCGAATCGCAAATGCGCGTTGTCGGGAGACCAGACGGGATTGTCGATCACAGCAGTATCCTTCATTGTGATGAGCTTACGGGATTCGCTACCGTCGGCCTTTGCCAGGAACAAGTCGGCGTGATTGACGTACGCGAGCATCGTGCCGCCAGGCGACCACGCAGCAGCGTTCCCCTCCGTGTCTCCTAACCGGCGAGGCGAGCCACCAAGAACAGGCAGACTCCAGAGCGGGCCCGAGGGCGGGTCGCCCTTCGCGTCAATCAGTAGAAGCTCAGACCCATTCGACGACAGGCTTGCTGGGACCATGTCGGGCGATTGTGTGGGAATGCGTGTAGGCTCACCGCCCGAAACCGCAATCGCGCCGACGGCGTGGGCAAGGTCTGTACCCAATTGGAGGTAAAGCCTGGAACCGTCGGTTGCGACCAACTGCTTCCGCTGGCCGTCATGCGTGAGCTGGACGTAGTCTGAGACCTTCGGTATCGCTTCAGGCCGCGTCCAAAAATACGCTAGTACGAGCGCTCCCAAGACTGCAGCGGACGTCGCTCCGAGGATTGAGGTTCTGACACTACTCGCCTTTTCCCTTTGCAGTGGCGGCCGATTCGCGGAGGAGATGGCTGAATCAGACATCGCTTCCAGAGCGAAGGCTAGGTCGTGGGCGGAGTGGAAACGCTGCTCTAGATTCTTCTCCAGACAGCGGTGTATTACGCGCTGTATACCAGGCGGCGTGCTCGGCGCAAGCTGCGCGACGGACTGCGGATCCTCGTTCAATATCGCGGTCATGGTTTCCGCTGACGTCGGCTTGCGGAATGTCTGCTTGCCCGTCACCATCTCGTAAAGGATCGTGCCGAAGGCAAAAATGTCAGAACGATGGTCGGCCACTTGTCCCCGCACTTGTTCCGGAGACATGTAACCCACCGTCCCCATCACCACGCCGGGTTCGGTTGCCTGCAGCGTGACAGTCTTTTCATCCTCCGATGCGGTGTGAACGAGCGTAAGCTTGGCCAGGCCGAAGTCGAGAATCTTGACTCGCCCATCTCTCGTGAGGAACAGATTCTCCGGTTTTAGGTCGCGATGAACGATGCCTTTGTCGTGGGCTGCCGCCAAGCCGCGGGCAATCTGCGATCCATAATCAACTGCGGTGCGCAACGGTATCGCCCCACGGATAAGACGCTCACGCAGCGTCTCGCCCTCGAGCAGTTCGGTAACCATGTACGATGCACCCTCGTGCGTCGCCATCTGGTAAACCGCGAGAATGTTGGGATGATTCAGCGCCGCGGCAGCCCGCGCTTCCTGCTCGAACCGGCGCAAGCGCTCTGGATCGGCGCTTACCGACTCAGGCAGCACCTTGATCGCAACTTCGCGATTCAATCGGGTGTCAAACGCGCGGTAAACTTCGCCCATTCCACCCGCACCCAGGGGTGAGTGGATTTCGCATTGGCCAAGAATCATTCCGGCAGCAAGGGCCATGAGATTGTGGGGGGAATTATATTCTTTATTCCCTTAGCTGCCGTCGATGCGTGGCCGGCAAGGTGGAAGTTATCCAGAAACAGCCTTTAAAGAAGCGAAGGGAGCGGTTTAACTGTCGGGCCAAATCGGATTCGCTGACAATAGTGGTAGAATCCCGTACGTGCGCCCCCTTTTTAGGATGGGCATCTAAGCCCGAGAACGAAGCGCGGCATTTCATCGGCAAAATGAGTTTGGGCTGTGCAAATCCTCGAAAGGCGCCACACCTTGTTACACAGTTTCGCATTTGTTGTTTGGGAGAAGAAGGAATAGAAACAGAGAACAGGCTGTAAAATCAACCACTTCCACGAAGCGCCGGGATGGCGGAACTGGCAGACGCAGCGGACTCAAAATCCGCCGGGCTTCGGCCCTTGGGGGTTCGATTCCCCCTCCCGGCACCAGCCTTTGTGGTTTCTGAAACCAAATGAAAATCATCGCGAAGCCGTGGATCGTTTATTGCCTGGGCGTGGTGCTCGCATCGGCCCTTGCCGGGGCGCAGGAAAAATCTTCCCTGGGCGCGTCGATTGGCGCGTTCCAGGATCACGGCGATGTGGGGACGGTGTTGCATCCGGGATCGGTTAATTTCGACGCGGAACACGGCACTTACACCATTGCCGGCAGCGGTGAAAACATGTGGCTGGCGGCGGACGCTTTTCAGTTTGTGTGGAAGAAAGTTACGGGCGATGTGGCGCTCGGGGCGAACATTTCGTTTGTAGGGCAGGGCAAGAATGAACATCGCAAGGCAGTGCTGATGATCCGGCAGAGTCTGGACGCGGATTCCGTTTATGCCGATCTTGCGCTGCACGGCAGCGGGCTCACTTCGTTGCAGTATCGCGACGCGAAGGGCGCGATTACGCACGAGATTCAGTCGAGCATGTCGGGTCCCACCCAGCTGCGGATTGAGAAGCGCGGGCAATACGTTTACATGTTTCTGGCGGGCCCGGGCAAAGAGCTGCACATGGCGGGAGGTTCGACGCGGGTTCCCATCGAGGGGTCGTTCTATGTTGGCATCGGAGTTTGCTCGCATGATCAGGATGTGATCGAGAAAGCGGTTTTTTCGAACGTGGAAGTCAGCGAGTTAGGGCCGTTTGCAGGATGGGCGCAACATTTCAGCACGCTGGAGACAGTGACCATCAGTTCGACTGACCGGCGTGTGGTTTACGTTGCGCCGGAACGGCTCGAGGCTCCGAACTGGACGCAGGATGGAACAGCGTTTCTTTTCAACCGGAACGGACGCATTGAGCGGCTGAAGGTTAGCGGGGGCAATCCGGAAGTGATTGATACCGGATTCGCCACACGCTGCAATAATGACCACGGAATTTCGCCGGACGCGCAGTGGCTGGCTATCAGCGACAATTCGCAGGGAGATGGTGGCTCGCGGGTTTATGTTGTGCCCATCACAGGCGGGACACCGCGGCGGATCACGGAGAAATCACCTTCGTACTGGCATGGCTGGTCGCCGGATGGCAAGACGCTGGCCTTCGTGGGACAACGCGACGGTGATTTTGATATCTATACGATTCTGGCGGCCGGCGGCGACGAGACTCGGCTCACTACCGCTAAGGGACTGGACGACGGGCCGGAGTATTCGCCGGACGGGAAATATATTTATTTCAATTCCGAGCGCACCGGGCATATGCAAATCTGGCGTATGCATGCGGATGGAAGCGAGCAGGAGCAGGTGACACACGACGATTTCAACAACTGGTTTCCGCATATCTCGCCCGACGGGAAGTGGATGGTGTTTCTCACTTATGACAAGAGCGTTACGGGGCATCCTGAGAACAAGGATGTGATGCTGCGGTTGATGTCGCTTAGCGACAACAACATTACCGTTCTCGCGAAACTGTTTGGCGGGCAAGGGACGATCAATGTTCCGTCGTGGTCGCCTGACAGCAAGCAGGTGGCGTTTGTGAGCTATCAACTGATTCCGTAGAGAGTGACAATAATTCTTTTGCCGCTGGACGCGAGAGAGGGCTTCGGAGGCTGAAGCCCGCATTCATCCTGGATGCCCTACGCGGCGCTGAAAGCGCCGCTCTTGCACGTTACCGCGTGCTTCCAGTACTCGTCACTCTCATTGCTTGGTGACCGGGATCATGTTGTCGTCGGCGTTGCGGTCGATGAGCTTGTTGTAGGGGTCGATGCCGGCTAGCGTGGGCTGCTGATCGACGATGATCTCGAAGGTTTTGTGCTCCTCGGTGAATTTCTCTTTCTTCAGATAGAGCGGCTTCTCCTCATCTTTCTTTCCGCTGAAGACGCCGATTTCGATGTAATCGGCAAGAGGCATGGGCGTTTCCGCACCGTTGCCGTCGGCCTGCATCTTGCGTGCCTGCACATCCAGCGTGACCTTGTACTTTCCGTCGGAAGTCTTCTGCGAAGTAGCGGTGACGGCTTTGTTGTCGTAGAGGACGATGCGGTTGAAGCCGTCATCGACCAGGTACTGGTACTCGGGCGGAGTCTGTGCGCGGATGGCGTCAACCAGCATGCGCGTGTCGGGGTAGGGGACGTCGAAACTGTTGCCGGCATGGGGATTGTCGTGGGCGTCGACCTGGTTGTTGGCGTTGGCGTAGCGGTACTGCATGAGGAAATTGTGGAGCGCGAGATTGAGTTTGTCTTCGCCAATGTAGTCGGCGAGTGTGTAGAGGATCTGGCCGCCTTTCTGGTACCAGACGTATTGCTCACGCTGCACGAGAGCGAGCGGGGGCTCGTG
>JBEKDY010000148.1:0-10999 GCA_050014115.1 Candidatus Sulfotelmatobacter sp. | reverse complement strand
GGAAGCTCGATGCCTACGGCCTTGCCGTCGAAAAACTCGACTTTGATTTCGAGGTTGGGGATGAGGTACTCCACGGCGTCGCCCAGAATTTCCTTGGACAGGTAAGTCTGTTCATAGTTGGCCGTATCCATGAAGTAATAGCTGTCGCCGTCGGCGTAGAGAAATTGCATGTCGACTTCGTCGACGGCAACCTTCTCGATGGGGTCGGGCGAGCGGAAGCGATGCTCGAACATGGCGCCGGTGCGCAGGTTGCGCAGCTTGGCCTGGATGAAGGCGCGCAGGTTGCCGGGCGTACGGTGTTCGACGCTGAACACGGAGTGCAGATCATTGTTGTGCTTGATGATCATGCCGGGACGCATCTGGGTGGCAGGGATCGACATCGCGTGAAGAAATCTCCTTGGTGACGAGTGCAGATTGCTAGAGCCAGCGGCCAGACTCAGCGGAAGACGGGCAGGCCACAATTCCGCCGTTACCGGGGCTAAAGCGTTATTTTACACGGAGCTGCGGGGGAAAGGAAACCGGCGTTGCCCGGCCGCGATCTTCTCCCATAAGCACAAATTTAAGACTACCGTCTTTCCCGGATTGTGCCGCCAGCCTGGTGCAGGACTAGAATTGGGTGAGTAGCGATATTAGCCGTTATCCGCAATTGAGCCTGGCAGTGAATTCTGCCGGGCAGAATGAGGTCTTATGCGATTGGGAAAATATGAATCTTCGGAAGACAGCCACGCTGGCACGGCAGTGACGTTCCTGCTGATCGGACTGGGAGCCGGCGCGCTGGCTGCGTTGCTGCTGGCGCCCAAGACGGGCAAGCAGTTTCGCCGCGATCTGAAAAAAGGCTACGACGATGCCAGGGACACGGTCGGGGATTGGGCCGACGAGGCCAAGGATCGCACGCGTGACGCCCGCGACCGGGTACGTGACGTTGCCAAACGCGGCGTCGATCTGGCGGAAAATTTGCAAGACGCGGTTCGCGAAAAAGTGGAGCCGCTGCGGCGGGTCATCAACCGGGACTAGGTTGGGATGGACGGCGGACCTTGGACCTCGGGCAAACCGGACAGCCGAGGCGGCTGTCGCTACGCGAGTTGCCTTAGCCGAAGACCGCGGCGAAGAATCGCTTGAGACGATGCAGGAGTGGGTGTTTATCTCTCGGTGGTTCGACCACGGTCTCGAGGCGAACCTGGCGGGAGGAGTCTTCCAGCGGGAGACTGGCGACCTCATTCACGAGCATGGGCGGCGGACCCACGGCCTTTTTCCTGCCGCTGAAAACCAACGGCGCGTCGACCTGGATGTGGACGTCGCCGGGTTGCGACGGCGGCAAGGGATCGGTTTCGGGACCGTGCGACAACATTGCGGCGGAAGAGGCGTTTTCGGCCGGACTGGAGGCGCTGCCCAGCGTCGCCTTCGCCGAGAGCTCCGACTCAGACGCGGGGACGGGCGTATTGGCGCGCAGCGTATTCGCCGGCACGGGCGGCGGGCAGCCGCATTCGAGGGGAACGTCGGAGTCCACTTTGTCGATTCGTCCGGCGCGAAACACGGCCTGCTCGGTGGGCTTCACCTGGTAGGTGCGGTCTCCCATGAGTTCCGAGACAATCGCAGAAGCGGTGTTACCCATCAGTGCCCGCACGCAGGTATTGCCGTGCGAGTCGGCGCTGATGGCATAGTGAAATTCGCCCGGCCCAGCCAGCAGGATTCTGAAATCGGGAGTGAGCACGGAGTCGGCGGCGGCGTCCAGGGAGTAATGGGCCTCGATCGCGCCGCTGCTCATGCCCAGCATCAGTTCATGTTTGCTTTTTGACGGAGTCACCGAAACCGTGGTGCCGGGACAAACCCGTATCTCACCTCCGCGAGACAACGACAGAACAGCGGTTTCGGAGCCGGCCTTCACCGAAGCTCCCGCGCCGATGCGGCTTCCGGCCAGCACCACCGTCCCCGGGCCGCCGGACACGGGCACGACCGCGGGCGCACTCGCCGTGGACAGAGTGGGGGCAGAGAGTGGCGGGAGTGCAGTGCCCTGGCCGGCATTCGCATCACTATTCGCATCACTGTCCGAATCGTTATTCGAGCCCCCGGGCGGCTTCAGGCGGATCATCAGGCGATTTCCAGCTGCGTCCCAGGTGTACCCGTAGGGTCCGGACAAGTCCACGACTATGCGCGTCACCGGAGGCTGCCGCCGGTATTGTTCGGTACGGATCGCCGCGATTCCTTCCTCCTTTACGGGAATGTGCTTCTGCACCTGGCCCAATCGCGCGTAGGGCAGATCGACCACCAGGCGCGCCGGGGAGTCGAGGGTCTGGATGACGGGCACGATGGGGTGTGTGGACAGAATCTGAAGAGCCGGGACGCCATGCTCGTGCACAATCTGGACACTGTTCACCCGGGCGACAGACGTAGAGACGTCGCTGCGCCCGGAATCCTGCGCCGCAGCCCGGCAGGGCGCCAGCAGTACCGTCGAGGCTATGCATGCCAGGAACGCACACTGGATGGGGGACTGGGGCAAGAACACTCCTGGAGGCAGCGCTAAAGCTTATGAAACGAACATACCACCTGGAGCGGGAAGGGTGAAGGGCCAGGGCGGCCTTGCCGGCGACCATGCCGCTTCAAAGGTTCCGTAAGGTCCCCTTCGACTTCGCTCAGGCGGCATTCTGCTGGTGATTCTGCTGATGGCGAGGATGACGCGCGAGGATTGACACTACCGCGCGGGTGTCTTATCGTTTGGCCCTGCTCCGGAGCCGCAGCCGGGAAGTCTGGTCTTGCGGATTCCGAAGAAAACTGATTCCGAAGAAAAGTGCCAAGGAAGGATCTATGAGCTTCGATCCGAAAAGTGACGATGCAACCAGCCGCGATACGACGGGCGTTGACGGGACGAGCGTTGACGGGACGAGCGTTGATTCCAGGAAGGACTTGTTTTCGCGGCGCGGATTCCTGGGTGTAGGGTCGGCGGCGCTGGCGGCAGGCGTGCTCTCGGCGGCGAACGCCGCGGGCCAGAACGCGCAGCAGGATTCGAAGCCGCCCTACCCGGTCAAGGGCGATAAAAATTCCAGCGCGCCCGGCCCGGGCAATCCCGCGATCGATAACCAGAACCCTGACTCGTTCCTGCCGCCACAGACGGATGCGGGCGGCGTGCAGACGTTCAAGTATCCCTTTGGAATTTCGCACAAGCGCATGCAGGAAGGCGGATGGTCGCGCGAGGTCACGGTGCGGGAGCTGGCGGTTTCGAAATCGATTGCCGGCGTCGACATGCGGTTGACGGCAGGCGGCATCCGGGAGCTGCACTGGCATACGGCCGCGGAGTGGTCCATCATGCTCTACGGAAGCGCGCGCATCACGGGGCTCGATGCCGACGGCAAGAGTTTTGTGAGCGACGTGGGCGAAGGCGATCTGTGGTATTTTCCGCCAGGGATTCCACATTCCATTCAGGGGCTGAATCCCGATGGCTGCGAGTTTCTGCTGGTGTTCGACGACGGCAACTTCTCCGAATACGAGACAGTGCTGCTCACCGACTGGATGGCGCACACGCCGCACGACGTGCTCTCCAAGAATTTTGGGGTGAGTGAACAGGCGATGGAGAAAATGGTGCGGCGGGAGAAGTTTATTTTTCAGGCCGCGGTTCCCGGTCCGCTGGCGGACGACTTGAAAGCGACCAGCGGTTCGCTTGGATTATCCACGCAGGATTTTGCTTTTCGTACCACGCAACAAGCCGTGACGAAGCGCACCAAGGGCGGCGAGGTGCGCATTGTCGATTCCAGCAAATTCAAAGTTTCCACCACGATCGCGGCGGCGATTGTCACCGTGCATCCGGGAGGGATTCGGGAACTGCACTGGCATCCCAACGCCGACGAATGGCAGTACTACATTGCCGGGCAGGGGCGAATGACCGTGTTCGCCACGGGGGGCCGCGCCCGCACCATGGACTTTCAGGCGGGAGACGTGGGCTACGTGCAGAAGACGCTTCCGCACTACGTGCAGAACACGGGCGACACCGACCTGAAGTTTCTGGAGATGTTCAAGAGCAACGTTTATCAGGACCTGTCGCTCTCGGAATGGCTCACGCATACTCCACCGGAACTGGTGCTGGCGCACCTGGGCATTGATAAATCCACGCTCGATGCCATGCCGAAGGATGAAGTTGTGGTGATGCCGAAGTAAGCATCGTTAGAAGTCTAAAGTCAAAATCCCCACTTCTCGCAAAGGACGCGAGAAATGGGGCACCCGGCATTGATAAATCCACGCTCGATGCCATGCCGAAGGATGAAGTTGTGGTGATGCCGAAGTAGGCTGGGTCAAAAAATCAGAGGTCAGGGGTCAGCGGCCGGGGACTATTCGGGAATTTGGATGCTGCCATCCGCGGCGATCGGGAAGGATGGATTCCAGGCCACCTCCCAGAGAAATCCGTCGGGATCGGCGAAGTAGCCGGAATAGCCGCCCCAGAAGGCTTCCTGGGCGGGCTTGACGAGTTTTGCGCCGGCGGCTTCGGCTTCGTGGAGCACCGCGTCAACTTCCGCGCGAGTGCGGGCGTTGTAGGCCAGAGAGATTCCGCTGAAGCCGTCGCCGTGGGCGGAAACATTCGCGTCTTTGGCGAGTTCATGGCGCGGATAGAGCGCGAGGGCCATGCCGCCGGTCTGAAAAAATACTACGCCCTCAGCATTGGCCATGGAGCGGCGCCATCCGAGGCGCTCGTAGAATTCGCGGCTGCGCTGCAAATCTGCCACGCCCAGAGTGATCAGGCTCACGCGCTGTTCCATTGTGCTCCCCCAACCATTCGTTCACTCTGATCATAAATGTAGTGCTTGCAATGGGGCGCTTGCGGCTATTCGTGACGCAGGGCTTCGATGGGATCAAGGCGCGAGGCGTGGAAAGCTGGGATCATACCGCTGACCAATCCTACAAAACCGAGAATCAACGTGGAGGCGATCAGGGTTCCGGGAGCGATGATGAGGCGGATGTCGCCGGCTTCTCCGTTCTTCGCGAAGGCGCTATACAGGGTGAGCCGGCCCACGGAGAGCGCGACCACGTAGGCCAGGATCACTCCCAGCACGCCGCCGAGGAAGGTGATGGTGAGAGCTTCGGCGAGAAACTGCATCAGGATGTAGCGGCGGGGCGCGCCCAGCGCCTTCTGCACGCCGATTTCACGGGTGCGCTGCGTCACCGAAACCAGCATGATGTTCATCAGGCCGACGCCGCCGATGCCGAGCGTGAGCGTACCGATGAAACCCATCAGAATTTTCAGTCCGATCGTAATGATTTCGAACTGATGGACTTGCATCATGAGGTTGAACACTCGCACGGCCTGGCGGTCGGTCTGGTTGAATTTGTGCTCCGTCGCCATGATGGTGCGAACCGATTGCTCCAGGGCTTCGTACTGAGGAGTCTGGTAGGTGAACCAGATGGAATCGAGGTAATGAGTATTCTTCAAGTCGCCCATGGTGGTGAAGGGGATGTAGAGCACGCGATTGATATCGTCGTTGCCTTCCTGCATTTTGGCCTTGAGGACGCCGATGACTTCGAAGCTGAGGCCGTCGACGCGGACGTGCTCGCCGAGAGCATTGCGTCCGGAGAATAGTTTTTCTTTGGCTTCCGAGCCGAGCACGGCCACGCGGGCGCGCTGCACCTGGTCTTCCATGTTATAGAAGCGGCCCTGCGACAGCTTGAGGGAGCGGATCTCCATCACGTCGGGATAGTTGCCGGTGACGGGCCAGGTGAAGACCCGGGTGTCGTACTGCACGCTGGATTGCTTGCCGACTTCGGGAGTGATGCGGCTGACTTGGGGAAGGTTGGTGGTGAGCGTATCGATGTCGTCCTCGGTGAAGCGGACGAGGACTCCGGCTTTTTGTCCACCGGCCTGCATGGAAGTGCGGTCCGGGACCACGATGACCAGCTTGGTGCCGAAGTTGGCGAAGATGTTGGCGCAGGCCTGGCCAAAACCATCGCCGTAGGCGAGGAGCATCACGACCGTGGCAATGCCCCAGGCCATGCCCAGCATGGTGAGCGCAGTGCGGCGGCGATTGTGCCGCATGGCGCCGTAGGCTTCCTGGAGAAGATCACGAAACATATTGGGTTAGTCTTAGCCGGAATCCTTTCTTTTCTGATTCTGAAAGTGCTTCGCTATTCATAGCGCAACGCAACCATCGGATCCACCTTGGTCGCGCGGCGTGCGGGGATGTAACAAGCCAGCAGCGCCACCGCGGTCAGTAAGAGTGTAACGCCCGCGAATGTGAGTGGATCGGTTGCGCTGACGCCGAAGAGCAGCGACGACACTGTCTGCGTCAGCGCGAACGAGCCCACGATTCCGATGGCCACACCGATCAGGATGGTGCGCATGCCTTGCCCCAGAACCATGCGCAGCACGTCGCGCGGAGTGGCGCCCAGCGCGACGCGCACGCCGAACTCGCGGGTGCGGCGGCTCACCGAGTACGCCATCACGCCAAACACTCCGGCGCTCGCCAGCAACAGCGCGGTGATGCCGAAGAATCCGATCAGGATCACGTTGAATTTTCGCGAACCCAGGGACTCGGAATAGACTTGCTGAAATGTCTGGAAGCTCGGCGGGATTTGCGGATTGAGATCGTGCAGGATTCCGCGCGCGGCCGAGGTTACCAGGCGCGTGTCGGCATCGCTCAGCATGGTCACTGTCATCTCCGCGCGCGGGCGCTGGAACAGATTCACATAGACGATGGGCCGCGACGGCTGGTCGACGCCGTATTCGCGCGTGTCGCCGACGATGCCTACAATCGTCAGCAGGCGCATATCGCCATCCATGTTTCCAAATTCAATGGTGTGGCCGATCGGGTCTTGATGCGGCCAGCGATCGCGTGCGAGCGATTCGCTGATCAGGGCCACGTGCGGCGCGCTCGCGGCGTCACGCTGGTCGAACATGCGTCCGCGGAGCAGCGGAATTCCCAGCACCTGGAAATATCCGTCGGTCGCGACACAGAAATCCGCTTCGCCAGTGCGTTCTTTCTGATTCCACAGCGCATCGAAGCCGTCGACGGTTTTGGGAACTTCATTTTGCGTCATCAGCACAAACATTCCGTCGGGAAGTCCGCCGGTCAGGGGCAGAGCGCTGGCCGCTCCTACGCTGCGCACGCCGGGAATCTGTTTGAGGCGGCCGATCAAGTTCGAAAAGAAAATGCCCTGGGCTGACTTCGCGTTGGGATCGTCCGGCCGAGGCTGCGACATATTCTCCCAGGGCAGCGAGACGTCCATGGCGACGATCTTCTCCACGCGGAATCCTGGGTCCACCTCGAGGACTTTCATCAAGCTGCGTCCCAGCAAACCCGCGCCGATCACCAGAACTAACGTGATTGCGATCTGCGCCGCCACCAGCGCTCGACCGACGCGCTGGCTGCCTTGCGAACCGGCCTGACTGCGTCCGCCTTCCTCAAGGCCATTCCTCAAATTGGCTCGCGTGGCCCGCACGGCGGTAAACGCACCGAGGCCGACAGCCACCGCAGTGCAGAGCACGAACGCAAAGAGCAGTACCGGCACGCTCACGGAAACGCTTTCGAGGCGCGGCAAATCGCTCGGAGCCAGAGCCACCAATGCAGCCACACCCCACAGAGCGGCGAGCACTCCAAGAACTCCGCCGATCAGCGAGAGCAAAAATGCTTCGGTCAGGAATTGGCGCACCAGGCGGCCGCGGGCTGCGCCGAGCGCGCTGCGAATCGCAAGTTCGCGCTCGCGCACCGAGGCTTGCGCCAGCAGCAGGTTCGCAACATTGGCGCAGGCTACGAGCAATAAGAATCCCACTGCGCCCAGCAGAATCAGCAGCGGAGATCGCACTGTGCCGGTGATGGACTCCTGCAGCGGAACTACTTTTGCATCGCGGAGCAAATAATCATTCTTCTCACTCGACGCCTGGTAGATTCTTCGCGCGATGGCGCTGATATCCTGGCGCGCCTGGTCGACGGATACGCCATCTTTCAACCGGCCCACGGCAGAATAGTTGTGCGACGTGCGGCTTAGATTCTCGCCGCCGATATCGGCGGCAAGCCAGACTTCTGCGTCGTCGGGAAATCGAAATGACGAAGGCAGGACGCCAATCACGGAGTAGACCGCGTTGTTAATTTTCAGGTGCGATTGCGAAAGGTCCTGCGCGGAGCCGAGGTATTGCCGCCAGTAACCATAGCTGACGAGCGCGACGGGCGCTGCTCCTTTCTGGTTGTCGCTGGCCGTGAAGTCACGGCCCATGATCGGCTCAACGCTTAAGACGGTGAGAAACTGCGCCGTTACCGCAGCCACTGGAGTGCGCGTCGGCGTGGATCCTCCGGAAACCGAAATAGTCTCGGCCGTGTACTTCGCGATGGATTGAAAGCTATGGCTTTGATCGCGAAAGTCGTCAAAGTTCGGATCGGCGAGGCGCGAGAGCCGGCCTTGGGAGTTCACCTCAGAGATCGCCATGATGCGGTCGGCGCCGGAATAGGGCAGAGGGCGGAGCAAAACTCCATAGACAACGCTGAAGATCGCCGTGGTTGCGCCGATGGCGAGCGCGAGCGTGAACACCATGATGGCAGTGACGCCAGGATTTTTACCGAGCACTCGCGCCGCGTAGCGGAAGTCCTGCCAAAATCTGCTCATGGTTGCCTCGCTGTCAAAATCCACCCAGGTCGCTGTTGTGCATCGCACCATCCAGTGGCACCTCAGAGGCCACACTTCAGAAGCATCTATGTGGCTGACGCTTCGAAGGATAGGGTCCTGGCGGCAGTTCCAATGAGTGGTGGAAGTGTCCACCATCGGAACCCGACCGTCCACTACCGGACAACTGGTATCACTCCTGCCGCAGCGCTTCCACGGGTTGCAGCATGGCCGCTTTGCGCGCGGGATAGAGACCGGCGACCACTCCGGCCAGCGTGAGGCTGCCGATCGCGAGCAAAGCGGACATGGGGACGAGTTTTGGCGGATCGAATCCGCCCGGTCCGCGAAACGATCCCATCATCGCCATCAGGCCGGCGGCCATGCCCATGCCGATCAGTCCGCTGGTCAGCGTGAGCAGCATGCCTTCGAGAAAGAAATGAAACAAAATGCTGCGGTTGGTGGCGCCCAGGGCCTTGCGCAAGCCGATCTCATGCGTGCGCTCGCTGACTGCGACCAGCATGATGTTGATGACGCCAATGGCGCCCAGCGCCAGCGTGACCATGCCCACCGCGCCCAGGAACAGGTTCATGACGTCGAAAATGGTTCCCACCATTTTTGAGGACTGGATGGAATCCCACTCGTCGAAAGCGTTTTCGTCGTTGGCGTCGAACCCGTGGTTGCGGGCGACGATCTTGTTGACTTCCTGCTGGGCCAGCAGGTGGTCTGCAGTGGTGCGCGGCTGATATTCAATAATGGAAATGGAGTTCTGGTGGTTTTCTCCTTTGATCGGAAAGTACGTGGCCATCACCTGGAACGGGATGTAGCCGCGCATATTCAGCCAGGTGTTGTCGCCGCGGCCGAGATGGGGCGTGCTGCCGATGACTTCGAAGCGGATTCCGTTCAACAGGATGAATGCGCCCACCGATGGACGCCCGGGAAACAGCGTTTTCTGCAACTCACTGCCGAGGACGATCACGTTGCGTCTTTGCGCGTCGTCCATTGCATCGAGCCAGCGGCCATCTTTGAGGGGAAGATAGCTGATCTCGTTGAGCTGCGGCTCGACGCCTATGATTTCGACGCCGGCGCTGGCGAATTCACTGACCTCGTGAAGATCGGTGCGCGAGAGCATCGGGGAGGCATTGCGGACGTGAGGAGCTTCCTTGCGGATGTCCTGATAATCCTGGTAAGTGAGCAAATAGGGGCGGGCGGAATTCATGCTGCCGGCTACGGCGGGCGCGCGGCCGGGAAAGATAAACATAATGTCCCGGCCGAACTCGGCCATTTCGCGCTTGTTGCCGGAGCGGAAGCCTTCCCCCACGCCCACCAGCAGCAGTAGCGATCCCACACCCCAGGCAATGCCGAACATGGTGAGGAACGAGCGCAGCTTGTGGGCCCAGAGATTGCGGAAGATTTGCGCGAAGATGTCGAAAACCGTGCGCATACGTGGGCTATCAGATTATGAGCTATCCGATGATGAGTATCAGATATATGTTACATCTCGGGGGTTGCATGACGCGCACCTCAAGTTCGCGGAGGCCTGATTGCGATAGAGCCATCCGAGAGCGCCAGCGCGACTGTTACTTAGCCGCGGCATGGTGGTCGTAACTTATGACGCGGGTAATTTTCCACGCACCGTCTTTGTACTGCCACAAATGGACGAACTTGGCTTCGCCGACTCCTTCGCTATCTTCATGCCCGGGGTGGTGGAAGCGGTGAACGCCTATCTCCACTGCGCCATAGCCCTTCATGGGATACACCTGCAGGGTTCCTGGAACCAGTTCGCGGGTCACTTTGCCGCAGATATTCTTCTTGATGGCGTCGGTCAATGCGGCTTTGCCGAGGGTGACTCCTCCCTGATCGTGATAAAACTCCACGTCGTCGGCGATGAAGGACGCGAACTTTTCCAGGTCGCAGCGGTTATAGGCATCGAACAGCGAAGCGTCGAGCGTAGTGATGGCCTTGTCGAGTTCCGCCTGGGATTGAATGCTTTCGAGCGACGGAACGGCCTGAGCGCCAGCTCGGATGCCGCACAACGCGAGTAACGGGAACAGCAACAGCATCCTTGCCACTGCGAAGATGTTTTTCATGAAAGATGCCTCTCGTGCTGCCAGCACACTGGATATACGTCGCGAGGCTAAGGAATGTTCCGCACGCGAGCATCCATCGCGAAGATTGCTGTTTGTGCCTGCTTTTGCCCAAAAATACACGATGGGACCCCAAGCAGTGACTTGCGCGAATCGCCACCAGACCTGTGGATGCAATGAGTTACGCCGCGCCGGCGCAGAAGGCCAGCTAAGTGCACCAGCCGTATGGAGTGAGCGAGCATTCGCCTCCTCTTTCAGGTCACCTGAAACTAAGTCAGCCCACCTGAAGTTCTCCCCTCTTAGCGACCATACCCTAATATGGAGGTTTCACTTATGTATGCACG
>JBEKDY010000147.1:0-11020 GCA_050014115.1 Candidatus Sulfotelmatobacter sp. | reverse complement strand
TTCAACATGGTGAATTACTCCTCGATCGATACATCGGTGACTTCGCCCACGTTTGGCCGGGTGACCGCGGCCGGGGCCATGCGAGCGTTTACGATCACGTCACGCTTTCGATTCTGAAGAGGAAGCTGTTTGCGAGGATCTTGTTGAGGGGATGCGTTTCGAGAAGAGTTATGGATATGACGTTCACTTCCAACCGGCTCGCCGATAAAGCTGCGGCAGTGCTGCTGACGACTGTGTTGCTGTGTTCTACTTCGCCTTCTCAGCAGCAGTCAGAGCTCCGGTTGCGATCGGAATCGGATCTGGTGCTGGTGAACGTGACGGTGCGCGACAAAAGCGGAAACTTCGTGCAGGGATTGAAGCCGGAGAACTTCACGATTCTCGAAGACAACAAACCGCAGAAGGTACTTTCCTTCGATGTGGAGAACGTAGATGCTGTGCCCGCGCTGGATGTGGCGCAAGTGAAGCCGCTGACAGAAGTTCCTGGGCAGGCGACTCCTGCGCCTTCGGCTGCAGACGTGGCTTCTCAGTTCAAGGACCGGCGATTGATTGTTTTGTTCTTCGATCTTTCCGCAATGGAGCCGGACGAAATCGACCACGCGGTCACCTCGGCCGAGCACTATGTTGATGCGCAAATGGCGCCCGCGGATCTGGTGTCCATTGTTTCGCTGGGAAGTTCGCTGCTGGTGAATCAGGATTTCACGGCGGATCACGCGCTGCTGAAAAAGCAGTTGGAACAATTCAGTTCGGGTAGTGGGCAGGGTTTTGAGGAAGGCACCACTGGCACGACTGAGGGCACGCCCGACACGGGCCAGCCCTTCACCGCCGACGATACGGAATACAACATCTTCAATACCGACCGGCGGTTGGAAGCATTGCGGTCGGTGGCCGAGCGGCTGTCGCACGTGCAGCAGAAAAAATCGCTGATCTATTTTTCCAGCGGCATGGACCGCACCGGGATTGAGAACCAGGCGGAACTGCGCGCGGCCGTGAACGCGGCGGTGCGTTCAAACCTGGCGATTTACACCATGGACATGCGCGGGCTGCAGGCGCTGGTGGCGGGCGGAGAAGCGCAAAACGCCAGCCTGCGCGGAGTTTCGGCGTATTCTGGGCAGGCGACTTTGAACGCGCTGAATTCCAATTTCACGACGCAGGAAACTCTGGTGACGCTGGCCAGCGATACCGGCGGGCGCGCGTTTCTCGATTCCAACGATTTCAGCAAGATTTTCAGGGGCGTGCAGCAGGACACGTCCACGTATTACCTGCTTGGTTATCACAGCACGAACCCCGCGCGCGACGGGCGTTACCGGCGCATCATCGTGAAGAGCAATATCCCGGGAGCGAAGATCGACTACCGCCGCGGCTACTACGCGCCCGCGGATTATCAGCATTCCACAAAGGACGACAAGGAGCGACAGCTTGAGGAGGAACTCGCCTCCGAACTGCCGGCCACGGATTTACCGATTTATCTGGGAGCTTCCTACTTCCGCCTGGAGAACAACAAGTTTTTTGTTCCCATCTCGCTGGTGGTGCCGGGATCGCAGATTCCGTTCGTTCGCAGCAGCGATCGGGACAAGGCCACGCTGGATGTGATTGGCGTGGTGCTTGACAGCGAACACCATCCGTTGAACCGGATTCGCGACACTGTGAAGCTGGCGGTGGACACAGCGACCGAGGTGCAAAAAAAGAATGTGCAGTATGACACCGGAATGAGTTTGCTGAGCGGAAAGTATCATTTGAAATTTGTGGTGCGCGAGAATCAGACGGGGCGCATGGGGTCGTTCGAAGCCGACATTGAAGTGCCGGACTTAAAGGCGCAGCCGTTGAAGATGAGTTCGGTGGTGCTGGCCAGCCAGACGCAAGCGGCGAAGAAAGGCACGAACCTGAACCCATTGGTTCACGATGGTTCCGAGATTATCCCGAACATTACGCATGTATTTTCGGCGACGCAACATCTGTTTCTTTACTATGAGGTCTACGACGCGGCGCGTTTGAGTCTGGCGGATTCCGCGAGGGGCGCGGGGTCTGCGCGCAGTGAAGACGCCAAGCCCGGTATCCGACTTCTGAGCAACGTTGCGTTTTTCCAGGGCAAGGCCAAGGCTTACGAAAGTTCGCTGGTGGAGTTGGACGACATGAATGCGAAAGAACGAAAAGCGGCTGTGTTCCAGCTGGACGTGCCGCTCAGTTCGCTCAAACCCGGGTTCTATACCTGCCAGGTCAATGTGATCGATGATGCCGGCGGACACTTTTTGTTTCCGCGGCTGGCTTTGCTGGTCCGGCAAGAGAGCGCGAGCGTTGCACATTAAGAGAGCGTATTGAGGCCTGTTGTGTTTTTATTTCGCGGGGAGCGCTTCGTTCACATAACGAGCGAGCACGTCGGCGAGACTCTTGATATCTCCCGTGATCATGTCGAGATGGCCGCCGGGTACGCTGTCGCATTCGAACTCACCTGCTAACTGAGCCCACACTGCGGCTGGGTTCGCCGGGTAATAGGAGTCGCTCTCGCTTTTCACGAATTTTATTTTTCCACCGTAAAACTGCGGCCGATAGCGGGCCAGGGCCACGTAGGCCTTTTGCTTGACCCCGAGAGTTGCATGTTCGAACGACAGGCGAGACGCTCCGGAAGGAAGATTGCCAGCGTCGTCGACTCCGCCGACGCGCAAACGATTTTTCAGCCTCCGCGCAACGTATGAGATTCCGGCGTGGACTGAGCGTTTCTGTAAATCGCCGATGCGGCTTCCGACCCGCTGCGCACGGAGCCGCAGGCGCTGGCCCGCCGCCATGTAGCGCGCATCCGGGTAGGCATCCACCAGCGCCAGCAGCGCGACATTTTCGCCGACCTCCTGCAAACTCTGCGCCATTTCCAGCGCCACCAGCCCTCCGAAGGAATAGCCGATCAGGATGTAAGGACCGTGCGGCTGTATATCTCTGAGCGAACGGAGATAGAAGGTGGCCATATCTTCCACGCGATCGAGTGGTTCCTCCAATCCGTCTACACCCTTCGCTTGAATCCCATAGACTGGATGATCAACAGTTGCCATTGCCTGCGCGAGTTCGAAAAACGGCACCGTGCCGGCGAGTCCGTGCACAATGAGAATTGGCGGCTTTTCGCTGCCGGCCTTCACCTCGACGAAGGGCGAGAATCGCGGGAGCGCAGGCTGATCCAAGAGGCGAGCCAACTGTACGATGGTTGGAGCATGGTAAATGGTGGCACTGGGGAGTTCGCGGCCGTACTGCTGCGCGATGGCGGCAAAGAGCATGTCCGCTGTATGAAAACCGCCTCCGACACTGAAGAAATGATCGTTGATGCCGATGGAAGGCCGTTGCAGCACACGTCGCCAAATCGCGGTTAACCGATCAACCATTGAGGATGCGGGCGTATGACTCACACGGTCCCTAAGCAGACGCGGCGCGGTGACCGCAGATTGTTGAGCGGCGGCGGGTACAATCTCATGTAATTTAATTCTTGCAGAAATTGTGGGTTTCGTCATACCCGATTGTTCTGGATGACGATTGGTTCCTGGTAACGAGGCAGCTACGCGGGCTCCTAGATCCCGAAAACCCGGAGATCCGAAAGGACGCAATGTACACGGCCAAGCACATGAAATGGTGGGGGTGGGGAGATGAAGAAGCCGGCTTCAACTCGAAGGCCCATCCGGGTCTGTGGCCTTATGCCAAGGCAGTGCTCGCCGTGGAACAAGACGAAGTAGTTAGGGCGCCCTTGCCGCTCGAAGCCGTGCAGTTGCGCGAAGCGATTCGTCATGACGGCTTTTTGAAGGACGTGCAATTGGCGATGCGCGCTGATCAGATTTGTGATGGCCGGCGCGAGCGCGTAGTTCACGCTTACGGCAAGGGCTTTCGCGATCTGTTTCGTTTGCGGCGAGGGATGGCGGAAGGCGCTCCGGACCTGGTGCTTTATCCCGAGAGCGAGAACGACGTGCTGGCGACCTTGCGGGCGGCGGCTCGGCACGATGTTGTGGTCATCCCGTTCGGAGGCGGTTCGAATATTGCCGGATGCCTGGAGCGCAGCGAAGCCCGCCGCATGGCGGTGTCGCTCGATATGCGACGCATGCGGCGAGTGCTGGCGGTGGATGTGGAGTCGTGCACGGCGCGCATCGAGGCGGGCGTATTTGGTCCCGATCTCGAAGAGCAATTGAATAGCTACGGGCTAACCCTTGGCCACTTTCCGGATTCGTTTCTGCACTCGACGCTCGGCGGCTGGATCGCCACGCGGTCCGCGGGAATGCAGAGCGACAAGTACGGCAAGATCGAGGATATGGTCCTCGCGCTACGGATGGTCACGCCGCTGGGAGTGCTAGGGACGCGCACGGTGCCGAAATCTTCGAACGGCATCGATGTGAATCATCTATGCATCGGCAGCGAAGGAACGCTGGGGGTGATTACGGAAGCGACCATGCGAGTTCATCCGCGGCCTGGGGTGCGCCGCACTCACGGCTATCTATTCATGGAATTCGAAGGCGGCATTGCAGCCATGCACGAATGCGTGCGAAAAGAGTGCACGCCTTCTATGTCGCGGCTCAACGATCCCGACAAGACGGCGCTGTCGCTGGCATTCAAGCCACCATCGTCAGGGCTTTCTCAGGCGGTCGCGAAATGCATGAAGAGTTATCTCAGAGTTAAGGGGTTCGATTTCGGGCGAGCCTGCCTTATGCTCACCACTTTCGAAGGCAGCAGGAGCGGTGTGGCTCGCCAGCACCGCGAGGTAAGCGCCATCTACCGCCGGTTCGGCGCGGTGGATCTTGGCCCCGGCTCGGGGAAGTCGTTCGAGTCGAGCAAATACGATTTCCCTCATATACGCGATTTCCTCATGGATCGCGGCGTCACTTCCGACGTGAGCGAGACTTCGACCACCTGGAAAAATATCGTCCCGCTTTATCGCGCGACGACTGCGTCTCTGGGCGCAGCGATTCACGAAAGTGGAGTGAAACCCTGGGTGGGCTGCCACATCAGCCACACGTATCAGTGTGGAGCGAGCCTGTATTTAACATTCGCATGCAAGCAGCAGGAGGGCCGCGAAATGCAGCAGTATCTGCACGCGAAGCGAACCGTGCAGCAGTCATTCATGGATCATGGCGCCACTCTGTCGCACCACCACGCGGTCGGCACCGAACACCTGCCGTGGTTGACCGATGATATTTCGCCGCTGGGCGTACTGGCTGTGGCCGCGATTAAGGGAGGACTCGACCCCGACAACATCATGAACCCGGGACGTCTGCGGCCGTCCGCGTCCCCTTTTGAGGACTGGACAAGAGTGGGCAGTGACGCAACGATCGCCACGAGGCTGTGAGGCCTCCTTCAGGCTTCGTCAGCCCCTCTTCTCGATGCCAAGTGGCGGAGAACACAACGAGAAAACCGCGAAATATACTGCAAGGACGGAGCCCAACTCCGATCCTGATGACAAGTCCAAGGAACAGGCATTCCTAAGGAATTTGTATTTCGAGGCAGCTTTTCTGTTGGATAATGGCATCTTCATAAACCGGGGCGTATTTCGGCCGATCCCAGAAAATCTGTTGCGAGAGCAATCGAGCATGTCTCCATCTCCTGCCGAAGCAACCATAGAATCTCCCTCTCCGCCGGTGCACGAGAGGGCGCCGGAAGATTCCGGCCCGGGCGGGTCCGGGCTTAAGGGACCCAGGTTTAGCGGTTCATGGTTTAGCGGGTCATGGTTCAAGGGACCGGTGCGCGGCGTGATCGTCGCGGCTGTAATTGCGTTGATTGTCGGAACGCTGGTGCTGGCGGGCAAGAGAGTGGGGGAAAAGCAGTCGAGCGTAAGTGGCGCGCAATCCTCGAGTCTTCCCACTCATTCCAGTCGAACTTTGCGTGTCCAGGGCACAACCGAGGCTGTGCAATCCCGCGCTATTTTAGCGCCTCTTCTTGCGGGGCAGTCAGTAGTCTCACTCACGATTATCCGGATTGCGCAGGTTGGAACGCGGGTGAAGCGAGGCGATCTGCTGGTGGAGTTTGACCGCCAGGCACAGCTGCGCGACTTCATCGACAAGCAAGCGGACTACGGCAAACTCGTCGACCAGGTGCTGGAAGAGCAAGCCAAAGAGGATGCGGCCCGCGCCAAAGATGAAACCGAGATCAAGCAGGCGGAAGACAATTTGAGCAAGGCTGAACTTGAAATGCAGAAAGTGGAGATCGACTCGCGCATCGACGCGGAAAAAGCGCAGGAGAATCTGGACGAGGCGAAGGCCACGCTGCAACAACTGCGCGAGACCTTCGGCCTGAAACGGAAGGCGGCGCAAGCGGCGATTCGTATTCTGGAGATTCAGCGCGATCGCACGCGCGAAACCATGCTGCACGCACAGGCGAATTCCGAACTCATGCAGATTCACTCGCCGATCGACGGCGTGGTGGTTTTGAACACAATCTGGAAGCAGGGAAAGATAGGAGAGGTGCAGGAGGGCGATCAGGTGCGGCCCGGCGTGCCGTTCATGCAGGTGGTCGATCCTTCCAAGATGGAAGTACGGGCGCCGGTCAATCAGGAGGACTTCCTGAGTTTGCGCGTAGGCCAGACCGCGAAAGTGTATCTCGATGCGTATCCGCAGCTGGTATTTCCAGGCAAGGTGGAAGAAATGGCTCCAATCGGAAGGAACGGCGATTTCTCGTCTAAGCTGCGTAGCTTCGCCGTAGTTTTCTCGATTGCGGGCAATGATGCCAAGCTGATGCCCGACCTTTCTGCGGCGGCCGACGTGGACGTTGCCGGGGGCGGCAGCGCTGCAGGTGGTTCGCAATGACGATGGCGGGAATGACGAACTCCGGAACGACGATCGCCCGAATGAAGCAGCTGTGGATTCGGCGCAAAGTGATAGTCATCGCTGTTGTTCTGTTGGTGGGCAGCGGTGTGGTCTTCGGTGCGGTTCGATATTCAAATCGGTCGCCGGAGGTTCCGACCCTCGATGTGAAGCGCGGGGAGTTCATCGACTCGCTTCAGTTCCGCGGTGAAGTGAAAGCGATGAAGTCGGTGACGATTTCGGCTCCGGCGGAAGCGGGCGATCTGCAGATCATCAAGATCGCGGCAGATGGAACGCAGGTGAAGCAAGGCGAAGCGGTGGTGGAGTTCGACAAGACGAAAACCGAGCAGGATCTGGCGCAACGCCGGTCGACGATGAAATCGGCGCAGGCGGAAATCGACCAGGCCAAAGCGCAGTCGCGTCTTACGGAAGAAGAAGACGTGACCGCGGTGAAGAAAGCGCGATTCGACGTGGAGACGGCAAAGCTGGATGCCAGCAAACAGGAGATCGTCTCGAAAATCGAAGGCGCCGAGGCGAATTTGAAAGTCGCCGACGCTGAACAAAAATTGCACGAGGTAGAAGCAAAGCTGACGGCCGACCGCGCGGTGAATAAAGCGACGATTGAAAGCAAAGTGGAAGCCAGCAAGAAAGCAGACTATGACGTGAAACGCGCGGAGAGCGCCCTGGCCAAGATGACGTTGCCGGCGCCGGCGACGGGGATGATCAGCCTGATCTCGACGTGGCGTCCCGGAGGTGAGGCTCCGTTTAAGCCAGGCGACCGGGCATGGGCGGGCGCGCCGATCGCGGAGCTGCCAGACGTCTCCACGCTGCGAGTCTCGGCGCGGGCCGATGAAACGGAACGCGGACGTTTGGCGCTGAACGAAACGGTGAGCGCGCAGCTGGATGCGATTCCCGACCGCCAATTCACCGGCAAGATCGAACAGATCAGCACCATCGCCACCATCGATTTCTCAGCCGGGTGGCCGATTCCCAGGAATTTCAATCTGGTGATCGCGCTGGATCAGGCCGACGCGCGGCTGAAGCCCGGGATGACCGTGCAACTGACGGTGGTGGTGGACCGGGTTCCGGATGCGCTTACGATTCCGGTAGAAGCTTCGTTTCAGAAATCAGGACAGACCGTGGCTTACGTGTGGCAGGGGGCAAAATTTCAGGAGCGCGTGATCGAAGTGAAGCGACGAAGCCGCGACCGCATCCTGGTGGCGAAAGGTTTGAGCGCGGGCGACCGCGTGGCTCTGAAAGATCCGACGGTAAAGGAGTGATCTCGCGCAGATGAAACGCAGCCGCGTCATGCTTTGGGGAGTGTTCGCCGCGATTCTAGTGGGCGCCGTCGCTGTGGTGGCGGCGGCGCGGCGAACGAGCGTGCCTGCGAGCGATGGCGAGATTCCCGTTGGTCAAGTGAAACGCGGAGATATGGAGCTGAAGGTTGTGGTTAGCGGCGAGCTGCGCGCGACCCACACGATCGCGTTGACTGCGCCTCCCGTCGGGGGCGGCGCTCTGCAAATCACACGGCTCTCGCATACCGGCGTCCCGGTGAAGAAGGGCGACATCGTCATTGAGTTTGATCCCAGCGAGCAGCGCTACAAGCTGGAGCAGAACCGATCGGAGTTGCTGCAGGCGGACCAGGAAATCACCAAGGCCAAGGCTGACGCCGCGGTGCTGGAGGCGCAAGACAAAGTTGCGCTGCTCAAAGCTCGCTTCGACGTGCGGCGGGCGGAGCTGGATGTGCAGAAAAATGAACTGGTGAGCGCGATCGATGGCAAGAAAAACCAGCTTGCCCTGGAACAGGCGCAGCGAGTGCTGGCCGAGTTGGAACAGGACATCCAGTCGCATACCGCGTCTGGCGAGGCCACGATTTACCTCGCCCAGGAGAAGCGGAACAAGGCGAAGCTGGCGATGGACCAGGCGCAGCAGAACATCGACAAGATGCGGGTTCCCGCGGCCATCGAAGGATTGGTTTCCATCGAGAAGAATCGTGAGGCGAACGGCGGATTCTATTTTGACGGCATGACTCTGCCCGACTACCGCGAAGGCGACCAGGTTGAGGCCGGCAGTTCCATTGCGGAGGTGATCGACTCACGGGAAGTGGAGATCGTCTGCAAGATCAACGAACACGACCGCAGCAATATCAAGGCCGGACAGCCGGCAGAAATTGAGTTCGACGCTTTGCCCGGGCAGCTTTTCCACGGAACGGTCAAGACCGTGGGAGGCATGTCGATGAAGCAAGTCTGGGAACAGGATATGGGAGGCAAATTCGACGTTACCATTCAACTTCCAAATTCCGATCCCAGGCTGCGGCCCGGTCTCACCGCCCAAGTGGTGATTCGCGGAGAAGAAAAGAAGAATGCGCTCTACGTTCCGCGACAAGCGCTGTTTCTGAAAGATGGTAAGCGCGTTGTCTATTTGAGGAGTGGGGGCGGATTTGAGCCGCGCGAGGTCAAGATTCAGAACGAAAGCGAGAGCCGGGCTGCTATCGAAGGACTGAATGCAGGCGGTGAAGTTGCGCTGATCGATCCGACTGCACCACGAAAAGCGAGCAGTTCGAGCGCGCCTTCAGCGGGCATCAGCGGAGTGACGCCCTGATGGCGACCATTGCATCACCGGGTCCGGCGCGCGTGCTGCACGGTTACCAGCAATGGATTCCGGATATGCGCCTGGGGCTGCAGAACCTGCTGCTTCACCGTCTGCGCTCGCTGCTGACCATGCTGGGAATGATTTTCGGCGTGGCCGCGGTCGTCTCCATGCTCTCGATCGGCGCCGGAGCGCGACAGAAGGTGATGGCGCTGATCGAGCAGATGGGCGTCCGTAATCTGATTGTGGAAGCGAAGGAGACCACGGAGTGGCAAGCTCATTCCAAGGTTCGCAAGATTTCGCCCGGACTTACTTTTCAGGACTACCGGGTGATTCGTGACGACGTGTACGACATTGCGGCTTCGACGCCGCGCAAGCGGATGACACCTTCGAAGACCATCCCGAAAGCGCAGGAAGATGTGCCGGCCGTCTACGGCGTGAACCCGAGTTACACCACGATTGGCGGCCTTCAGTTGCTGGAGGGCAGATTTTTTGACGACGACGAAGAGAAGCGGGGTGCGGCGGTCTGCGTGCTGGGAGCGGCCGCGAGGTCGAGTCTGTTTGGAGCCGCCGATCCAGTCGATCAGTACGTCAAGGTGAACGAGCAGTGGTTTCGCGTGATCGGAGTAGCGAGTCCTCAACTCAGCTCGCGGACGGAAGTGGCAGGAGTTCCCACGCAGGATCTCAACAACATTATTTATGTCCCGCTGAGTGCGGCGATTCTTCGCCTGGAAGACAGCTACAGCGACGTGCGCGACGAAATTGATGGAATCTATCTCAACCTGCGAGAAGGAGCCGATGTGCCTGCGGTGGCACAGGTGGTGAGGGCAATTCTGGATTCGTCGCACCACGCAGCGGGCGACTTCAGCGTGATTGTGCCGGCTGAACTGCTCGCCGAACAGAAACGCACGGAACGCCTTTTCAGCATCGTGATGGTCGCGATTGCGTCCATCTCGCTGCTGGTCGGTGGAATCGGAATTATGAACATCATGCTGGCCAGCATTCTGGAACGCACCCGGGAGATCGGCGTGCGGCGCGCGGTGGGGGCTCGGCAGTCCGATATCGTGCGCCAGTTCGTGGTTGAGGCCATGATGATCTCGTTTGTCGGCGGAAGCCTGGGAATCGTGTTCGGCTTCGTGATGTCGCGACTGATCGCGTTGCTGGCCGGCTGGTCAACTATCGTGACTGTGAGTTCCATCCTTTTGGCATTTGTGGTTTCCATCACTGTAGGCCTGGTGTTTGGGATTTATCCCGCGGTGAAGGCCGCGCGCCTGGATCCGGTGGAAGCTATTCGCTACGAATGAATCAACGGGCCCGCGAACAAACTATCCTCGCGTGAATTTTCTGTCCGCAGCTCTGGAGGAAGAAGAAATGAAGCTTCGTTCCATTGTGTGTCCTGCCATGCTGTGTCCGATCCTGCTGTGCGCTGTTTTGTTGTGCCTGGCCGCGAGCGCCCTGCCCGCGCAAACCATTCGCGAACGCGAGACGTTTCGCGGGCTGACGAACCCGCAAGCAGTCGCGGACACGCTGCCGGGTCCGAAGTATATGCGGGAGCACGTGGTCGATGGCAAGTTGCGCCTCACGCTGCAGGATGCCGTGGTTCTGACGCTGGCCAACAACAGCAACGTGAGGCTGCAGGAGTTGAACATTGAAAATTCCAAGTATTCTCTGCTGGG
>JBEKDY010000146.1:0-11078 GCA_050014115.1 Candidatus Sulfotelmatobacter sp. | reverse complement strand
ATCCCCGTCTATTGGGACGTTGACTGGCAGAATCCTGCGACGCTGGCCAATGCCCAGGCACAATTGCGCGACATGATTGCGCGCGACCGCAACCGCGCCGCGGTGATTTTGTGGTCGCTCTCGAACGAAACGCCGGTGAAGCCGGAGCGCGTGACATTCTTGAAGCAGTTGGCGCAGGACGCGCGCGAGCTTGACTCCACACGCCTGATCACTTCGGCCATGAACCGTACGGAGACGTCCGGTTCCGATCTGCGTACGCTTACCGATCCGCTCGGCGAGGTGCTGGATGTGCTCGGGCTCAACGAGTACATGGGGTGGTATGAGTCGAAGATGGAAGACCTCGACAGGATGCAGTGGAAATCGAAGTGGGACAAGCCACTGATCGTGAGTGAATTCGGCGGCGGCGCGCAGTACGGCCGCCACGGCGACGTCGACGAAGTGTGGACCGAGGAATTTCAGGCGAACCTCTACCAGCACCAGCTCTCCATGATTCAACGCATGCCGAATCTGGCGGGGATGACTCCGTGGGTGCTGATGGATTTCCGCTCGCCCACCCGCCTGCTTCCCGGCATTCAGGACTATCACAACCGCAAGGGCCTGATCTCAAATCGCGGCCAGCGGAAGCAGGCGTTCTATGTGCTGCAGAAGTTTTATAAGGAGCTGGCAGATGGGAACTAATTGCCTGCGTTCAGCTCACGCAGGCGCGTGACGGTTTCCACGATGCGGTCGGCGACATAATCAACTTCAGCTTCCGTGTTGAAGCGGCCGATGCCGAAGCGGATGGAACTGTGCGCCAGGTCGTCGCTGATGCCGATCGCTCGGAGCACGTGAGAAGGCTCGATCTTTGCCGTGGTGCAGGCCGAGCCGCTCGAAACCGCGATGTCGTTGAGGGCCATCATCAGGGACTCGCCGTCGACGTGCGCGAAGCTCAGGTTGAGGTTGCCGGGAAGCCGGTGCTCCATGGAGCCGTTGATGGCGACCTCGTCGAGGCGGCTCATAATGCGGTCGCGCAGGCGGTTGCGCCTGCCGGCGAGGTGGCAGGACTCCTTCAGCATGTCTTGCTGTGCGATGGCGCAAGCCTTGCCCAGGCCGACGATGCCCGGAACATTCAGTGTGCCCGAGCGCATGCCCCGCTCGTGGGCGCCGCCGTCGAGAAGGGCGGAAAGCCGCAGGCGCGGATTCTTGTTGCGAACGTATAAAGCGCCCACGCCCTTGGGCCCGTAGAGTTTGTGGCCCGCGATCGACATCAGATCAATGTTCTGCTTGTCGACGTGGATGGGCATCTTGCCGATGGACTGGGCAGCGTCGGTATGAAAAATCACTCCGCGCTCACGGCACAGCCTGCCGATTTCTTCAATGGGCTGTAGCACGCCAATCTCGTTGTTGGCGGACATGATCGAAACCAGAACGGTCTTGTCACCGATGGTCTTGCCATCGATTGTCTTGCCATCCAGGGCGCGCTTCAGGTCGTCGAGGTCGATCAGGCCGTCTTTCTGCACTGGCAGGTAGGTGACGCGGAAGGCGTTCTTTTCCAGATGTTTGCAGGTGTCGAGGACCGCTTTGTGTTCGGTGACCGCGGTGATGATGTGGTCGCCCTCTTCGCGGTACATCTCGACGGCCCCTTTGATCGCAAGGTTGTCGCTCTCGGTAGCGCCCGAGGTAAAAATGATCTCTTTCGGGGTGGCGCCAATTAGTTTCGCGATGCGCTCCCGCGCTGTCTCCACGGCTTCTTCCGCAGCCCAGCCAAAGGAGTGATTGCGGCTGGCGGCGTTGCCGAACTTCTCGACGAAATACGGCAGCATCTCTTCCAGCACCCGCGGATCCATGGGGGTGGTGGCGTGGTTGTCCATGTAAATGGGGAGGGTCACGCCCGGCGGGACGGAACGCTGAGAATGCTGGCTTTGGGCGGGCGCTTGGGGGATCTTGGTGTCCGTGCTCATAAATCGCTCTCCTGCGTCCGTCCAGCGATTGCTTCGGTAACGCGTCCATTCGACGGCGGCGAAGAAAAATCAGCAACCACGAAGGGCGCGAAGTATCACGAAGGGCTTTGCTGGTAAGGGTTTCCCTCGTGCGACGACGCCGCCCTGAGCGAAGTCGAAGGGTGTCCCTTGTGGCAAAACCCTCCACCCGATTCCTGGCGCCCTTTGAGTCTACCGCCGCAGGGGATGTCCAGCAATGTTTTCCCGCGATCTGAGAAGCCGCAGTGAGTGGTAACTATCGAAGACTGAAGGGCTTGCATGAGACAACTCGCGGGGTGGAAATCGCTGCGCCGCATCCAGTGGATACGGGATACATACTCCCAATTGCGGAAAATTCGCCGCGAATCCGCTTAAATGGGCTTGACAAGCCGTCTAGCCAGTCTAAAATACCCGAAAATTCCGGCGCATTCAGTGCCTCCGCCTTTTGCATTGAGGACTTTTCCGGATTTATGACCTCCAAGTCGCCCACTCCCCCTCAAAGCGCAGACAAGAAGCCACCTTGCAAGCATCCACGCGTGCAAATTGTGAGCCGCGACGAAGATGCCGAATTCGTGGAATGCCTGGAATGCGGCGAGATCTTCGACTACAGCGAACTCAAGGACATGAGTATCGAGGAACGAGCCCAGAGCAGCGACCTCTGACTCCCGGCCAGGGGCAGGTGACGAAGGTACCATCGATAGCGCTTTCCCTGTTGTTGCCTTGTGTGAAGGCTGCTATTGTCCGGCCATGGGGGCCGTGCGGGTGTGTCTGCTCGCCTCCGTTTCTATATGCCTGCCGTGGCCCTCGTTGTCGACGATTCCATGCTGATCCGCTATACGGTGAGCCGTCTTCTGGAAGAACACGGATTCACGGTGGAATCGGCCGGGAACGGCGTTGAGGCGCTTGAAATCCTGAATCGTGTGCGACCGGACCTGATTGTGACCGACCTGCAGATGCCCAAGATGTCGGGTCGGGAACTGATTGCCGCGATCAAAAGTAAGCCGGAAGCGGCGCAGATTCCTATTATCATTATCGCCAGCCGGTCTAGCGAATCGAAAGAAGCGGAGAAACTCGCCAACTTCTTCGTGTACAAGGACATCGACGTCGAAGAACAGCTGGAAAAAGCTCTGAGGGCGCTGCGCGGCAAGACGAGCGCGAAAAAGCATTCTGCGACGAAATAGCAATTTGCCGGGATATCCATAGGGGCTCAATCACAAGTGGCTCAATTTGAATTTCTTGGCGTACTTTGCGGCCTTTCTTCGCGCACGTAGCGGCTAACCTCTTTGATTCACACAAGAACAGAACCCTTAACCGCAAAGTTCGCAAAGGAAAACCGCAAAGTACGCGAAGAAATTCAAATTGAGCCACCACCCGACATCCGCCCGGCCCCAACACAAAGTCTCACCGTTACAGTCGCATTCCAGCCTCGGCCGAAAAATCGGCAGGCGCAAAGTCTTTTGACAGGAACTTGGGATAGGCTGCGGCGGCGATCATGGCCGCGTTGTCGGTGGAGAGCCGGAGTGACGGGAAAAATACGGGCAGACCCTCGGCGGCGGCATTGCGATCGAAGGTTCGCCGCAGCTCGCTGTTGGCAGCAACTCCGCCGGTGACGAAGATCGTGGCCACGTCGAAAGCTCGCGCCGCTGCCAGAGTTCTTCCTGCCAGGTCTTCCACGATGGCGCGCTGGAAGGACGCTACCAGGTCGAGAGTTTGCTTGTCGCAGTGGGCGAGGTAGTCCTCGAACTTGGGCTTTGGGATGCTCGCCATGGCTTTGCGGCGGAGTTCGATGGCAGGTTTCATTTCGTGCGACTCGACGTAGCGCAGCACGGCCGTCTTGATGCCGCTGTAAGAAAAATCGAAACGAGGGCGATCTTCATCGCGTTCGACATTGGTATGAACCCCTGCGCGACGGTCGCGATGTTTGATCTGCGCCGGAGGAAACTTCACGGCTCGAGGATCGCCATGGGGAGCGAGACGATCGATGATGGGGCCGCCGGGATAACCCAGGGCCAGCAGCTTGGCGACTTTGTCGAAGGCCTCACCGGCGGCGTCATCGCGGGTGTGGCCAACATTTTCGTAAGTCCAGCTCTCGCCTTTTTGTTCCGCCAGATACAGATGCGTGTGGCCTCCGGATACGACCAGAGCGAGAACTGGAAACTGCAATTCGTGGTTGCCCTTCTGCCGCTCTTCCAATAGGACCGCATGAATGTGGCCCTCGAGATGGTTCACCGCGATCAAAGGCTTATCGAGCGCGAAAGCCAGAGCCTTGGCGTAGCTGATGCCGACCATCAGCGCGCCGGCAAGGCCGGGTCCCTGGGTGACGGCGATGGCATCGACCGAGGCGTAAGTCTGCTTCGCTTCCGCCAGCGCCTGCCGCACGACGGGGACGATTGCCCGCAGGTGCTCGCGTGACGCCAGTTCGGGGACGACCCCGCCATAAGGCTGGTGCATCGCGATCTGCGACGCCACCACATTCGAGACAACCTGCTCACCGGATCGCACCACGGCTGCCGCGGTCTCGTCGCAGGAACTCTCGATCCCGAGGATGTAGGCGGATGGCATTGTCTCTAGTTTCTAGTTTCTGGTTTCCAGTTGCAAGCCGGTCCGGTGACGCTAAGCCGCCAGCCGGAGGTTATATGATTAGAAATTGATGGCCGATTTAGTTAAACACGTCGCGGAATCGGAATCTCCCTCCGCTGGATTTTCGACGACCATCGTCCAAACTCTACGCCAGCAAGGCTTTCAAGCTTACCTGGTCGGTGGATGCGTGCGCGATTTGCTCCTGGGGAGGCGACCGAAAGACTACGACGTGGCCACGAATGCTACGCCGGAGCAGGTGATGACGATTTTTCCCGAGACCTACGCGGTGGGAGCGCAGTTTGGCGTTGTGCTCGTGCCGGTGCCGGAGGCGCCGCCGGAGAGAGATGTTGCAAGCAACGTCTCCACGGAAAATTCTGATTGTGTGGACGCAGGGGCTTCTACTCACACTCGCGCCGTGGAGGTCGCTACTTTTCGCAGCGACATTGGCTACTCGGACGGACGGCGTCCCGATGAAGTGCGCTTCAGTCAGGATCCGCGGGAAGATGTGGCTCGGCGCGATTTTACGATCAACGGGATGCTGCTTGACCCCGTGAGCGGGGAAGTGCTCGACTTTGTCGGCGGGCGCAAGGACCTGGAAGACAAGATCGTCCGAGCTATTGGCGATCCCGAACGTCGTTTTGCCGAAGACAAGTTGCGAATGCTGCGGGCAGTGCGGTTTGCCGCTCGTTTTGAATACGCGATCGAGCCGGGCACATTTGCGGCAATCCAGAAACTGGCCGGTGAGATCCGCGTCGTCTCGCGGGAACGAGTACGTGATGAACTCACGCGCATGCTCACGGAGGGCCACGCTCGCCGTGCGTTTCTGCTGCTCGATGAGAGTGGTTTGCTGCCTGAAGTTCTGCCTGAGATTTCTGCGATGAAGGGAGTGCAACAGCCGCCGCAGTTTCATCCTGAAGGCGATGTGTTTGCGCACACTCTGCTGCTTCTGGAAAACTTGCCGCAACCCTGCCCGCCGGCGCTGGCCTGGGGCGCGCTGCTGCATGACGTGGGTAAGCCGCCGACGTTTCGCGTGGCGCCCGACCGCATACGGTTTGATGGGCATGTGGATGTCGGTGTGAAGATGGCGGAGGAAATCTGCCGGCGTTTACGGTTTTCGGGCGGTGATACTGAGCAGGTGCTGGCGCTGGTGGACAACCACATGCGTTTCGGCCAGACCACGCGCATGAGCGAGTCTACGCTGAAGAGGTTTCTGCGCATGCCGCATTTCGACCAGCACCTCGCGCTGCATCGCGCTGATTCTCTGGCCAGCCACGGCAAACTCAGCACTTATGAATTCGTGAAAGAGAAACTAGCTGCGATTCCGCCGGAAAAGATGAGGCCGGTGTCACTCGTCAGCGGCGACGACTTGATTGCAGCGGGGCATATCCCCGGGCCGAAGTTCCGCGAAATTCTGGAAGCCGTGGAAGATGCGCAACTCGAGGGGCGCCTGGCATCGAAGGAGTCGGCGTTGGAATTCGTGAGGCGCGAGTTTCCCGCGTAGGCCCAATTCGTGCGTCGTCGATTGGCGTGATGGAATGCTAGAATCGAAATCTCGCTAATCGTGGCGCCCGACGGTGGACCGGAAGGAGTTCTGCGTGGAGCAGGCTGGGGCAGGGCTGGAGAAGGTGGTCGCCGATTCTCTGCGGCGAATGCCCGCCGCTGAAGCGACTTTAACGGCATGGCCGTTGGTGTGCGGGTCGGTGGTTGCGGAGCGCACGCGCGCACTGGATTTTGCGGGCGGAATCTTGCGGGTCGAGGTGGCCGATGCTGGGTGGAGACGCGAACTGCAGGCTCTGGCGCCCCGCTACGTGGCGACGATCAATCGCTACACGATCGAGAGTGTTCAAAAGATTGAGTTTGTGATTGCTTCTGCGTCAACGTGAGTGCGCATTTGCGCTGGCGGATGTCTCGCAAAGGTTTTACGACGATGGTCACTGAAAATGAAAGTCACTGAAAAAGACGTTGCCTACGTGGCTGACCTGGCCAACCTGGAACTTACGATGGGAGAGCGGGCGGGCATGTTGCGCGATCTGAATTCGATTCTGCAATACATCGATATGCTCAATGAACTGGACACGTCGGACGTTCCGCCGATGGCGCAGGTTTCGGATCACTACGGCGTCGACGAATCGAAGCAGGGCAGCGAGCGCTTCGCCTATGCCATCCGCGAGGATGTGCTGGAGGGGCTGCGCAAATCGTTGCCGCAGAAAATCGCTCTGCAGAATGCGCCAGATTCGGACGGAACTTTTTTCCGAGTGCCGAAAGTGATTGAAAGATAAATGCAGAACGCAGAAGTCAGAATGCCGAAGTCGGAATGCCGAAGTTGAGACCGGCTTCATACTGAAATCTCACTTTTGACTTTTGACTTCTGCCTTCTGAGTGTGTCCTTGTGGACCTCACATCCCTCACCATCGACGCCGCCCGCTCCGCCGTGCAAGAGCGTAAGACTACCGCGTTCGCGCTGGCGGAGGCCTGCTACGAGCGCATCCAGAAAGAAGACGTCCAGATCGGAGCGTTTCTCACGCTGTCGAAAGACCGCGCGCTGGAGCAGGCGGACCGCATCGATCGCCTGGCGGCCGACGGAAAGATTCTTCCGCCGCTCGGCGGAGTGCCGGTCGCGATTAAAGACGTGATGAGCACGCGTGGCGTGCGCACGACTGCGGGATCGAAAATTCTGAGCAAATATATTCCGCCGTACAATTGCACCGCTGTCGCGCGCCTGGAGGCAGCGGGAGCAGTCGTGCTCGGCAAGACGAATTGCGACGAGTTCGCGATGGGCTCGTCGAATGAGAATTCCGGGTTTCATCCCGTGCGCAATCCACGCGATTTGAACCGCGTACCAGGAGGGTCGTCTGGGGGATCGGCCGCTGCAGTGGCGTCCGACATGGCGGTGGTCGCGCTGGGTTCCGATACCGGCGGATCGATTCGGCAGCCAGCTTCATTTTGCGGCGTGGTCGGCTTGATGCCTACCTACGGGCGCGTTTCGCGCTACGGGCTGATCGCGTTTGCGTCGTCGCTCGATCACATTGGGCCGCTGGCCAAGACCGTGAAGGATGCAGCGATTGTGCTGCGCACGATCGCGGGCCGCGATGCCATGGATTCCACATCGGCGGATGTGCCCGTGCCCGATTACGTTGCCGAACTCGACAGACCAGTGCGCGGTTTGAAGCTGGGCGTGGCGAAGGAATATTTTGGCGAGGGTCTGGATGAGGAAGTGCGGCAGGCGGTGGAATTCGCGATCGACAAGTTGAAGGAGGTGGGCTGCGAAATTGTGCCCGTCTCTCTGCCGCACACGCCGTACGCGATCCCCACTTATTATTTGGTTGCGACGGCGGAGGCATCGTCGAATCTGGCGCGTTACGACGGCGTGCGTTACAGCGACCGGGCGAACGGAGTGAAGACCCTTTCGGAAATGTACCGCCGCAGCCGCGACGAAGGCTTCGGAGCGGAAGTGAAACGCCGCATCATGCTCGGAACTTATGCGCTGAGCGCGGGCTACTACGATGCCTATTATCTTAAGGCGCAAAAGGTACGCACGTTATTGACGCGCGACTTCGAAGATGCTTTTCGTAAGGTCGACGCGATTGTCACGCCAACGAGTCCGACTGCTGCGTTTCGGCTGGGCGAAAAATCGAACGATCCGCTGGCCATGTACCTCGCCGACATCTACACCGTGACTGCCGACCTGGCGGGCATTCCGGGGATTTCCATTCCATGCGGCGAGACGAAAGAGAAGCTGCCGATTGGTTTGCAGATTCTCGGGAAGCATTTTGATGAGGCAACAATTCTGCGTGTGGGGCACGCGTTTGAGCAGGCGCGGAAACCGGCGCGGTAAATTTGGCGTTAGTTCTGTTCTAGAGCGCCAAGTAGTACTGATCCCCGGCGCACGCGCGACACAGCACTTTTCCATCGCGCCGCACTTCCCGGCGAAAGTTGATACCTTCGCCGCACGCTTCGCACACTACGCGGTCGCCTTTGTATCCGGGGAACTCTTCGGGCGGCAGATCGACCTTCACCCACTGCAGGGCAAAGAGATCGTCGTCGGAAATCTCGCGGTAAGCCAGCATCTGCTGTTGATTCTTATCTTCGATTTCAGGATGCATCTGGCGAGCGAGAGCCTTGGAAGATTCCTTGGCTGCGATGCGGATGGCTTTGCCCGTGCTGACGTCGACAAACGTGGCCGCGACTTTTCCCCAGTCGCGAAACTTCAGAGCGCGCTTGCCTAGGCGGCATCCCGTGACGACGGCGACGGCATCGGTAGCGCAGCGGTCGATTTCCACGAATGTGACCAGTCGCTTGCGATCTTTGCCCCGTGGATCGTCGATGCCGAGCTTTTGCAACCCGAGCATCGCCAGGCGCACGCCCAGCACCTGCCCGGCGCAAAGATGTCCGTGGGCCTGTTCTGCATCGTGAAGATATTCGTCGAGAGATTTCATAAAAGACAGCTCTCAGCTGTCAGCTCTCAGGGCCTTCGCCATTCGGCTCAGGGCGAGCTATGAACGGCTTTCAGTCAACACCTAACAACCGACGCGTCTGGCACCAGCAACCGTCGAGTTACTTCCTTCTCCAGCGGATGCCGTCTTTGGTTTGTTCGATAATAATTCCCGCGGCGGTCAACTCGGCGCGGATCGTGTCCGACGCTTTGAAGTCTCGGGCGTTGCGCGCCGCTTTCATCCCGTCGATTTTTTTTTCGATGTCTTCCTCCGAAAGCTGGCCGGATTGAATCGTGTCGCGGAGGTTTTCGCTGACATCGTTGTCGCGGCCTTCCGACTGCGCCCAGTCGAAGACCTGTTTCATCTTGGGGGCATCGTCATCGTTGAGCACGGCGAAAATCTCGTCAAACTTGCCGACTGCCGCCAGCAGCGGAGCAACATCGTCCTTCCTGATTTCGCCGGTGTCAAACGCAGCGTTGGCGCTACGCACCATTTCGAAGATCGCGCCCTGTGCCTGCGCGGTGTTGAGGTCGTCCTCGAGAGCGGCTCGCATGCGGTCGACGGTTTCGTTTGCCAGCGTCTGCATCTCCTGACTCGCGCCAGCCGGAAAATTCCCGCCAGTCAGTCGCAGACTGAAATTCCGCAAGCGTTCCACAGAGACCGCCGCCTGTTTCAGCCCGTCGAATGTGAAGTTCAACTGGTTGCGGTAAGGAACGGACGCCAGCAGATAACGAATAGAAGACGGCTTGTGCCCTTTTAGCACGAGATCGCGGAGGGTAAAGAAATTTCCCAGACTCTTCGACATCTTCTCGCCTTCCACCAGCAGAAAGCGGGCGTGAAACCAAAAATGTGCGAAGGGCTTTCCCGTGAGTGATTCGGACTGAGCGATTTCATTTTCGTGATGCGGAAAAATCAGGTCTTCGCCGCCGGCGTGCAAATCGAAACTATCGCCCAGTTTCTGCATCGACATCACCGAGCACTCCAGATGCCAGCCCGGGCGGCCCGGCCCAATCACCGTGTCCCACGAGGCTTCTTCCGGCTTCGGCGCTTTCCACAAAGCGAAGTCGCGGGCGCTGTCCTTGTCGTATTCGTCGATGTCTACGCGGGCGCCATCAAGCATGCCGCCAAAATCTTTTTTCGAAAGCTTGCCATACTCCGGAAACTTCGCAATCCGGAAATAATAGGAACCGTCCTCAGTGCGGTACGCGATACCTTTTTCCACCAGCTTCGCGACGAACTCCGCCATCTGCGGAATAAATTCGGTGGCGTGTACCAGCACTGGCTCCTCAATGCCAATCATCGCGGCATCTTCGCGGAATGCTTTCTCATATTTCGCGGTATATTGCTGGACGCTCACGCCGTCGCGCGCGGCATTGCGAATGATCTTGTCGTCCACGTCGGTGATGTTCATCACGTAGCGGACTTTGTATCCGCTCTGCCGAAAAAAACGCTGCAGCAGGTCGACCGCGATAAACGTACGAAAGTTGCCGATATGCCCATAGTCATACACCGTAGGCCCGCAGGCGTACATGCGGACTTCGTTGTCAACCAGCGGACGGAATTCCTCGACCCGCGCGGACATAGTGTTGTAAAGGCGGAGCGCCATAGCAACTTTCGGGAGCAGGGACGAATCTACGATTCTAGGGTGACAGTAGAAATGCGGTCAAATTGGGGTTCCGGGAGACGAGGCCCGTTCCGGCAGCGCGTGAGCGTGTGCCCGCAACCGGCTTTGAACCAGAAAGACGTAGTGCAATGCGGAAATAATGGTGAAAATAAATGTGGCGCGCAAGCAGACCTTGCGTGCGACCCAGACCCACCACAGGGGCCGCACCTCGAACATCAGGACGAAAAATACAGCGGCGATTTGGGAGAAGGTGTTTGCCTTGCCGAAAATGCTGGGCCGGAAATCCCGCAACCCGGCAATAGCAAACAACACGGCGCTGGCAGCCAGAATCGAAATGTCGCGGCTGAACACTACGACCGTATACTTCCACGGAATCTTGTGGAGAATGGAGAGCACCAGAAACATCGTGCTCAGCAAGAGTTTATCGGCGATAGGGTCGAGGTACTGGCCGAGCAGTGTTTGTTGATGAAGGGTGCGGGCCAG
>JBEKDY010000145.1:0-11079 GCA_050014115.1 Candidatus Sulfotelmatobacter sp. | reverse complement strand
GCTCCTCTGAGGTCAACCGCTCCGATGGAACGCTTGCGCCGCTTGCGTTGAAAATTGCCAGGCTCCAATACACGCTCTGCGCTAACTCGAGATTCTGCTGCGTGTTCTTCGCCGGAATCACGAGCGGCTGCGAAGTGCGAAACTTTGCCTTCACCGGATCTTTCACAGCCTGATCTTTCACAGAATGCAAAGCGATCCCGGATTCGGCAACTCTGGCTTGCGGTATGGCAGGTGAGTACGAGGCCAAAAACACATTCGAAGGCAGAGCGATATTCGGCTCGCTCGCTACGCTGGCAACCTGCGCCACCTTCGGAAAACTATCTTCGAACCCAACCAGCCTCGGCGCTCTTGAAATCCCCGTAGCGCAGGCGATCGCAAACCCCGCCACCAGCAACACCGCGGGCTTCCAGCTGTGAGTTGGAACACTCGGACGATCCGCGTCAAGAATCTGCGCGACCCGCAAAGAGGTCTGCCGAATGCGGCCCAGTGCGGCTTGGGCCAGAGCCAGGCTGCGCCGTACGAAACTTTTCTCGGCGAGGTGGGTGAGGCACTCCGCATACGCGCGCGGGTTTGCCGTCTCGGCCACGACGGCGTCGTCGCACGCCATTTCGCGCTCCAGCGACAATTGCTTCTCGACCCACCAAGCCGCGGGATGAAAAAACAGCAGCGCCTTCAGAATTTTCTGCGCAAGGTTCGTCCAGTCATCCCAACGCTGCAAGTGCGCGAGCTCGTGCAAAAGAATTTGCTGGAGTTCTGACGGGGAAAGTTCCTGCAGCAGCCATCGCGGAACGACCACGGCGGGATTTACGAAACCGATCACCGTAGGGACGCTCACCCGATCCGACACGCAGAGACGAGCACGTCTGGCCTGAGTCCGATCCCGCGGCGCGCATACCAAGGTTTGACGCAACTCCGAATCCAGCGATGCGGCGTCGACCTCGACACAACTCCGCCGCAACGCGCGCAGACGCCACAAACCCACCCCCACCCGCGCCACACCAACCGCAGCCATTCCAGCCCATGCCCCGAACAACCAAAGCGCCCACGATCCCGGCAAAGTGATTTCCGGACGCTGCGCCAGAGTTGTCAGAGATGCGCCGTCGCCTTCGAGCGCTACGAATCCAAACAGCGGCAACGCCGCCATCGCCATCAATGCCGAGAACCACACCGCAAACCGCGCGCCCGAATTCCAGCGGCGGGCCATGCGCAACACCAGGCCGGCAAAGGCGGTGACCAGCGTGCCTTCGACCAGGCAGTCGACGATGCGCGCCGCCGACATCTGGGCAATCGCACGGAACGAGAGATGGAAATTCGTAAGAATGATCGCGGCCGTCATCCTGCGCTCTTTCCGTCGAGCAACTGACGCAATCGTTGCAACTCGTCCGCGTCGAGGCCCTTTTCTTCAAGAATATTCAGCACCAGCGATTCGTGGGAGTCGCCAAAGAAGCGGCTGACCAGATGCCGGACTTCAAGTCGACTTGCTTTCTCACGGTCGACCTGCGGGACAAAAATATGAGCCCGCCCATCCTTCACATGCTTCAAATAGCCCTTTTTTTCCAGGATTCGAATGATGGTCAGCACGGAGTTGTAGGCCAGAACCGGCTCGGCCGGCAGGCCCTCCATGACCTCATGGACTGTGGCCGAGCCCTTCTGCCACAGCACGTTCATGATGCGCAACTCCGCTTCGGTCAGGGTTGCAGATTGGCTGCGAGCCAAATTTCCTCCTGTGTCGCCACGAGCGCCATTTGATCAGACGCGGCAGGCGGTGAAAGGTCAACTAATTATTTAGTTGCGAGATCGGCCCCCCAAGTTGCCCGAACCCCTCGCTGGCGGTCGTTTATCCCCTCCCCAGCAGCTTCAAAGTTGCGTAAGTGATTGACATTGCGATGGTTGACAGCCCATCCTCCTCAGGATTCACAAACAGGCACGCAACTCTGCCAGGACCGCAGTTGGGTTGACCGGCGAACTCGGGTATGCTGGGGCCCACCACATGCCTCCGACGGCCTCAGAACGCCCTGCGATTGAGTTTGTGGACGTCTCCTACGTCGCGCCCGGAGGGCAGCCGGTGTTGTCGGGTCTGAATCTGTCAGCGCGGGGCGGCGAGATGCTGATTCTGCTGGGACGCAGCGGTTCGGGGAAGACGACCGCGCTTAAGTTGGTGAATCGACTGTTGTTACCGAGTGCGGGCGAAGTGCGCGTGAACGGCGTCCCCAATTCGCAGGGCGATGTGATTCGCTTGCGGCGCAGCATTGGCTATGTCATTCAAGACGTTGGGCTGTTTCCGCATTTCACGGTGGAGCGGAATATTGCTCTAGTGCCTACGATCGAGGGTTGGTCGTCGGAACGCATTCGCCTTCGAATCAGTGAGTTGCTGCAGATGGTGGGGCTCGACGCCGCAATGGCCTCGCGCTATCCGCATCAGCTCTCGGGCGGGCAAAGGCAGCGAGTGGGTGTGGCGCGGGCGCTGGCGGCCGACCCTGGAATTCTGCTTATGGATGAACCCTTTGGCGCGCTTGATCCTCTTACGCGCGCCGAACTGCAGCAGGAATTTCTGGCTTTGCAGCAAAGGCTATGCAAAACCGTGGTTTTTGTAACCCATGATCTTCGCGAGGCGTTGCGGCTGGGATCGCGAATCGCATTGTTGGAGGCCGGGCGGTTGGTCACGGTGCTCGCCCCCAAAGATTTCCTGCGGTCGAACGACCCACTGGTATCCGCCTACGTCAAGGCATTCGGAGATGGGCCGGAACAAATCGGCAATCGAGGCACGGAGTGAACTTTTTTCATTTCATCCGGCAGAACCATGCTCAAGTGCTGGAACTCACGCTTGAGCATCTGTGGCTGGTCGGGTGGTCCACATTGTTCGCGATCGTGATCGGGATCCCGCTGGGGATTTTAATCGCGCGTCATCCGGGCTCGAGCAAGCCGGTTCTGACCGTTGCCAACATCATTCAAACCATTCCCAGCCTGGCGCTGTTTGGATTTTTGTTGCCGGTGCCGTGGCTCGGCGACCGCGCCGACCGTCTGGCGATTCTTGCTCTCACGCTGTATGCGCTGCTGCCCGTGATCCGCAACACTTACACCGGAATCCGCGGCGTCGACCCGGCGGTAGTCGAGGCGGGACGCGGCATGGGACTTACGGACTCGCAGCTTTTGTTTCAGGTGCAGTTGCCGCTGGCTCTCAGCGTGATTCTGTCGGGTGTGCGAGTTGCGATCGTCATCTCGGTGGGCCTCGCCACCATCGCGGCTGCGATTGGCGCCGGCGGTCTGGGAGAATTCATTTTTCGCGGTCTGGCTATGGTGAACAACCAGCTCATTCTGGCAGGCGCGATTCCCGCCGCAATCCTGGCGCTGCTGGCCGATTTCAGCGTGGGATGGCTGGAGAGGCGTTTGCAGCCACGATGAAGGTTTATGTTCATGGTCGGGTTCGTAGCGGCCCATTTTGAATTTCTTGCAGCAGTTGGCGGTTACAGTTTCTTGATTCGCGCAAGAGCAAGACCCTTTAACCGCAAAGGTCGCAAAGGAGAGCCGCAAAGTACGCAAAGAAATTCAAAATGAACCACCACCCGCTCGGAGTTGCTGGAAGATCCGCCAACGTCGTGGTCGTCCGCGCGCGAGGGTTGACTCTTTGCGCTGTGGCTCTTTGCTCAATTCTTCTGGCGCTGTTGATTCTGCTTGCGTCTTCTTCCTGCGCTCCTTCGCACTCTGATCGCATTGTGATCGGGTCCAAGAACTTTACCGAGTCGCTCATCCTGGGCGAGCTCATGGCGCAGCAGATCGAAACTCACACCAGCTTGAAAGTGGAGCGCCGCTTTTATCTTGCGGGAACTTATATCTGCCATCAGGCTGTGCTGGCTGGCCGCATCGACATTTATCCGGAGTACACGGGCACCGCATTGAGCGCGATCCTCAAGCAAGAAGCCGGTGGGGACCAGGCTGCGGTGTATCAGCGCGTCAAGAATGCGTACGAGCATCTCGGGCTAACGCTGGGCCCGGGCTTTGGTTTTAACGATACCTTCGCCATGGAAATTCGCGGCTCGGATGCGCGCCGCCTGCAAATCAAGACACTGTCGCAGGCAGCGGCATTCGCTCCGCAATGGCGGGCTGGCTTCGGCTACGAATTCATGGAGCGGGCCGACGGTTACCGGGGTCTGGCTGCGGCTTATGGACTGCATTTTGCAACACCGCCCCGGGTGATGGATCTGGGCTTGCTTGCGCGGGCGTTGCAGGATCACCAGATTGACCTGGCCGCCGGGAATACTACTGATGGGCTGATTCCAGCGCTGGATTTATCCGTGCTTGAAGATGACCGGCATTATTTTCCCCCGTATGAGGCGGTGCCGGTGATCCGCGAACAGACTCTACGGCAGCATCCGGAGGTGGCTGAGGCGCTTGCTGCGCTGGCCGGAAAAATTTCCGATCAGGAAATGCAGCAGTTGAACTATGCCGTGGATGGGCAGCACCGCGATGTGAAAGACGTGGTGCGGGAATTTTTGCAGAGGAAGGGATTGGTGCATTGACTTTGCGTCGGCTTCACGGATACACATAGGGATCCTTCGCTCTGCTGCGCTCAGGATGACAGGGGTCGAGGGTTGCGGTTACGCATCCGCTTCAGCATGGCCGGGCTGACAGCTCAAACCAACAGCTCGCCCCGCAATGTGAGCACCGCATTCCCTTTCAGCGCGACACGTTCGCCGCGCATTTCGCACCACAGTTCGCCGCCACGCTCCGACACTTGACGTGCATGAAGATGCGTTTTACCGAGCCGGGCAGACCAGTACGGAGTCAGCGTGCAGTGCGCCGAGCCGGTCACCGGATCTTCCGGCACGCCGTAGCTTGGGGCAAAATAGCGCGACACAAAATCGGCCTGCTCACCCGGCGCCGTGATCCCGACGGTGAAGGGATGGAGCTGTTCCAGCAAGGTGAAGTCGGGGAGGATATTTCGCACCACCTGCTCGGATTCGTAAACCGCCAGATATTTGCTGTTCCCCTCGATGATTGTGAGCGGAACAGGCGCTGCGCCAAGGGCTCGGGACAATTTCTCCGGCGGATTCGGACACTCTCGCGGTGAGATCGCCGGAAAATCCATGGCCAACAAATCGCCATCACGAGACACGGTGAGCGTTCCGCTGTGTCGAGTTTCAAAGCGCACCGACTTGCGTTCGGGGTGGAGAATGTTTAACACTACAAACCCCGAAGCCAGGGTGGCGTGGCCGCACAGCTTCACCTCGCAGCGGGGAGTGAACCAGCGCAGCTCATAATGGCCGTGATGGTCCTTACTCGCAACGAAGAAGGCGGTCTCGGAAAGATTATTTTCGGCTGCGACCTGACGTAGCAGGTCGTCATCTAACCAGGCATCGAGTGGGCACACCGCAGCCGGGTTGCCTTCGAAAGGCTTGGCGGCAAAGGCGTCGACGTGAAACAGCGCTGACGGCATGACGTTCATCATACGCGGCTGCGTTTCGTGACCTGGGGCGGCAATCGCAGTTCTCTGGCCTTTTCGCAGGATTCGTATTGTCGGAGCGGAGCAACGGTCGAACCGGCAACGCTCTCTGCGGCAGGAAAAAATGGAGGCTCTGAATGTTAGCCACCCAGACCCGCGCCGAAACCAGCCGTGAACTCGCGAACCGCCTGTTCCAGGCTCGCCGCCAAAGCGACGCGCTCTTCAGCGTTGTTCGTAACAACTTCCTCTACGAGCGGCCGATCCGGCAGCGCCACCGCATCGTTTTTTATATCGGACACCTCGAAGCGTTCGACTGGAATCTGCTCGGGGATCGCGTCTTCGGATTGAAGAGTGCGCAACCCGAACTGGATCGGCTGTTCGCCTTCGGCATCGATCCGGTCAACGGAGGCCTGCCCGCTGACGTTCCCGCTGATTGGCCTTCTCTCGATCATGTGCACCGTTATGTGGACCGATCCCGGGCGGCTCTCGACGAAAAGCTCGCGGGCGGAGATCTCGCTTGTGATTCCGAAGCTTGTGACGGCTTTTCCTTGCGAACTCTGCTCAATGTAGCCGTCGAGCACCGGCTGATGCATCTCGAAACTCTGGCTTACATGCTGCATCAGTTGCCGCTTGATCAGAAAATTCCGCAAGCCGATCCGCCCGCCCCGTCTGCTTCACCATTGACCGACAAAGTGATCCACATCCCCGCTGGATCGGTAACTCTCGGTATTCCGCGCGACTCAGAAGCCTTCGGCTGGGATAACGAATTCGCCGCGCAGACTGTGGCCGTTCCGGAGTTTGAAATCGATCCATACAAAGTCACCAACCAGCAGTATCTCGATTTCATCAAAGCTGGAGGGTATGAGACGCGTGCATTCTGGAGCGACGAAGATTGGCAGTGGAAGACGCAGCAAGGAATTTCTCGTCCGATCCTTTGGGGGCAGGAAGGCGAGCGATGGTTTTACCGGACCATGTTTGCTGAGTTGCCTTTGCCGCTGGATTGGCCGGTCTATGTGAGTCACGCGGAAGCCCAGGCGTATGCCCGCTGGGCTGGGAAATCGCTGCCGACGGAGGCGGAGTGGCAACGCGCTGCGTACGGAGCTCACCTCGAAATGGATTCGAAGTCCGATCTGAATTCGAGAGCCGGGAATTTTGATTTTCGCAGATGGAGTCCGGTGCCCGTGAATGCATTTCCCCAGGACCAGAGCGCTTTTGGCGCACACGGTATGGTGGGCAACGGATGGGAATGGACTTCGACGCTTTTCGATCGGTTTCCAGGGTTTGAGCCATTTCCGTTCTACCGCGGATATTCTGCGGATTTTTTCGATGGCAAGCACTTCGTTATGAAGGGCGGCTCGGCGCGCACCGCCGCGTGCATGTTGCGGCCCAGTTTTCGCAACTGGTTCCAGCCACACTACCAATACGTTTATGCGGGATTCCGCTGCGTCAGTCGCTGATGATTGCTATTGCGAATGATTGATGAACACGATTGCTAAGAAGATCGAGGGGGTCCGAAATGCTGGTTCACACAATCACTGCCAACGCCGCATCCGCCTTCGCCGCTGATGTGCGCGCCGGGCTCACCAACCCTATTCAGAAAGAGCTGCCCTCAAAATATTTATATGACGATGTGGGCTCGGCGCTGTTTGAAGTGATCAGCCATCTTCCACAATATGGCTTGACCCGGGCGGATGAGCGCCTGCTGCGCCGCCACGCCACCGAGATTGTGGAGCGCCTGCCTGGGTCGGTCGCGGTGGCGGAACTCGGCAGCGGCAGCGGAAAGAAAACCCGGTGGATACTGGAAGCTCTTTCTCGCCGCCAGCGAACTTTTTATTACCCCGTGGAAATATCGCGCTCTGCGCTGGTCATGTGCGAGCGCGAACTTAGAGACATCGATTGCGTGAGTATCCTCGGCTTTGAACGCGAGTATCTGGATGGGTTGCTGGAAATCGCCGCGCACCGCCGCAGCCAGCAGCATCTTCTGGTTTTGTTTCTGGGCAGCACGATCGGCAACTTCGACCGGCCGGCGGGCGTTCAGTTTCTGGTTGAGGTTCGCCGCATCCTGCAGCCCGGGGATTCGCTCTTGCTCGGCACCGACCTCGAGAAACCCCATCATCAACTGCTCGACGCCTATGACGACGAACTCGGCGTGACCGCCGCTTTCAATCTGAATCTGCTGGCGCGGATCAATCGCGAGTTGGAGGCTGATTTTGATTTAACCCAGTTCGCGCACGTAGCCAGAATCAACCACGAGGCCCGCAGCGTCGAGATGCGCTTGCGTTCGGCGCGCGCGCAGACCGTAAACATTCCGGCGGCTGGGCTAAGGGTGGAATTTCTGGAGGGGGAGACGATCTGGACCGAGAGCAGCCACAAGTATGCTCGGGATGAAGTTTTCCAGATGGCACGAAACGCCGGTTTCACTTGCGAGGCGCAGTGGATCGATGGGGAATGGCCGTTTGCGGAAAGCTTGCTCATCGCGGAATAGTGGACTTGTTTGTGGATAAGCTAATATCGTCATTCGATTTTTGATTCGTGGAGGAATCGATGGCACAGGAATGTACCCACCTTGATCAAATTAAAATAAGAACAACCAAGACGCACGAATGTCCGGAGTGCGTCAAGCTTGGCGATACGTGGGTCCACCTGCGCTTGTGCCTGATCTGCGGCCACGTGGGCTGCTGCGACTCATCCAAGAACAAGCACGCCACCAAACATTTTCACCACAGCAAGCATCCGTTAATTCGCTCCATCGAGCCGGGGGAAGCCTGGATCTGGTGTTACGTGGACGAGATCGAGGCGGGCGAAATTGCAGCGTGACCCATTCGAGGCCGCGCCCGGCGATGTAGCAACTAAAAGTCACAAGGACGTGCCTACGTGTGCTGCTCGTGGAATCTGACTGCGCAGCTACGGCTGATTTTATTGGCGTCGGCTGGCGCAACCCTGTTGATTGTGGCGGGGACAAGTGCGGCTGGCCAGGCGTCGACCGCAAGTAATTTGTCTCCGCCGGTGCAGCTGACCGCCGAGCAGGATCACCAGCGGCTGTTGGATGTGCTGCATATCACGGCGCTGCGGCGCGGGCCCGACGGCGACCCTAAATCTCCTGACGCCGCCAATGTGGACGAGTCCAAGGTCCCTCCTTATTCTCTGCCCGATCCGCTGCTTTTAAAGAATGGCAAGAAGGTGAAGACCGCCAAGATGTGGTGGAGGCAGCGCCGTCCGGAAATTGTGGAGGACTTCGACAGCGAGATCTACGGCCGGGTGCCGAAGAACACTCCCAAAGTAGATTGGGAAGTGACCAGCACCACGCAAGAAAAGAACGGAGATGTGCCGGTCATCAGCAAGACGCTGATAGGCCACGTCGACAACTCATCGTATCCGCAGATTCACGTCGACATTCAGCTGGCTCTGACCACGCCGGCGAATGCCGCCGGTCCAGTGCCGGTAATTATGGAGTTTGGACTGAGCCCGGAGATCCTCGCGGCGATGAGGAAGCGTTTCACGGAAGCGCAGTGGGCTGCGTTCAACGGCAACGGTCCGCCCTGGCAGCAGCAAGTTCTCGCCAAAGGATGGGGCTACGCCGTTCTTATCCCGGGAAGCGTGCAGGCGGATAACGGCGCGGGCTTGACTGAGGGAATCATTGGGCTGGTGAACAAAGGCCAACCGCGCAAAGTAGACGATTGGGGCGCGCTCCGAGCGTGGGCCTGGGGTGCGAGCCGCGTCCTGGACTATTTCGAGACGGACAAATCCGTTGATGCTAAGAAGGTGGGCATTGAAGGATTGTCGCGCTACGGGAAGGCCGCGCTGGTCGCGATGGCCTACGAGCCGCGGCTGGCGATCGCGTTTGTCGCGTCCTCGGGAGAAGGCGGCGCCAAGATTTTGCGTCGCAAGTTTGGCGAGCAGGTGGAAAACGTCGCGTCGACGTCGGAATATCACTGGATGGCCGGCAACTTTCTCAAATATGCCGGGCCACTCACTCCCAACGCCTTGCCCGTGGACGCGCACGAATTAATCGCGCTGTGCGCCCCGCGACCGGTGTTCATCAGCAGCGGCTCGCTGCAAGTGGAAGGCGGATGGATTGACGGGAAAGGCATGTTCCTGGGCGCGGTCGGCGCCGGGCCGGTGTACAAGCTGCTCGGCAAAAAAGATTTGGGAACCGCCGAATTTCCGCCGATGGAAACCACGCTGATCAACGGCGACATCGCATTCCGGCAACACAGCGGCGGGCACACGGCCGGCCCGAACTGGCCGACTTTCCTGACCTTTGCCAGCCGTTACCTCAAAGCTCCGCCCATAGCCGCCGAGGCGGGCAATACCATTCGGAAAGAGAACGCTGCGAAACTTGCCTCGTAGCGTCGGGGATTTTACTCAGTGATGAACATCAAGAAAAAACCGGGGCTCCCTCTTTTTTTGTTGGCGCTTTTCGTTGTCTTCTTGAGCCGTGACGCGGCGCACGCGCAATGGGCAGCGATGAATCCGGTGACGAGGGTGCGGCAGCAGACCGACGGCGTTCTCTTCACGCAGGCGTCGGGCACTTTGAAGGTGCAGGTGTGCTCGGATTCGATGATCCGCGTTCTGTATTCACCTACTTCGACGTTTCCGAAGCGGCCGGACTTTGTTGTGCTCAAAGAGAATTGGCCCGCTACTAAGTGGATCATGCAGTCCAGCGACAGCGCCGTGACGCTGACGACAGCCCTGCTCAAGATTGTCGTCACCCGAAAAGACGGCTCCATCAACTATTCCGACGTGAACGGTGGTTCGCTGGTGCAGGAGCAATCGCGCAAGATGATTCCGGTGCGAGTCAACGGAGAAGACACTTACCGGTCGGAATCGTTCGTGAATATCTACGGGTCGCACGAAGCGCTGTACGGCTTGGGCCAGCACCAGGCTGGCGTGTGGAATTACCGCGGCGAGTCGGTCGATATTGCGCAGGACAACAGTAATATTTCTGTGCCGCTCATGCTGTCGACCAAGGGCTATGGCATCTTCTGGAACAACGACTCGCGCAGCCGCTTCAATAACCGCTTCGCCAATTATCTTTACATCAGCTCTGAAGTTGCGGACGTGATCGACTACTACTTTATTTACGGTCCCGACTTCGACAAGATCATTGCCGGTTATCGCGAATTGACTGGGCAGGTGCCCATGTTCGGCAAGTGGGCTTATGGCTTTTGGCAGTGCAAGAACCGGTACAAATCGCAGGATGAAATTCTGGGTGTCGCGAAAAAGTATCGCGACCTGCACATCCCGGTCGACAACATTGTGCAGGATTGGTTCTGGTGGAACCGGAAGGGTGAATTCGTTTTCAATAAGAATTATCCCGACCCGAAAGCCATGGTCGATCAACTGCACGCCGAGAATTTTCACTTGATGATTTCCATCTGGCCGTTTTTCGAACCAGGCTCGACCAACTACGACTACATGGAGAAGAAGGGCTGGTTCGTGGACAAATTCAAATACCCGAAGCCGCCCTATCACACCGATGCGATGGCGGTTTATGACGCCACCAGTCCCGAAGCCCGCAAATTTTACTGGGACGAAGTGAACAAAGGATTATTCAGCATTGGCGTCGATGCCTGGTGGATGGACACGACCGAGCCGGAAACCGAAGGGCAGGAAGATAACATTCTGCTGAATCACAA
>JBEKDY010000144.1:0-11146 GCA_050014115.1 Candidatus Sulfotelmatobacter sp. | reverse complement strand
GCACGAGTTTTACTCGTGCCGTTAAGTCGCTGAAAATGTGTCCGCGCTTTAGCGCCTGAGGTACGGTTCTCTTCCCCGAATTTTTTCGTAACGTCTTTTGCGGGACGCGACCTTGGACAGCTCCTGTGGCGGCGTTCCCCGTGGCACTGCTCCCCGGACCAGGGCGTCCGGGGCTCCATGTTCGGTGTCATGAATCTCCGGTACATCGACTGACATCTATCTGTCATGAGTTTCGACCAAATTGAAGTAAGTTCTTCCCCGTTGCTGGACCGTTCCGAGGTCACAGGCTGGAATGCTGAGTCTGTAGCCGTGCCGCACGATCCTGCCGACGACTCCCTGTTACTCGATGCTTACTCAAATGCCGTGACCGGCGCGGTGGAGCGGATCAGCCCGTCGGTGGTGAACATTGAAGTGCATCAATCTGTGCCCGAGACCGGGCGCGCTCGTTCGGGCGAGCCGCAAAATGGTGAGCCGCGAAATAAAGAACGGCGCGGCGGAGGGTCGGGATTTATTTTTACGCCGGACGGTCTGATCCTGACGAACAGCCATGTGGTGCACGACGCCAAGCGCATCGAGGTCACCATGTCCGACGGACGGCGCATGCCGGCCACCGCGATCGGAGACGATCCCGCGAGCGACCTGGCGGTGATCCGTATCGAGAAGCCGCGCGTGGAAGAACCCGGCCTGACCGCTGCCGCGCTCGGCGATTCGCAGCAACTGCGCGTGGGGCAGGTGGTGATTGCGATTGGCGCGCCTTACGGGTTTCAGTCGACGGTGACAGCGGGCGTGGTGAGCGCGCTGGGGCGGTCGCTGCGATCGTATTCCGGGCGGCTGATTGACGACGTGATCCAGACCGACGCGGCGCTCAACCCGGGAAATTCCGGCGGCCCGCTGGTCGATTCCGCGGGCCGGGTTGTGGGCGTGAATACGGCGACCATTCTGCCGGCGCAAGGGATTTGTTTCGCCATCGGGATCAACACGGCGAAGTTTGTGGCCAGCCGTCTGCTGCGCGATGGGCGTATCCGCCGCAGTTTTATTGGCGTTTCCGCGCAGACCACGCCGGTGCACCGGCGCGTCGTGCGGTTTTACGATCTGCCGAAGGAGACGGGCGTGGTCGTGATCTCGGTGGAAGAAAACAGTCCGGCAAAGCGCGCGGGCTTGCGCGAAGGCGACGTGATCGTGGCGCTGGAGGGCCATCCGGTGGCGGGCGTCGACGATCTGCACCGCGTGCTCACGGATGTGCGCGTGGGCGTGAGCTGCTCGCTGACGGTGATTCGCTGGACGGAGAAGCTGGAGCTGAAAGTGGTGCCGGAAGAGGCGCGGTAGAGCATATCCAGTGTCATTGCTTCCCCTTCCCTCCTGTGTTAGCCTCATTCCGAGGGGATCACTTTGCAGGACAAAGTACCTGCTGGCCTGGATCGCAAGGAGACGGAACTCTACCGTCAGCTGGATCCGGGGCGGCTTCCGAAACACATCGCCATCATCATGGACGGCAACGGGCGCTGGGCGAAACGGCGCCACATGCCGCGCGTGGCGGGGCATCGCGCCGGGGTGGCGGCGGTGCGGTCCACAGTGGAGACGGCGGCGCGCATTGGCATTGGGGCGCTCACGCTCTATGCGTTTTCCGAGGAGAACTGGAAGAAGCGTCCCAAGAGTGAAGTGGATTTCCTCATGCGCCTGCTCAGCCGCTACCTGAAAGCGGAAGTGCCCACGCTGAACAAGAACAATATTCGCCTCGAATATATCGGTCGGCAGCAGCAACTGCCGGATGACGTGCAGGAGCGCATGGCCTGGGCGCGGGAGAACACGGGGCGCAATTCTGGCATGGTGCTGACGCTGGCGTTGAATTACAGCGCGCGCAGCGAACTGGTGGACGCGTTCCGGTCGATGGTGCATGCGGCGTCGCAGAACGGCGGCATCGAGCATTTACAAATCGATGAGGAGATGGTCGGGCGGCATCTTTACACCAGCCATCTGCCGGATCCGGACCTGGTGGTTCGCACCAGCGGCGAGATGCGGCTGAGTAATTTTCTGCTGTGGCAGCTGGCTTACGCCGAGATTTATGTGACGCCGGTCCTGTGGCCGGATTTCCGCGGGGCGCACCTGATCGAGGGGATCGCCGAGTACCAGAAGCGCGAGCGGCGGTACGGCGGGCTGAATGGCGATGGGCACGGGCGCGACGACGTTGCGCATGAGAAAGCGCACAAGTAACGCATGACTCCCTTGCCAACTCCCATCTCGAATGTTCGCTGTTAGCGCCTCAGGGGCTAAAGCCCGACTCACCGCAAACGGGTTACGCGGCCCCTTCGGCAGGCTCAGGGCAGGCTCTGGAAGGGCCGCTCTTCCCCGGTTCTGCATAAGTTCGGTGTTCCCACAGATGATAGGATCGTAGCGGCGCGGCCGGAAAATCGCCGCGATTTCAAGAGAGTCCCCACTTCCCTTGCTGAAGCGCATTGCGACTGCGGTTGTTCTGATTCCGATTGTGCTGGCGCTCATCTTGCGGGCGCCGGTGCCGGTGCTGGCCGTGGTGGCGGGCGCGGTGGCGCTGGCCACGATTCACGAATTCCTCAAGCTGACGGAATCTTATGGAGTGCAGCCGATGCGGCTGCCCACCTATATTTTCTCGGCGTTGTTTTTTCTGCTGCTGGCGGTGAATCCGGGAAACGAAAAGCCATTGCCCTCGACCGCGATTTTCATCTTTGTCGCAGGCGCGGCAGCGGCGCTGGCTCCGTTTATTTTTCTTACGATCGGCATGCGGCGCGGCGATCTGCGCAGCGGATATCCGGCAGCGGCGGCGTCCGTGTTTGCCTTCACCTACATCGCGCTCCCCATGGGGATGCTGGTGCAGCTGCGCCAGCTGTGGGCGGGAGCGTTTTATCTGCTGTATCTGCTTCTGGTGGTTTGGGCCGGGGATATTCTCGCGTATTTTGTGGGCAAGTCGATGGGGCGTCATCTGATGGCGCCGCGCATCAGTCCGAAGAAAACGTGGGAGGGCGCCGTGGCCTCGCTCGTGGCCAGCGTGGGCGTGGGCTGGTTGCTATTCGCTCATGCCGAGCGGATCAGTTCGGCGCTACTCAGCTGGGGATTGATCGTGCGCCGCGATGGCCTGTTCGGATTGGAGACGCCGGCCATGGGACCTGTCATTCTGCTCACGGTAGTGCTAAACATCGCGGCGCAGCTTGGGGATCTGGTCGAATCGCTGATCAAGCGTGGGGCGGGAGTGAAAGATTCTGGCGCGCTGCTTCCCGGCCACGGCGGGATGCTTGACCGCATTGACGCGCTGCTGTTTGCCGCTCCCGTGCTGTGGTGTTATGCGGCCTGGCGGGTGATGCAGTAGGGCCCATTTCAGATTGTTGATTTTAGATTTCAGACTAGACGACCCAAAGGTGGACTTCTTGGGTAATGCTCCGCTGAAACCTCTTCACCTCGAAAGTTCTCTGAATGCCGGCAAACTTGCGAAGTTCGAGCGGTTTTCAACCGATGTTCTACTGGCCTCGTTAGTGCCCGGGCCGGAAGGTTCCCTGAAAACGCGGCCGGATGGAACTATACTGGATGGACATCATCGGGTTCACATTCTTCGCCGACGAGGCGTGGATGTTGACGGGCTTTCCCGGGAAGTCGTCGTAAAGGATCAAGAGTAGATGCGGAAGGAACTCTATTGGCTCGATGGGCCGTGGCCGGGAAAGCTGGCAGTGGCTGCCCGTCCGCGTGGGGGAGACTGGCTGAAGGATGACCTCGCCAGCTGGAAGCGCGCGAGAATTGACACGGTGCTTTCGCTACTCACACCGGAAGAAGAACTAGACCTGGATCTTCGCGATGAGGCGGCCGAGGCTAAAGCCCGCGGAATGGAATTTGCGTCATTTCCGATCCCAGATCGCCAGGTCCCACGTTCGGAAGCGAAGTGGTCCGAGGTTTTAGAAACGACGAGCCGCACTCTGCTGGAGGGCAAGAACGTGCTAGTACATTGCCGTCAGGGAATCGGGCGCAGCGGATTGGTGGCGGCTTGTCTGCTGGTCAGGAACGGGATGAGTCCTGGCGCAGCGGTGGAATCGGTCTCCGCGGCGCGTGGGGTCTCTGTGCCGGAAACGGCAGAACAACGGGATTGGATTGACCACTACGCAGCGGCGTTGTCGAGCACGAAATGACCGAGCACGAAATGAGAATGAAACGCATCGCCATCCTAGGCTCCACCGGCTCGATCGGCCGCAGCACGCTTAGCGTGGCGGAGTCTTACCCCGACCGGTTTCAGATTGTGGCGCTGGCGGCTGGGTCGAACCTGGAGGCGGCGTTTGAGCAGGCGCAGCGCTGGAAGCCGCGAGTGATCTCAATGGCTGTGGAGGCTGATGCTGACGAGCTTCACGCTCGGCTGAAGAAAAACGGGTTGGGCGCCATTGAAGTCGTTCACGGCGCTGCCGGAACCGTCCGGGTGGCGACGCATCCCGAGGTCGATTTCGTGGTCAGTGCGATCGTGGGGGTTGCCGGACTTGAGGCGACGTACGAAGCGGTTCGCGCAGGCAAGGTTGTTGGGTTAGCCAATAAAGAATGCATGGTTGCCGCCGGAGAGCTGATCACTGCCGAGGCGCGCAAGCAGGGCAAGCCGCTGCTGCCGATCGACAGCGAGCATAACGCGGTGCATCAATGCCTGCGCGGCGGGCGTATGGAGGAAGTCGATCGCATTTGGCTGACGGCTTCCGGTGGGCCGTTCCTGAACACGCCGCGCGCGGAGTTCGACTCCATCACCGTGGAGCAGGCGCTGAACCATCCTACGTGGAAGATGGGACGGCGAATCACCATCGACTCGGCCACGCTGATGAACAAAGGGTTTGAGGTGATCGAGGCCTGCCGGCTGTTCAACCTGCCGCCGAGCAAAGTGGAAGTCATCGTGCATCCGCAGTCGACGATTCATTCCATGGTCGAGTTCGTCGACGGCAGCATCCTGGCGCAATTTTCGGTCACGGACATGCGCCTGCCGATCCTTTACGCGTTAACATATCCTGAGCGGATTCAATCGGATATGCGCTTTGCGGTCAGTGACTTGCGTCATCTGGACTTCAGCCCCCCGGACATGAGTAAATTTCCTTGTCTGCGGCTCGCCTACGAGGCGGCCGAGGCCGGCGGCGCAAAGACAGTCGCGCTGAATGCCGCCGATGAAGTGGCTGTGGCCGCGTTTCTGGAAGGCGCCATCCGGTTTAATGACATTCCCAGGATCATCGAAGACGTGCTCTCGCGAACAAATACTGGATCATTGGAGTCTATTGGGAGTGTGCTTAAAGCCGACGCCGAAGCCCGCCGATGTGCTCAAGAGCAGGTCGCGGAGCTCATCAAAACAGGTCCGAATGGGAAAGATGTGAAAAATATTGCGTCGTCCCGGGCAACTTCTTTTGTCTGATTTTGGAATCTAAAGGGTTGGAAAGTACGTATCTCTACTATGCCTGAGTTTCTTAGTCCGCTCGCTTATCTCTACGTTATCCCAGTCTTGGGGTTCATGATCCTGATCCACGAGTTCGGCCATTTTGCCGTGGCCAAGCTGCTAGGCGTGCGCGTGGAGCAGTTCGCCATTGGATTCGGCAAGCGCCTGTTCGGCTTCCGCAGAGGCGAAACCGACTATCGCATCAACCTTTTGCCGCTCGGCGGCTACGTCAAGATGAGCGGCGAGAATCCCATGGATGAGCGCACCGACGATCCCGGTGAGTTCATGAACCATCCGCGCTGGCACCGTTTCCTGATCGCCATTGCCGGGCCCACCATGAACATTCTGCTGGCCATTTTTCTTCTCACCACCGTCTACATGGTGCATTACGAGTACCCCGTCTACATGGACAAGGCAGCCGTGATCGACGGCGTGCGAAAAGATTCCGCCGCCGCACGGGCCGGCATCGAGCCCGGCGACCGCGTAGTGAAGATCGACGGCATCACCAACCCTACGTGGGAACAACTGGCGCCGCGCGTTTTCATCAGTCCGAATCAGCCGATCGCCATCACCATTCAGCGTGGAGATCAACTGCTCGAAAAGACCATCGTGCCCAAGCCCGTGACGACATCGGAAGTAGGATCGGCGGGGTGGTATCCCGCGGAACCGGTCATCATCGGGCGGCTTGAGAAAGATATGCCTGCCATCAAGGCGGGGTTGAAAGAGAATGACAAAGTTGTCGGCATGAACGGCAAGCCGCTGGTTTCGATTGACGAGATGATCGAACGCCTGCAGGAGACAAAAGATCAGCCAGTCGATCTTACCGTGCTCCGGGGCAGCCAGACTTTGAATTTCCGCATGCAGCCTGTGCTTTCGAACACCGACGACCCGAAGGAGCAGCGCTACCGGCTGGGCTTCCTCAACCAGGAAGAAACCACGGTCACGAAATTGCCGTTCTCGAAGGCGCTGCAGCTCTCGCTCGAAGAAAATAAAAAGTATTCGCTTCTGCTTCTGGAACTGGCGAAAAAGATCGTGGAGCGCAAGATTTCTCTGAAAGCGGTCTCCGGCCCGATCGGAATCGCGCAGGAAACCGCATATCAGGCGCAGCAAAAGGGCTGGACGCCGCTGATGGGGCTGACCGCAGGCATCAGCCTGAACCTGGGCATTTTCAACCTGCTGCCAATTCCCATTCTCGATGGCGGCGTGATCATGTTCCTGCTGATCGAGAGCCTGATGCGCCGCGACATCAGCCTGCGCATCAAGGAACGCATCTACCAGACGGCGTTTGTGTTCCTCGTGCTGTTTGCCCTGATGGTGATTTACAACGACATCATGAAATCGATTCCGGGGCTGGCGGACCGGCTGCCGTAGGATCGCTCTGACTGTGGGGACGGGCACTCTTGCCCGTCCGTGCCGAGCGAAGCTCGGCTGCCTACCACTGGTGCTCGGGAGCTGTCGGCAACAAAGCGAGCTGCGCTCGCTGGACGGGCAAGAGTGCCCGTCCCCACACAAGCCGATGGGTTGGGTGGAGAGTGAGTCGACCGTCGCGAATGCCATCTCAAGCCGGCCGTGCAACACCGGCGTCATTCGTGACGCAAGGCGGCCATCGGATCGATCCGCGACGCCCGTCGCGCGGGCACATAGCCCGCGAGCAGCGCGGCACCCAGCAGGATCGCCACTGCCACCGTCAGCGCCAAAGGATCATTCGGCTTCATCCCGAAAAGAAGCGATTGAACGAACCTGGATGTACCCAATGCCGCCGGCACACTGATCGCCAGCCCCACTGCCACCAATACGAACACCTCGCCCAACACGGCGCGGACAACGGCGCCGCGCTGCGCCCCGAGCGCCATGCGAATCCCGATCTCCCCGGTGCGGCGGGCCACGGTATAGGACATAGTGCCGTAGAGGCCGACGCACGCGATCGTCACCGCCAGCACGGCAAACGCGGAGCAGAGATCGGCGAGCATGATCTCCTGGTGAAGGTGCTCGCTAATTTCTCCAGTCTGAGTTCTCACGTCGGAGATAGCGATGCGGCCGTCCGCCTGACGCACCTCTTCGCGGACGGAGTTGACGTAGCTGAGCGGATCGCCGGACGTGCGCAGAATGTAGGTCATCTGGTTCGGCTGCGGAAAACCCTGGTCGTAAGGGAGGTACACGACGGGCAGGATCTCCCGCTTAAGGTTGCCGTAGCGAGCGTCCTTGGATACGCCCACAATCTCCATGTCGCGCTCGATTGCCTTTTCGTCGCTGCGTTTCCACAGGATCACGTGGCGGCCCAAGGGATTCTGTCCGGGGAAATTTATCCTGGCAAATCGTTCGCTGATTACCGCCACCCGCTGCGTGCCGGCATGGTCGCGGGCCTGGATATCCCGGCCCGCCAGGATTGGGATCTGCATCGTGGTCATGAAATCCGGGCCCACGGTGATGAAACGAGTCTCGGGACTGGTCGGCAAACCGGGCAAGCTGATGGGCAGCAGGTTCTCGCCGTTGATTAGGGAATCTTCGGCCAAACTGGCGTCGCGCACTCCCGGGATGGCCGCGAGCCGGTCCCGAAGGTGGGCGTAGAAGTCAGTAATTTCCGGGTCGCGATGCCCGGATTGCCGGGCGTTCAGCTTGAACAGCAGCAGGTTCTCGCGGTTGAATCCGAGTTCGACCGATTGCAGATTCGACAGGGTGCGCACAAAGAGCCCCGCCGCCACCAGCATCAGCAGCGAAAGCGCGACTTGACCGACCAGCAGAACTTGACTGACGCCGATCCGCGAGACGCCGATCCCCGAGATACCGACGCGCGCGAAGCGGATGCGCGAAGAAGAATCGCGGGTACGGGACTGGCTCGAGCGTATTTCTTTCAACGTGGAGGCGAGATCGAACCGCGTGGACTGCAGCGCGGGTGCAAGTCCGAACAGCACGCCGGTGAATATTGAGAGTACAGCGGCCACGCCGAGCACGTGCCAGTTCAGGTCGGCATGCACCGTGGCATTTCCCTGCCCGCCGCCAAGCAGCAGAGTAAGAAAGCGAATTCCCCACACCGCCATGAGCACGCCCAGCGCGCCGCCCAGCGACGCCAGCAGAACGCTTTCGGTGAGCAGTTGCCTGATCACGCGGAGGCGTCCCGCGCCCACGCTCATGCGCAGCGCGATTTCGCGTTTGCGCGTCGCGGCGCGCGCCAGCAGCAGATTCGCCACGTTGGAGCACGCGATCGCGAGAATCAACGCGACCAGCGTCATCAAAACGTAAAGCGGTTTCGAGAACTTGCGACGCAGCGTATCCAGCCCGGTTGCTCCTTGCTTGAGTGCAAGGGCGGGAAGATTGGCGCGTTGCTCGTCGTTGCTGGCAGTGGTCGCGACCCACTGCTGAAATCGCGGAGCCCATGCGGCCTGCGCCTGCGCCAGGCTGACTCCCGGACGCAGCCGAGCCATGATCTCAACCCAGTAATAGTTATTGTCGAGGTAGTCCGCCGGCCGGAATCCGAATGTGTCACCAGTTCCCAGCAACAGGTTGGTATGCATCGGGATATAGATCTCGGGGACGGTGGCGGGATCGACTCCGAAGAATTCGGCGGGTGTGACTCCAACCACGACGAATGAAAGATTGTTGATGAGAATGGATTGACCGGCGGCGGTGCCAGCGCGCCCGAAATGTTTCTCGCTGAAGGCATGGCTAACCACCGCGACTGCGGCGGCTCCGGTGCGATCGTCGTCGGGAATGATGAGCCGCCCCGCGGCGGGTTGAACCGCCAGGCCCTGGAAATAATTTCCGGATACCAGTTCGCCGCTGGCGACCTCAGCCTGGCCGTTGATCGCCACGTTCATGCTTCGGACTTCCCGGGTGTGGCAATAGGCAAACACATCGGAGAAAACTGCGTCGTTGTTTTGGGCTCCATCGTGTTGAAAAAGTTCGAATGCCGGGTACGGAAAAATGCCGGCCGTGGATCCCTGGCCGGAATCGTCATAAGTGCTGCCGCTCATTGACTGCATCACGGAATCCCCCAATAATGAGGACTTGGCGTGCCAGTTCAATACCACCAGCGACGCAGGATCGGACACTGGCAGAGAACGCAGCAGGAGCGAGTCGAGAAAACTGTAGATGGCGGTGTTGGCGCCGATACCGAGCGCCATCACCAGCACTGCGACGATGGTGAACCCCGGAGTCTTTGCCAGAGTGCGCGCGGCGTAGCGGAAATCGCGCCAGGTATCTTCCAGCCATGCAATGCGATTCGTTTCCCAGACCGTGTCGCGGATGCGGAGCGGGTTACCCAATTTCAAGTAAGCTTGCCGGCGCGCTTCTTCCGGGCTCATACCCCGCGCCAGGTTGTCGTCGATCTCGTGCGCTAAATGGGAGTCCAGCTCATGCGCCAACTCCGCATCTCTCTTGGACCTTCGGAAGAATCGCCAGAGGCTCACGGTGGTTTTCTCCTGCTATTCGGCGGTTTCACCTAAAACGCGGCCGATGGCTGCCACCACTTGCCGCCAACGGTTGGTCTCAGCAGTCAATTGCTTCTTACCGGCAGCCGTCAGCTTGTAATACCTCGCCTTGCGGTTGTTTTCGCTCGCGCCCCAGTAGGAATTAACCCATCCCCGATCTTCGAGCCGATGCAACGCCGGATAGAGCGATCCCTGCTCGACTTCCAGCACATTCTCCGAAGTGTGCTCGATAACGTGCGCGATGGTATGGCCGTGGGCCGGCCCCGTGATCAAGGTTCGCAGGATCAGCATATCGAGCGTGCCTTGTACCATTTCTCCGTTCGCCTGCCGGTTGTCGGCCATGTATCTTCAACCCCGTCTTCCACTGGAATGTATTCCACTCGAACGTCTATGGGAGGAGAGCATACACCACTCGAATGTCTATGGGAAGGAATTTTTCCTCGATCTTGTGCAAGCCAGAGAACCTATGCAACTCGACGGCAGCGCCTCAGCGGCGGCAAATTGCATAGGCCCTTCGCTCCGCTCAGGATGACAAGCATCTGGGGACCGCACCACCTCGCGAACCTGCCGTTATTTGGAAGCTTCCTGTGCGATCCATTTGTCTGTGCGCGTCTCCAGAAGATCGAGCGGGAGGGTTCCGCCGTCGAGTATCTCGTCGTGGAATCTGCGGATGTCGAACTTGGGCCCCAATTCTTTGCGGGCGCGTTCGCGGAGTTCTCGAATTTTGAGCTGGCCGAGCTTGTAGCCGAGGGCTTGCGCGGGCCACGCGATGTAGCGGTCCGTCTCCGACTGGATGGTGGGCTCGTCGACCGCGCCCGACTTGCGGAAGAAATCCACAACTTGATCGCGCGTCCATCCCTGGGAGTGAATTCCGGTATCGACAACCAGACGTACGGCACGGAAGAGTTCCGAGGACAGTCGACCGTAGTCCGAGACTGGGTCCTGGTAGAAGCCGACCTCTTTGCCAAGTTCCTCCGCGTAGAGTGCCCAGCCTTCGGTGTAAGCAGTGAAACCGAGACCGTGAAGCCGGAACTTGGGCAGTCCGTTGAGTTGCTGCTGCACGGAGAGTTGCATGTGATGTCCGGGAATGCCCTCGTGGTAAGCGGTCGCCTCGTCGTCGATGAGCGAGCGATCGGCGAAGTTGGAAGTGGCGACCACCACGCGTCCGGGGCGCTTGCCATCGGGTGTGCCGGTGACGTAATGAGTTGCGGCAGCGGCCTGGAAGGCGGGTATCGCTTCCACGGTGACTGGCGACTTGGGAAGCAGGGTGAATAACGCCGGGAGCTTCGGCTCCATCTGGGCGATGTAG
>JBEKDY010000143.1:0-11154 GCA_050014115.1 Candidatus Sulfotelmatobacter sp. | reverse complement strand
CGTATTTCGTGACCGATCCCGAGCGCATGGAAGTCGCACTCGAGAACGCGCTGATCCTGATCAACGAAAAGAAGATCAGCTCGATGAAAGACCTGCTCCCGCTGCTCGAGCAGATCGCCAAGAGCGGCAAACCGCTGCTCATCATCGCGGAAGACGTGGAAGGCGAAGCGCTTGCCACCCTCGTCGTCAACAAACTGCGTGGAACGCTGCAAGTGGCGGCCGTTAAGGCTCCCGGCTTCGGCGATCGCCGCAAGGCGATGCTGCAGGATATCGCTATCCTGACCGGCGGCAAGGCCATCACGGAAGATCTGGGCATCAAGCTCGAGAACGTCCAGATCAGCGATCTCGGCTCGGCCAAGAAGATCACCATCGACAAGGACAACACCACGGTGGTCGAAGGCAAGGGCAAGCATGCGGAAATCGAAGGCCGCGTGAAAGAGATTCGCAGCCAGATCGATAAGACCACCAGCGACTACGACCGCGAAAAACTGCAGGAGCGGTTGGCGAAGCTGGTCGGTGGCGTTGCGGTGATCAAAGTCGGCGCCGCGACCGAAACCGAAATGAAAGAGAAGAAGGCTCGTGTCGAAGACGCGATGCACGCAACCCGCGCGGCCGTGGAAGAAGGCATTGTCCCGGGCGGCGGCGTGGCTCTGGCCCGTTGCGCGGCAACGCTCGACAAGGTGAAGGCGGAAGGCGATGAGCAGATTGGTATCAACATCGTCCGGCGCGCCATCACCGAACCCCTGCGCATGATCGCCGAGAATGCCGGCGAAGAAGGCGCCGTGGTTCTGGGCAAAGTGCTCGACTCGAAGGACGCAAACTACGGCTACAACGCGTTCTCGAACGAGTACGAAGACCTGGTCAAGGCTGGCGTGCTCGATCCCACAAAGGTCGTGCGCACCGCCCTGCAGAATGCCGGCTCCATCGCCAGCCTGATGCTGACCACCGAAGCCCTCGTCTCCGAGATTCCGGAAGAGAAGAAGGCTCCGGCCGGCGGCGGCGGTCACGGCGGCGGTATGGGAGACATGTACTAAGAGGCAGCTGTCAGCTATCAGCTTTCAGCCGTCAGTAAAGTCAAAGGCCCCGCTCGCAAGAGCGGGGCTTTTTTTCGCCTCAGCGGTGTAGTGCCTCGGGTGAGTTGTGCGTAGGGTTTGTTAGAATTCCTCCATGCCGACGGTGCTCCGGTCCGGCCCTTATCGGTTTTACTTTTACAGCCACGAACCGAACGAACCGCCTCACATTCATGTCGATCGCGACGATTTGTCGGCTAAGTTCTGGCTCGAACCGGCGCAACTGGCGCGCAATTTTGGGTTTCGCGCGAACGAACTCCGCACGATACAATCACTTGTAACCGAGCACAGCAAGGCGTTTCTGGAGGCATGGAATGAGTTTTTCAGTATCGGCGGCTGATGAGCGTGTGCTGGACGTGCAGTCCACGGATGACACGCTCAGTGTGAGTCTGCGGGATGGCCGCGTTATCACCGTGCCCCTGGTATGGTATCCCCGTCTGCTGAATGCCACGCCCGCCCAGCGCCGAAATTGGAAGATTGCCGGCGGCGGATATGGGATCCATTGGCCCGACTTGGACGAAGACCTGAGCACCGAAGGACTGCTGCGCGGCGCGCCCGCACCCAAGGCATCCGTTCAAGCGAAGTAAATCGCCCGGCCCGTAGCGCTCGACGCATCCCAGTCCTAAGCACCGCGCGGTAGAACGCCGGCTCCATCGCCAGCCTGATGCTGACCACCGAAGCCCTCGTCTCCGAGATCCCCGAAGAGAAGAAGGCTCCGGCCGGCGGCGGTCACGGCGGCGGCGGTATGGGAGACATGTACTAAGGACAGCTATGTACTAAGACAGTGCTGTCATCCTGAGCGAAGCCGTTCTTCAGGCGTAGCGACGGATCTCAGTCGAATCAGCTGTCTGGCGTTAGCCTCTAGTAAGGTCAAAGGCCCCGCTCGCAAGAGCGGGGCTTTTTTACTGCGCCAGGATTTTATCTTTGGCAAAATGCAGACGCCATGGAGATACGCTACCAACTGACGCAGAAAGACTTCACCGAATCATTTGCCGCCCACCGGAATAGACGCCCGGGGATCCGGTTGACTTCAGCGATCCGTCTGGACTAATTAAGATTCACGGTAACTATTGCGGGCCTAACTGGACTGGGGGCGTGGCGGAGCCATACACCGATGTGGACGCTGACTCGTATGCGGCACCGAACGGTTACGTAGACACGCAATGCGCCTACCACGACCTTTGTTATTTTGAGTGCAGGTTGCTTGAGCCATGTGATAAACATGAGCGCCGACGTTGCGACAGGGACTGCGACCACCATTTGCTCCACGGAATCTTCACCAACATAAAAGGCGTCATCAGCCCTTGGGGCTGGGTAGTGGGCGGAGGTATAGCGCTCGACTTTTGGCCCCCTGCCGGGAAGAATGGAGGGCCAAAGGGGCATCAGGTTAGCTGCTGCGGCCACTGACCCGGCAGTCGCGCTTTCAAGCCTTCAACCATCGAAGTCTGATTGCGAACCAATCACCGCATCACAGCTTTTAAGTGCATCTTTCGCGGGGGGGCGATAAGCTGAAATGGCCGGAGACAAGATTCTCAGGGTTCTTGATACCGCTTTACTTTTCCTACTTGCTGTTCATGCCCCGATATGCACCGCGAGCTCACGACCCCAAATGCGCGGAGTTGCCGTTTCCCCGGATGGCAAAATCATCGCGGTGACCTGTGCAAGGGGCCGCGCTCGTTTCATCTACAAGATTGATATCGATACGGGCATCGCAACTCGCCTGACTGATGTCAGGACTGGGAAGGAATCAAGCCCGGCATTCTCAGCGGATGGCAAACTCTTCGCGTATTCCTACGTGCCCGATGGTCAACACCAGAGGATCATCGTAATGAACGTCGATGGCTCAAATCCCCATTCCTTGCCAAGTTCGGACACAGCCAATCTTTACTCAACTTTCGCACCAGACAGCGAGAAGATCTACTTTGGCCGATCGCAACCGTTCCCTGCCGATCATTTATGGGACATTTTCTCGGTAAGGGTCGACGGGAGCAATCTCACGCAATTGACGCGGGAAGGGTTTTATCAAATTTCCGCGCCATCCCCGTCACCAGATGGAAGGAGCATGGTGATTGCGACGCAGGGACTTGACACAACGCAACAGATTGTTGTCTATTCGCTTGAGCATCCGGAGAAACCAAGCCAGGTGCTTCATCCTCGCGTCCCAAACGAAGCCAGCCCAGGGCCAATATTCGGTTATCCCAACTACATGCCAGATGGAAAGCACATCCTTTTTCTGGCTGCTAGCAACCGTAGGTTAGGGTACAGCTATGACGTTTATCGACTCGATCTAGAAGCCGGTGGGCTGGAACAATTGACAAAGGGCAACGGCTTTGCCAGCGATCTCAAGATCTTTGCCGACGGAAAGACTGCACTATTTCTGAGGTGGCACTCAGACTGGCATGGAACCCCGGTCAGGAGCGAGCTTTATCTGCTCGATCTCCAAACGCACAAACTCACACCGTTTAAGATTACTGGATTGGAGTGACCCTGAGAACTTGGGGACAGGAAGCTGTGAAGAAATAGGTTTTTGGCTGATGGCGGGTGGCCCACACAACGCGGTTTTCGTTGTGTGGGAATCGATGCTGCCGATGCGACTGGTTCTTGCGTTCAGGTGTCCCTCCGGGACACCGTTGTTTCTTTTGTCCAGCGTTCCCGCCAGTGAACTGGCGGGCTATTTTCGGTGGTCCCTGCGGGACCGGCGTTGCGGGCCGCTCCTCTCCACGATCAGAGTCTCATCACGAATCTGGCAATTGTTTGCGGTCGTTATCGATGGGGCGAATGTTTGCTCGACACGGTATCGGTCCCGGAGGGACCACTGATAATAGCCCGGCGTTTCCAACGCCGGGCAGCCTGCGCGGAAATGGCACCGCGTCCCGGAGGGACGCCTGAACCGTCGCCACGACCTACCCCCACACATATTGCGGGTCGTATTCGACGCCGTGTTTCTGCAGGAATGCCAGGAACTCCTCCTCGAAGCTCCGTTTGCGATGGTGTTCTGCCTGGGACTGGATGTAAGCAATGGTGTGGTCCTTCTGCGAAATTCCGACAGTGAATGCGCCGTAACCTTCCTGCCATGCGAAGTCGCACCCATATTTTTCGTTCCTCTGTTTTTCGTTCATCCATCGCGAGGACGCGCCCTTCACTAACTGCACGGCCTTTGCAACCGGCATGGTTGCGGGCAACGACAACAAAATGTGTACGTGATTTTCAGTGCCGCCGACGATGAGCGCCTTAAATCCGTTTTTCCGCGCGATACCTCCGAGAAAAGACCAGAGTTCTGGTTGCATCTCCGGCGAGATTAAGTTCTGGCGCAGCTTGGTGGAAAAAACGCAATGAACGAGATCCGAAATATAGGTATGGGACAAGACCGTTCTCCGCAGACCGTTGATCGCTTACAGCCTACGCGGAATTGAATGGCGAGGCTACGACCATCGTCGTCGCAGAAACCCGCGAGTTCCGGATCGGGAAATGAATGCGGCGGGCGTCGTGGCGTTTCAGGTGTCCCTCTGGGATACGGTTGATTCGCGCCCGAGCGTTCCCGCCAGTGGAACTGGCGGGCTATTTTCGGTGGTCCCTCCGGGACCGGTCGCGGGTGGCCGATCCTTTCGCGCGGGTGGCCGACTTTTCGCGGCTGTCAAGAGGCGGGGGTCCGAGCCGCAAACATCAAGGGAATCTCGCGACGATTCTCCAAAACAGAAACGGCCTCAAAGATTGAGCCCGTTTCGATGGTTCGCACCCCGTCAAGGTCATCCCTATGATCGCGCCGTCCGGATACTGAATCAAGACTTTTTCAAGATAGAAGCGTGCCCCATGCCGAACAATTTGCGAAAGTCCAGAAAAGGTCAGCCGTAAACCCCACCGGAACAAGCCCTTAGCTGTACATACAAAACTGCCAGCACAAAATGTTCCTTCAGGAACACTTCTCCACTTTGCAGCCGGGTGGCGCACACAACGCGGTTTTCGTTGTGCGGGGATCGATGCTGCAAACACCTGGGAGTTGGCCGTCCCATCGTTTAGCGCGGTTCAGTGGCAGTATCCCGCGAGGTCAAAGGCGGCGCTTCAGGCTGCATCATGCCCACCATTCGAAAACCGCGAAGGGTGGGGCACCCTCACTTTTTTCGGTGCTAGCTTGAATCAAAGGCCCCGCTCTTCCGAGCGGGTGGCGGACAGGAGTGTCCGCCCTACACGGGCATGACTCAAACTCCGAATCTTTCTGCGGCGCGGGCTTTTGCTTTGGCGGCTTCTTCTTCGCGGTTCTTTGGCGGCGCGGTGGTTTCGAGGGAATGCAGAAGGCGCATCGAGACGTTGGCTACTTCGCCTACGGCGACCAGGAACGCCTCTTCGTTTCCCTTTGACGGTTTGTTGAAGCCGGTGATTTTTCTGACGAACTGCAGCGACGCCGCACGAATTTCTTCGTCGGTGACCGGCGGATCGAAGTTGAAAAGGGTTTTAATATTGCGGCACATGTTTTTGACCTCGGCTCTTAGCTCTCAGTTCTCGGCGCTGCTGTCGCCCGGAACGCGTTCGCGAGCTCGGGCTGGCTTTATCTTAACCAAAAAGGAGGCGGGGAGATAAGATCCGCGGGGGCTGAAGCCCGCATTGACTTTGACTTTACGCGGCGCTGAAGCGCCGCTCTTCCACGGTACTTCCCGCACCCGTAAGTTTTTCCGGACCTCTGGAAGCGTTGCCCCGGAGCGCATTATTACGGGACCAGCTTCTACGGTTTCTCAGGCCGGGCGCTCGGGATCGATCGATTGATCCAGATAAATCCACAGTACGCGGGCAAACAACGTGAGCCACGGGGCCAGCGGCAAAAACAACAAGCAGGCCCAGGCGATATCTTTCACGATCGACCAGGAAGTGAGGCTCCACAGAAGCGAGGCGATCGCGGCAATCGTGGCCAGCGCTAATCCGTAGCTGACGTACATGGCTCCCAGAAAATAGCCGGGCTCGCGCTCGAATTTCAGGTCGCAGACTTCGCAGCGTTCGTACATTTTTGGGAATCCGCTAACGATGGAGCCGCGAAAGATTCTCCCCGCCCGGCAGCGCGGACAACGCTGCCGCAGGATGCCCGCCAAAACCGAGGGTTTCGTATTGCTTTCAATCTGCGCGTGCGACATTTTGTCAGCCAGTTTAGTCCACAAGTGATTCTCGCCACCGTACGCATCGAAGGGCGGCGAATTGCCAACGTCCCGCGTGCAATTCGCTGTATTTACTGCGCAAAATATTGCACACCATCCCAGTGAAAATCTTGATGCCTGTCAAATTTTTTCTTGACAGTCCGAGAAACTGAAGTATCTTTGTTTCGCGGCCGGAAACGCATGCCCCCTACGGATTGCCGGCTGGCTCCAAGCCGTTTCCCCAAAAACAGCTAAAGACCAAGCTTCTTTGTTCGCGGAGAAGACATACCTTGCTGTTTGTCCAGACCATCTGTCCGAAACTCAGGAATCTACATGGAGGAGAAGTAAACATGCGCAAGTTCATTGCAACAATCTGTACCGTGACCCTATTGTTCGCCTCGGCCTCGCTGGCCGTGGCGCAGGACGCCGCAGCCATCCACGCGATTTTCGCGACGGCGCCGAAAGAAGCCACCACCGTTGGCGCCGTCACAATTTTTACCGGCCCGCCGAAGGGCTTTAACCCACTCACCGCAAGCGGCGAAGAGCTCGCCCGATACGGCCTGCCGCAGCGGCCCGATCAGGCGGCCGACCCAGCGCACTACACGCGGTGGGCAAAAGCGATGATGTCACTGCAGACGCGCGCGACCGGGCTCACGGAAATGCCTTACCACCACTCGCCGATGAAACCGATCGCAACGCAGCCGTCCGCGCAAGCGGTCGCGAACGTCCCGGGCAGTGTCGGTTCCTTAAACTGGAGCGGCGTGGCCAACACCAACAAAGACACAAAATGGAGCACCGTTTCGAGTTTCACGCAAGTTGAGTCGTTCTGGCCAGTCCCGGTCGCCCAGCCGCCTCTCGACGCCTGCGCGAATGGAATCACCGGCCCATTCCTGGAATCAACGTGGAATGGAATCGACGGCTACAGTAACGGCGATGTGATCCAGGGTGGCAGCTCCATCTACTCTACCTGCACTGGAAAGCCCGTCTACAATGGCTGGGTGGAATGGTACCCAAGCTATGCCGAGCTTCAAATCGATTGCGGATCGAAAGCCTGCACTGTCAGCCCGGGCGATGTTTTTTACGTCGTCACTTACGGAGTGGCGGGTACCGCGACCCAAACCGTGTTTGAAGAAGACACCACTCAGGGCTGGTACCTGACAGCTTCGCTTCCCTGGGTCTCCGGACCCGGCCTGATCGGGAGCAGCGAAGAGCAGATCGTGGAGCGCCCCTGCTGCACCAGTGGGGGGGACGAATATGCTCTGAATCACTACAACTACGAATGGTTCAGCGATGCCAACGGGATCGACGGCAAAGGTACCGCCTTCTATGCCGGCGAGCAGACGACATCCACTTACATTCTCACCATGTACGACGACTCCGGCACCATCCCCATCTCGTATGTAGACGAGCAGGGCACCGCCGGAAACGCCGGAAAGTACAGTCTCTTCTTCTCGGACGAAAACTGCGCCTATAGCGGCGGTTGCACTCCGTAGATAAGTCCAACTGCGGTTTATGCTCTCGTTTGTTTCACAACTCCAGGCCCACTCGAAAGAGTGGGCCTTTTTCACGAACGACTGATGCCGTAGAAGCCATGATATGGCGATCGAAACTGAGGAATGGCAAAGCTGGCGCTGCCTAGCTTGACTTTGACTAGAGGCTATTTCATAAATCCTCGACCGGTGGCCACGAGCGAAGACTCGGCGGCTAAAGCCCGGAATTCCCGGGCGCCTGGACGGCACGGCTGGAAGCCGTGCCCTTCCCGAATCCATGTAGGAGATAGCCTCAAGTCGCAAAATGGAAAAGGCCACGACTCGCGTCGTAGCCTTTCCTCATCCACGTTGATCAAAAATATCTGCCGCGGTTAGTGCCGTCCGCCGCCTGGGCCGCCGCGGCCACGGTCGCGGCCACCACCACCGCCGCCGCCGTTACGTCCGCCGCGACCGCCGCGGCCACGTCCACCACCGCCGCCGCCCGGACGCCCGCCACGCCCGCGATCTCCGCCACCACCGTGGGGACGGTCGCCATGCGGACGGTCGCTAGGAATGCCACCGGCGTGCGGTGCGCCTTCGCGGTTGAAGTTGGGTTCGCCACTGTCCGGCTCATCCGGAAAATCGCCGCCACCCTCGATCACGACCGTGCCAGTCGGTGCGGCGTCGCCCTGCACCGCAGCCACTCCGCCTTCCGGCGGTGGTGCGCCGCCCATCTTTGCGCGCTGCTCTTTCAGAATCGCTTTGCGCGACAACCGGATGCGGTTGCCTTCGACGGCCAGCACCTTCACCAGCACCTGGTCGCCTTCTTTCAGCTCGTCGCGAACATCGGCAATGCGATGCTCCGCGACTTCGCTAATGTGCAGCAAGCCGTCGGTTCCGGGGATGATCTCGACGAACGCGCCGAAATCCGCCAGGCGCGTGACTTTGCCGAGATAAGTCTTCCCTACTTCCGCTGTCGCCGTCAGGTCGCCGATAATCTGCAACGCCTTCGCCGCGGAAGCTTCATCGCTCGAGGCAACTTTCACAAGGCCGGAATCTTCTACATCGATCTTCACTCCGGTCTGTTCCACGATGCTGCGAATCATCTTGCCGCCCGGCCCGATCAGGTCGCGAATCTTATCGACCGGAATCTGCACGGTGTAGAAGCGCGGAGCGAACTGCGAAATCTTTTCGCGCTCCTTGGAAATCACTTCTTCCATCTTGCCCAGGATAAACAACCGACCACGCTGCGCCTGCGCCAGCGCTTCCCGCATGATCTGCGAAGTGATGCCGGCTACTTTAATATCCATTTGCAGAGCGGTGATGCCATCTTTTGTGCCCGCGACTTTAAAATCCATGTCGCCGTAGTGATCTTCCGCGCCCGCGATGTCGGTGAGGATGGCGTACTGCTCGCCTTCTTTCACCAATCCCATCGCGACTCCGGCTACGGGAGCCTTCAGGGGAACGCCCGCATCCATCAGCGAGAGCGAGGCGCCGCAGATCGAGGCCATGGACGAGGAGCCATTCGACTCCAGAATGTCGGAGACCACGCGCATGGCGTAAGGCCACGATTCTTCCGTCGGGAGCACAGCCGAGACTGCGCGCTCGGCGAGTGCGCCGTGGCCAATCTCGCGACGTCCCGCGCCGCGCAGGAATGCGACTTCGCCTACCGAGAACGGCGGGAAGTTGTAATGCAGCATGAAGCGTTTCTTGGCTTCGCCTTCGAAGCCCTCGATGCGCTGCATGTCGTCGCTGGTGCCGAGCGTGGTGGTGACCAGCGCCTGGGTTTCGCCGCGCGTGAAAATTGCCGAACCGTGGGTGCGGGGCAACACGCCGACTTCAATCCAGATTTCGCGAATCTCGTCGAACGCTCGGGCATCGGGACGGCGCTTGTGATCGATGACCTGCGCGCGGAAAATGCGCTCGCGCAAGGTTTCGTAATATTGCTTGAGCTTTTCCAGGGCCTTTTTGTCGTCTTCGGGAATGGCGGCCTGAAGCTTCTTCTTGATGTCTTTGACCAGATTGTGGCTTTCGGCTTTGGGATGTTTCTTGGTGTCGAGAGCGTCTGCGAGTTCCGCACCTACGTGTTTCTCCAAAGCGTCGTAGTAGGGCTGGTCGAATTGCGGAGGCTCGACCGTGCGCTTGGGCTTGCCAGCTTTTGCCTGCAGCTCTTTGAGCGCGGCGCAGATTTTCTTGATCTCCGTGTGGCCGAATTCGATGGCGTCGACCACGGTTTCTTCTTTCACTTCTTTCGCGCCGGACTCGATCATCACGATGGCTTCCGAAGTGCCGACGACCATGATGTTCAGCAGGCTCTCGCGCATTTCGTCGTAGGTCGGGTTGACGATGAACTGTCCGTTGACCAGGCCGACGCGAACGGCGCCGATGGGGCCGAGGAACGGAATGTCGGAAAGCGTGAGCGCGGCCGATGCGCCGTTGATGCCGAGCACGTCAGGATCGTTGTTGCTATCCGCCGACAAAACGAAGGCGATCACTTGCGTTTCGCACTTGAAGCCTTCGGCAAACATGGGCCGGACGGGACGGTCAATCTGGCGGCTGGTGAGCACTTCGCGCTCGCTCATGCGGCCTTCGCGCTTGATGAAGCCGCCGGGGAAACGTCCACCGGCGTAGGTGTATTCGCGGTAATCGACCGTGAGCGGGAAAAAATCGATGCCCTCGCGGGGATCGGCATTGGCGGTGGCGGTAGCCAGTACAACGTTTTCGCCCAGCCGCACTACGGCGGCGCCATGAGCCTGCTTGGCTAGTTTTCCGGTTTCAAATGAGATGTGTTTACCGCCGGCGAGTTCAACTGTGATGCTGCTAACTTCTGGTTTCATGATTCATTCCTTTTGCGGGGTGGCCACCCAAGGCGGCTGTCAGAGACGACGAAGAGACGAGCGATGCGTAGGCAATTTCCTGGAATGCGAAATCGGACGCGAAATCAGATGTGAAATCAGACGCGAAGTCACACCCTCCCGTCCGTGGCCGACTGCCACGGCGAACGGAGAAGGACTGCGCTAAAAGATGCACGTGTGGAAGATTCCTCAATGCTGACCCGTCTGCAAGGTTTGACGGAGTTTTCAGAAATATCCCGGAGGCCGGGCGGAAAAGCTCACAATGGGAGCGGCCGCTTCCCATCCTTAGACAAAATGCATGCAGGGATGGGGCACCCGGGCAAGTGGTTACTTGCGGATGCCGAGCTTGGTGATGACGCCCTTGTAACGCTCGGAATCGTATTTCTTCAGATAGTCCAGCAAGCGACGCCGCTTGCTGACCAGCATGAGAAGGCCCCGGCGCGAACCGTGGTCTTTCTGGTGCGTCTTGAAGTGCTCCGTCAGTTGGCCAATGCGCTCGCTCAGCAACGCGATCTGTACTTCTGGACTTCCGGTATCCGTTGTGTGCGTACCGTACTGGTCAATGAGGGACTTTTTTTGCTCTCTGGCTAGCACTAACCTGGTGCACTCCTGTCTTTAATTATCTGTCTTTGTGACAGTT
>JBEKDY010000142.1:0-11332 GCA_050014115.1 Candidatus Sulfotelmatobacter sp. | reverse complement strand
CGACTTGACCGGCAGAAGTCAACTCCATCTGCATGGGAGGCAGCGGATCGGGCACGAGCTGCCAGTTATTGTCCTGCATCATGGCGCCCAGCGGAGTGGCGTGCCCAATGACGTCCGCTTTTTTCCAGCGTCCACCTGGGTTGGGTTTCGCGAGGCCAGAATCAGCGGCGTTCGCATCGGCGGCGTTCGAATCAGCCGCGTTCCAATCCCAGTCGAGCATCGTGCCGTCGATGCGCTCTACCGGCTCCGCCACGTAGTAATCGTCATCCACTGTCTCGGGGGTGGACGGTACTCGAATCCCTTTCTCTTCCTCCACTTCCCAGCTCGCGCCGGTGTCGGCGATCCGCTCGGCCTCGCTGTCTCCATGAAGAACGAAACCAGTACGATCGCTTATCTGGGCCAGCGGCGTGAGCACGCCAAAGTTCCAGACCACGGCGGCCAGCAGATTCTTCCCCGCACGCAGGAATGGAGCGATGTCGTAGCTTTCATATTTCCAATGAGCCAGATCGCTCCGCGACGGGCCGGAGCCCACGCGCTGCTGGTTGACATAGAGAATGAATTGATTGTCCGCGCTCACGTGCACTACAAAATGCTGCGGGGGTTGCGCCAGCTCGACGACCTTGCGGAAGTGCAAGACAGCCACGTCGCGCTGCGGACCATCCGGGGAAGTGATCCATTCCGCGCTCCACATTTCTTTTGGAGTCTCAGTGGGAAGTTGGGCGACCGCAACTCTTGGGGCACTCAGCCCGAATAAAACGATCACTACCAAACTGGCTAAGTTTCGACTTCGCATCGGATTCTCCGCTTTGCCCCAACCGGCTTGGCCTCCCACTATAGTCAATAAGTGCGGCTCCTCGCACTCTCTCCGTACGCTCCGGGTTACACTTCCCTTCTATGGCCGGCAAACGCAGCTTCGAGGAACAGATCGCCGCCCTCGACGGTCTGCGCCAGCAGCCTCCAGAAGAGTGCATCGAACCGCTGCGCAAAGCTCTTGAGCATCGCAACAACTTCGTTGTCGCCAAAGCTGCCGATCTGGTCCGCGTTTTCCAATTGCAGCAGTTAATCCCTGCGCTGCTTACGGCCTTCGAACGCTTCTTCGAGAACCCAGTCAAGACTGATCCGCAATGCTGGGCCAAGAATGCATTGAGCCGAACTCTGGCTGCATTCGAGCATCAGGACGCCGCTGTTTTTCTTCGCGGTATGCGCCACATCCAGCTCGAACCGGTCTGGGGAGGCAGTTCCGACACCGCCGGAACCCTGCGCGCCACCTGCGCTTTGGCGCTGGTGCAATGCCGCAGCCTGCACGAACCTGACTTGCTGGCGCATCTGGTCGAACTCTTCGCCGACAAAGACAAGTCGGTTCGCATCGAGGCGGCTCGCGCGGTCGAGCAGGTCGGCTCTCCGTCGGCTGCGCTCCTGCTTCGATTGCGGGCCGTTCTTGGCGCCGACGAACCCGAAGTTCTCGGCGCCTGCTATAGCGGCATTCTTCGCCTCGAAGGCGCGAGTGCGATTCCGTGGATCAGTCGTTTCCTCGCCTCCTCCGACGACCCCGCCGCGGAAGCCGCGCTGGCGATTGCCGGCACACATTCTGCTCAGGGCTTTAACATCCTGCGCGACCGGTTTGCCGAAGAATCCGACCCGTGGTTTCGTTCCGTTTTGCTTTCAGCCATCGCGCTCACGCGGCAGGATGCCGCCCTGGAATTTCTTATCGATTTGGTTAATTCTGAATCGCTGCAGGCCGAAGCGGCCATCGAAGCCATCCTGCGCTCGATGCCGTCGGAGGAAATCACGAAGCGATTGGAAAAACTGGTCGCCGGCAACCAGCGCGTGGCCCGCGCCTTCGCGACAAACAAGCCGACCTAGTCGTAAGAAGCGCCATGTGAAATGGGTTTCAATGAACTGACACCCAATAGTCGATGCGGCTTCGCCGAAGCCCGATAGCTGAAGCCCGAAGCCCGCTTCGCGAATGCTATATTTAATCTCCGAGGCTTACACTCTTGCCGCCTGAAAAATTCCGCGTCGCGCTCATCCAGATGTCGTGCGGCCCCGAGCCCGAGCAGAATCTTGCCAAGGCCCTTGAGCGCGTCGCCGACGCTGCTGGACGCGGCGTTCAGGTCGTCTGTCTGCCAGAACTTTTTCAGACGCAGTATTTCTGCCAGCGCGAAGACCACTCTTTATTCGATTTGGCCGAGCCGATTCCCGGACCCACCACCGAAAAATTGTCCGCCGCTGCCCGCAAGCACGGCGTCGTTCTCATCGCGTCGCTTTTCGAGAAGCGCGCTGCTGGCGTCTACCATAACACTGCCGCCATCTTCGACGCCGACGGTTCCCTGCGCGGGCTCTACCGCAAGATGCATATCCCCGACGATCCTCTCTATTACGAAAAATTTTATTTCACTCCCGGTGACCTCGGTTTCCGCGCGCTCGACACCGCTGCCGGACGCCTGGGCACGCTCGTCTGCTGGGATCAGTGGTATCCCGAAGGCGCGCGCCTCACCGCACTGCAGGGCGCGGTTGCGCTGTTCTATCCCACGGCCATCGGCTGGCATCCCGCGGAGAAGGCTGAGTTCGGAGTGGCGCAGCATGATGCCTGGCGCACCATCCAGCGTTCCCACGCCATCGCCAACGGAGTCTATGTGGCCGTGGTCAACCGCGTGGGCTTCGAAACTGGCAACGTCCGCGGCAAGTCCGCTCCGGGGCAAGGACTGGAATTCTGGGGCGCGTCGTTTTTCTGCGATCCCTTCGGACGCGTGCTCGCCGAAGCTTCGCACGACCGCGAAGAAATTCTGATCGGCGAAGTCGACCTGAAAGCTCTAGAAGAAATTCGCCGCAACTGGCCGTTCCTGCGCGACCGCAGAATCGACGCCTACGCGCCGATTACGAATCGTCTGCTCGATGGGCGGTAAGATCGGATCAAAGGGCGTAACGGCCTGATTGCGTCACTTGTGCTAGGAACTCACGGGCTTTCAGTGGTGTCTAGACTATGTGAAGTGACCGACACTCACTCAAAGCCAATTGATACCCGCCGTCGATTCCGAGCCATCTTGCGCTGGGTGGCTCGACTGACCCTCGTATCGATTGCTGGTAGCTGGCTATTCCTATATCTCGACTCGGTCTATCAGCGTCGTAGAGCAGAGGCGTTCTTTGCTGACCTAAGATCTCTTGACTTCGCGACCGCCGGCTTTCCCGAGGTTCGGGACATCATGATTCGTAACGGGGGCACTGCGATGCAGAGGAAATTGCTGCCTCGGGCTCCTGATCCAGACTACCCGAGGGTCGATGACCACGGGAACGTGACCTTCCCACGGAGGCCCCAGACTACGTGCACGCCGCGGGATTGCTGGTTTCTGTTGCAGATCATGACTCAGCTTCCACGGATTCCTCTACTAGACAGAAAGGCAAGATTTTTTTATACGACTCTTCCTTACATCGGGGTCCGTTCGTGGGTTGTCGGTGCGCAGTTTGAAGTCCGAGACGGAAAGCTCTATATGAGCCACACGGGTGTCGGGGAATATCGGATGGAACGTGTAGACTACAGTGCGTATCGGCAGCTGATTCCCCGCGGATATGAGGTTGTGACTCGGAAAGACTCGGCGGCCTTTGAGTACGGCCCGTGCAGCAGTCAGGACTACCAGGTGTGGGTTAGTCACGGCGGCTTCAAGTTTCCCGCAAATGAGCTCGCAACTTGCGTTGTGCAGTCCGCCAGGGCATCCGTGAAACGGGCATTTGATGTTCACCTGAGCTGTCTCAACGGCCCTTTTCGCAGTTGCCGGTTCGACGAACTCGCGCCATCGGCATGGGCTGACTATTCCGCGAAGAATGTCACAGGAAGTCACGACCCGCAGAAGTAACCTTGAATGGACTCGGAGAACAGACACGGAAGAATTGGTTTGGCATACCGCCCGGTTGGCGAAACATCGCCATAACACTTATTGGCCAGGAATGCCGTTCGCCACGATCAAGGTCAGCCCCAGGACTGCGCGATTTACCATCCCGTGCAATAAACTACCTCCATGCCTCGGTCCTGTAAGTCAGGTAACCCTTTAAGTGCCGCCCCGGCAGCTTCCGGCTACTGCATGCCCGCCGAGTGGGAGCCTCATGCCGCCACGTGGCTCGCGTGGCCGCACAACCACGACGACTGGCCGGGAAAATTCGAGCCTATCCCGTGGGTCTACGCCGAGATCATTCGCAACCTCGCCCGCCACGAACGCGTTGAGTTGATCGTCAATAATGCCCGCGCCCAGACGCAAGCGCGCAGGTTGCTGCAGCGCGCCAACGCGCTCACGCCCAATGTCCACTTCCACCGCTGGCCCACCAACCGAGTCTGGCTGCGCGACTCCGGCTGCATCTTCCTGACGCCGCAACCGGGCTTCGCCCGGTCGGACAGCCGAGGGCGGCTGTCCCCACACGAACACCGGGAAGGGCACGACTTAAGTCGTGCCGATCAGCGACCAAAAAAGAGCAGGGCTTTAGCCCCTGAGGGCGGCGACCTCGCCCTGAAGTTCCGCTTCAACGCCTGGGCCAAATATCCAAACTGGCGTCACGACGAAAAAATCGGGACGCTGATGGCGCGCGCCGCCCAGGCCCACGAAATCCGCCCCATCGCGAACGCAACTCTGCCCACCCGCACCCGCATCGTGCTTGAAGGCGGCTCCATCGACGTCAACGGACGCGGCACCCTCCTCACCACCGAAGAATGCCTGCTCAGCAAAGTGCAGGAGCGCAATCCCGGCATGACCCGCGTCCACTACGAGAAAGCGTTCGCCGACTACCTGGGCGCGCCCAACGTCATCTGGCTCGGACGCGGCATCGCTGGCGACGACACGCACGGCCACGTCGACGACCTCACCCGCTTTGTCTCCCCCGACACCGTCGTCACCATGGTCGAACCCAACTCCCGCGACACGAACCACGGACCGCTGCTCGCCAATCTTCGCCGCCTGCAAGCCGCGCGCGATCAGCACGGCAAGCCGCTGAACATCGTCGAACTCCCCATGCCGGGTCCGATTGTCTTCGAAGGGCAACGCCTGCCCGCGAGCTACGCCAATTTCTATATCGCGAACGGCGTCGTGCTGGTTCCCGTCTTCAACGATCCCAACGACCGCATCGCCCTCAACACTCTGACCCGCCTGTTTCCGACCCGCACGATCGTTCCCATTTACGCGGGCGACCTGATCTGGGGACTCGGCACCATGCACTGCATGACGCAACAACAGCCGGCCTGATAGCGCATGGCTGACTTCAACCACAACTCGACTCCTTCAGTGAGTGCGTGATCGCTATCATCTTGACTATCGTGGTGCTCGAACTGCGGCCGCTCTCGGCCATCCGCAAAATGTTGAACCTTCCTTATGCAATCAACCTCTTGGCAGTGGTCCCATTTCGGTACTCAAGAGACACGACCACCAACCTTTAGAGGGAAAGCTGAATCGATCTATCTGTATCATATTGCTCAGATCAACACTGATCTGAGTCGCTACCCTCAATCGCGTAGGGGTTTCAGTAGACGTTCTCCCCACGATATTCAAGGCTCAGGATGTCCGAGATTAAGAAAGGTGAGGATAATTGAATGAACGGATTTAAGTTGTTCACTTTAGCTGCCATCGCCGCAATCTGCTTCGCGGTAACCGCTCCCAAAACGCAGGCTCAGGTACAGGTCGACATCGGCGTCGCGCCTGAATGCCCGTACGGCTACTATGACGTTGCTCCGTACGACTGTGCCCCCTACGGCTACTACGGCCCGGAATGGTTTACCGGCGGCGTCTTCATTGGTGCCGGCCCGTGGTTTCACGGTCCTGCCGGCTTCCACGGCCACGTAAATAACCATTTCCATCCCGAACATGGCTATAACGGCCCCAAGCCCGCTCGCGGTGAAAGACCCGATCCCAACAAGCATCTCGATAAGATTGACCACTTCAAAGGCAATGAAGTGCGGGATGGGCGCGGTCACGTCGGCAAGAAATAGCATCCACTCGACAGAGGATTGAGAGCGGAAGGCTGACCGTTTCAAACGTACGTGGCGAGCGAGAGATCCACTCTCGCTCGCGTTCTTTTTTCCTCAGTTGTCATTCCGAGCCAAGTCTGCGCCGAAGCTTGCGGGGGGAAGACAGAAGCAGAGATAGAAATAAAGTCAAGAGCGGCGGACAAGAGTGTCCGCCCCACACAAATCCAGGAAGGCCTGGTGCACCCGCGTGTCGTCGGAAAGCTCGGGATGGAATGTCGCGGCCATGATTTTTCCCTGGCGGACGGCGACCGGGTCTGAGCCTTCCGTGGCGATTACTTCGACGTTGGGGCCGACGCGTTCGATTTTCGGGGCGCGGATGAAGACCATTTCCAGCGGCGAGTCACCCAGTCGACCCTCGCGGATAGAGCTGTCAATCTGGCGTCCGTAGGCGTTGCGGCGGATGCGGATGTCGAGAGCGCCGAGGCCGGCCTGCTTCGGATTTTCTACTTCGGTCGCCAGGAGAATCGCCCCGGCGCAGGTGCCGAACGTGGGCTTGGCGTGGACAAATTCTTTCAGCTTTGCGAAACCTTCTTCTCCCAACAGTTTCAGGAAAGTCCCTGACTCGCCTCCCGGAATCACGAGGCCGTCGAGGCCGTCGAGCTGTTCCGGCTTTTTGACGAGCACAACTTTAGCGCCCAGCTCCTCGAGCCGGCGGCGGTGGGCATCGAAATCGCCCTGCAAGGCCAGAACACCGATGGTCATACGAACTCTCAACCCGAGAGCCAGCAGAAACATCCGGTCGAATAATCCGTCTGGATCGCTGATTCCAATTTGATTCTAACGGATAAGCGAAACAGCGCAGTCAGCGTTGGATTTCCACCAAAAGAACCCAGGCGCCGAAAACGCCGGCCGCAAACGACAACAGTACGCCGGGGACAATCCAGTACACGCCTGCGGGTCGGCCCGCGATCAGCAATACGCCTGAGACAACGAAGGGCAGCGGAGGGAGTTGATTCACGACAAATCGCGCTGCGAATCCAACATACCGGCGGTCGAATTTACGGGAGCGAATCAGTGAGACCGTGTGGATCGCCCAGATGAGCAGTCCGGTCGCGCCGATCTCGACGCCGTACGCAGCGGCACTTTGCCGCGGGACTAACGCGAACGTGGTGACGAACATCACGGATATGAGCGCAAGAAGCGCTTCCGCCGCCCGCGTGGGCAAATGCGAAAACTGCAGGATGCGGCTCAGATTAATCGAGACAGCGACGAACAGGAGTCCAGTCAGCGCAGCACCGGCGCCAAGCTCGCCCACGAGGAAGTTGCTCCAGCCCTGCATGACATCGGTTGTCATCGAATTCTCGTCCGGGTTCTCGTTTGGGTGGATTGTAACGGATGGCGGATCGATCAGTGGCTGGAGTTGCGCGACTCGCAATACCGTTCATCGAAACTGCGATCAAAGCGGCAAAGCGCTGGGAAACCGCGTCTGAAAATCCAGCAGGCCCACCCAGGTCGGGGTGATCGTGACCCGCACCATCGACTGCACCATCTTTCCCATTTGCGCGACCCAGGCTTTGCCCTGCTCCGGTCCGAAGTAGCGCTCGGCGGCCGTAGCGTATTCGGGCACAACTCCGTCCACGGGCTCCAGACGCGCGGTGCCGCGAATCAGCAGCACCTTGTGAGGAAAAACATTGTCGTCGATGGTGAGCGAAACTCTGGGATTCCTGGCTAGCGCCTTGAGCTTGGGCGCCTTGGGCGGCGTCCCCATGACAATTTCCTTTCCATTCCAGTGAAACCAGATGGGAATTACGCGCGGCGATCCGTCGGTCCAGACATAAGCCAAGCGCGCGGGAATTTTCGATGCGAGAAGTTCCTGCGATGCAGGATGCTGCAGCAGCGCGAGGTCCCCTTGTTTGACGGGCATAGTGAACTCCCTTCGGGCTAAAGATATCGCGGGGAGTATAACCGAATTGCAGCTGCGGAGTGAGTGCCCCGCCTCCATCACGAAGCTCCGTCACAAAGCTTCGCTCACAGGATTTCCTTCGTGCAACTTTGTGCCCTTAGTGGTGAATGATTTTTCCTTCAGCTGTCTCGTCTTCCAACCCGAGTTGCGGCCCACGTCTCTGCCAGCTATTCTTCTCCCTTATGTCCACGCTCGTAGAATGCGTCCCGAATTTTTCCGAAGGCCGCGACAAATCGAAAGTTGACGCCATCATCGACGCTATGAAAGTGCCCGGCGTCTATCTGCTCGACCGCGAAAGTGACACGGACCACAATCGCTCGGTCATCACTCTGGTCGGCGAGCGCGAAGCGATTCAGGAAGCCGCCGTCCGCGGCGTCGGCAAGGCCGCAGAACTGATCGACCTCAACGTTCACACCGGGGCGCATCCCCGCATGGGCGCGGCCGACGTTGTGCCATTCATCCCGATCGACGGCGTCACCATCGAAGACTGCGTCGCGATGGCGCGCCACGTCGGCGAAGAAATCTGGAAGCGCTATCAGATCCCTGTCTATCTTTACGAATCCGCCGCGACCACTCCCGAGCGCCAGAATCTGGAAAACATTCGCCGCGGACAGTTCGAAGGCATTCGCTCCGACATCGCCACCAACCCGGCGCGGCGTCCCGACTTCGGCGAACCCCGCGTACATCCCACCGCCGGCGCCACGGTCGTGGGCGCGCGCAAGTTTCTCATCGCCTACAACGTTTTCCTCAACACGCCCGACGTCGACATCGCCAAGAAAATCGCCAAGGCCGTGCGCTTCTCCACCGGCGGCATGCGCTTCGTCAAAGGCGCTGGATTTCTGGTCCGCGGCCTGGCGCAAGTTTCCATGAATCTCACCGATTTTGAGCAAACGCCCGTCCATCGCGTCTTCGAGATGGTGAAGCGCGAAGCCGCGCGTTACGGCGTCATCCCAGTCTCCAGCGAAATCGTGGGACTGATTCCCAAGAGAGCCCTGGAGCAGGCCGCCGAGTGGTTCCTGCAAGTCGAGAACTTCGATTCGTCGCTGATCCTCGAGAACCGCCTGGCCGCGGTGATGGGAGGCAAAACTGCCGTCGGTGGATTGCGAGCCGGTGTCGAGCCATTCGTCGAGCAACTCGCCGCTCCCACCGCCACTCCCGGAGGCGGCAGCGCCTCGGCCGCCGCCGCTGCGATGGCCGCAGGCCTGGCCGTGATGGTCGCCTCCATGTCGCGTGGCAAGAAAGCCTATCTGCAATACGAGGCTCAACTCAGTGCCGCCATCGCCCGCCTCACTCCGCTTCGCGAAGAACTCAAAGCTGCTATTGACGCCGATGCCGAAGCCTATAACGCCGTCATGAAGGCCTACAAGCAATCCAAAATCGACGCCGCGAGTGCCGACTCGCTCATCGATGCCAGTTTGAAACTGGCTACCGGCGTGCCCCTCAGCGTCGCCGAAAAAGCGCACGAAGTTGCCGCCATCGCGCAAAGCCTGGAACCCATCACCAACCCCAACATGAAGTCGGACCTGACTACATCCGTGGCCCTGGCGCGCGCCGCCGTCACGGGCGCCCTCGCCAACGTGGAAATCAACTTGGCGTCGCTGAAAGATGCAGCCTTCGTCGCCGAGGTGCGCAGGCGTGTGCAAGCCATGACCGCGTGACCGGCGACGACGAGCACGTGGAGGGGCGGACGCCCTCGTCCGCCCGCTTTCGACTCTGCACAGGACCCATTTCAGGTCTTCGTTCGCTTTTTCCGAGTCAAAATCCCGCCCTTCGGGTTGCTATGGGATGGAACACACCCTGTATTGGCAAGGAGATCCCGCGATGAGCCCCCTGCGCTTTCCGTTTGTCTCTGGCACGTCTGCCCTTCGGCTCAGCATGAGTCTGATTATCTTCGGTCTGCTCAGCCTGAGTCTCCTTAGTATGACCGCATGCGGAGGCTCGCCATCCTCCACGAGCGCGGGCCCGGGCTACACTCTCACTGCGGCGGCGTTGAATCCGGCTTCCATCACTGCCGGCGCGACGTCCAGTGCCGCCATCACCGTAACTCCCGCTACCGGATATAGCGGCAGCGTCACTCTTTCCTGCCCCAATCTCGCAAGCGCTATGGCGATCACCTGTGCCTTCGGCACAAATCCCGTAGTGCTCTCGGGCGGCACCGCAGGCATCTCCACGCTGACCGTGACGACTACGAACAATACCCCCGGCGGCACTCAGTCAATTAGCGTCACCGGCAGCGATGTTCAAAGTCGAGCTCCCAGCAATGGTCCTCAAGCCCTTAGCCTGATCACGGCGGCCGTGTTCCAGCATATTGTGGTGATCTTTCAGGAGAACCGCACTCCCGACAATCTCTTCCAGGATCCTGTCCTGATCGCCAATGGCGCCGATATCGCCAGCTCCGCAAATTCGCTGGGCCAGACCATTCCGCTCAGCCCCATCGACCTTGGCACGGCCGGCGCCAACCCCCAGAATTACGACTTGAGCCACGCCCATTCTGCGTTCGTCTCCATGTACGACGGCGGAAAAATGGATGGGGCCAGCCTGATTCCCTGCACTCCCGCGGCCAACTGCCCGCCCAACGCGCATCCCAACCCGCAGTTCATGTACGTGATGCCATCCGACGTGCAGCCTTATTTCGCATTGGCTGAGCAATATACTTTCGGCGACCGCATGTTTCAGACCAACCAGGGCCCCAGCTTTCCGGCGCACCAGTTCATTCTTTCCGGCACTTCAGCCCCCACCGCGACCAGCCCGCTTTTCGCCGCCGAAAATCCCGTCCAAACCACCGCCGGTTGCATCGCAGCGCTCACCAACACCGTCGCCATGATTGACGCCACCGGAAGTGAGACCAACTCGCCGCCCGAATATCCCTGCTTTGACCATCCCACGCTGACCGACTTGTTCGACGCCGCGGGTATAACCTGGCGCTATTACGCACCTTCTGCCGGGTCCATCTGGACCGCGCCCGACGCCATTGAACACATTTGCCAGCAGCAGACCATCAATGGCGTGCTCACCTGCACCGGTCCCGACTGGACCAACAACGTGATCATCCCGGAGTGGATGGTTCTGGAGGACATTTCGAACGGCAACCTGCCGCAGGTAAGCTGGATCATCCCCGATGGCGCGGCTTCCGATCACGCCGAAAGCAATAATGGCAGCGGACCCTCCTGGGTCGCCTCCATTGTCAACGCGATTGGCAACAGCCAGTATTGGGCCAACACTGCCATCATCATCACCTGGGACGATTGGGGAGGCTGGTACGATCACGTTGCGCCCAAAGTAGTGGACGATGGCGTCAGCTGGGGATCAGGATATGTCTACGGCTTCCGTGTTCCTCTTGTCGTCGTTTCGCCCTACGCGAAAGCCGCTACCATCGACCACACCACCCACGACTTCGGCAGCGTGCTTAAGTTCGTCGAGACCAC
>JBEKDY010000141.1:0-12429 GCA_050014115.1 Candidatus Sulfotelmatobacter sp. | reverse complement strand
CTGCCCTCCGCTCGCGCAGGCGCATCATGAGGCGGAAGTAGGACAGGGACTCTACGTTGTGCGGCGTCGCGCGGCCGAGGTGCGAAGCAATCTCATCGGCCAGCGCGAGGGCAGCGGAATCGACGGACAAAGCCTTTTCGGCAGCGGCGGGAATCGCGGTCTCCAGCAGTCGTCTGGTCAAGACCAGCGTGACTTGCAGGATGCGTACGATGCCGAGCGATTGCGCGGTCTCCACGATCCAATCCCAATTGAGAGCAGGCAATTTCAGAAGCTGGGCGATATCGCAGAGCCAGATCAACCGCCCCCAGACGTGCTTGGCCGCATGCAATGACAGGATGAGGAACAGATCCTCCGGAGAGGGCGTTTTCATGTTGCGTCCCGCGACGCTTACTGTGATGGCGCGGCGAAACATGGCTTCCATTTCGAAATCAACGGCATAGAAACGCGGCTGCAGCGCCCACTGCACTTCCAGCAGATTACTCCCCAGGGCGCTGTCGAAAGCGCGCTCGTAGCCGGAGGCGAGATAAGCTCGATCTTTGGCCTCATTGAGCAGGAGATGAGGTGAATATCCCAAGTCCTTCAGTGCGGCTTTGATGCGCGACAAGTCTCGCGAATGAATCAGCAGATCAATGTCGCCGGCCTGGCGTAGCGCTATGTCGCCATAGAGCGTCTCCGCCACGGCCAAGCCTTTGTAGGGTAGGACGTCGATTCCAAGCGCGTCGAAATGATCGAGGATGCGGATCAGTTCTCGAGCTAGAAACAAAGTCCGGTACAGATTGTTTTCGTAACGCTGTTTCAATAGAGCCAGGCTCGCGGGTGGCACTTCGCTGGCAAGTGACGATAGGGCCTGATAAAGGATGGGCACAACACCGTGGTGCTCGGCCATCTGAAGCAAAGACGCCCAGTTCAGCGGCCTTCGCAGGGACTGACGAAAAAATTCATGGCTTGAATCTGAGCGGCCGGAACTCAGGCGACACGCAGCCAGCAGCAGCGACCATTCAGGCTCGACTGAATGGATGGTTGCAGGCATGGTCTCGGGCAGACCCACTCTCAGTCGATTCAAGCGGAGATTGCTGCGCTTGTCGGTTGCACTCGAATCTGTATCAGGTTCCTGACGGAAGGCTTCTTCGACTGCAGGTTCACCGAGGGGACTCCAGTTCTGGCGAAGGACTTTTCGCAGTCTTGTGTGGAAGGTCCGCGCATGTTGCCTTCCATGTAAGCCAGGCCGGGACAGCGGGTGCAGTTCGTAACATGGGTACATTGGGAACAGCCGGTCAGGTCTTTGACGCGGATCGAGCGCACTTCCTTCAGCTGTTCGGAATTTCGCCAGATGTCGAGGAACCCCTGTTGCCTCACGTTGCCGCACGTGAGCGGAAACTGGACGCAGGGATAGAAGTCGCCGTAAGGCGAGACGTAGCAGGCAGTGTGCCCAGCACTGCATGGCAGGGATTGCAGTTCATCTTCGCCCGGCCGCGGCGGCACCGCGCAGAATTCCTCCACGTCGCCCACCAGGGATTCATTCCGAAACAGGCTTTGGAGCGCCGTGTTGTCAACGCCGAGGTTCAGCGTAGACCGGTCGCCATCCATCATGGGAGAGACGGTTGGATCCAGCGTGGACGGGACGCCGAGCTCGTCGGCCAGAGCACGCACGCCTTCATAGTCTTGCATGTTCTGGACCATCAGGACGTTCGCAATGATCACCTTCAAGCCTTGCGACTTGAGGAAACGAATGGCGTCGAGAGAGCGCTTCAGTGAGCCGGGAACCAGGGTGATGGCATCGTGCACCTCTGGCCGATGGGAGTAAATACTGATCTGGATCGACTCGACGCCCAACTCACGGATGCGGGCCGCCTCGCGCTCGCGGATCATTACGGCGTTGGTCTTGAGCTTGACGCAGAACGTGAGGCGGCGCGCGTGCTCGAGAATCTCAAAGAAATCCTTGCGCAGAAAAATCTCGCCGCCACTCAGGGTCAGGATAAAGACACCGGCCTCGGCCATTTCATCGAGCAGATGCTTGATCTCGGCAGTGGTCATCTCGCCATGGTCGTCATGATCGAGATAGCAATGCACGCACCGCTCGTTGCAGCGGTAGGTGAGGTCCAGCTGGACACTCATCGGAACGCTGAGGGAGAGCGCCTTGGCGTTCAACTCCTGCATCAACACGCTCATCGCGACTCTCCGGTGGGGGGACTCGCGGTTTGCGAGTTTGCAGGTTGCGAGTTTATCGAGATGATCGGAGCCTCGGAGACGTCCAGGATGCCATGCGCCGCGAGTTCGCGAGCCAGGGTTTCGGCATCCTGCAACGCGGCGGCGGGTTCCACCCGGTACTCGGGACAAATCCGACACTCGACAATTTCATCGAGAGGCGTGGCGCCGTCCGCAGCCTGCCAAATGATGGTGGCGGTCTTGTTGAGCGTGAAAAGAGTCGAATCCTTGCCGGACATGATCATCATTTCGCCGTCGAGGTTTCGCGCCGCTACCCGCGTATTGCGCGCTACATAAAGCCTGGTCATCCTATCATCTCCCACACTCGGGCATCAGGAATGAAGGTGAGCCTGGAAACCGGCACACGGCTCACAAACTCGCAAGCGGCATGAAAGGCTTGCCGCACCAACTCCTGGTCCTCGGCAAAGAAAAGTACGTTGGCCAGCAACTCCCGGACGGCCGGGCCGGGTGCGACGGGATCAATCCGGTTCTCCGGGCCTTGGGCCAGAAGATAGAGCGCTGAAATCGGAGCGGAAACGTTTTCGCCCAGCTTGGCGAGCTCTCCGGTAAATGGAGTCCCATGAGCGACGTAACCGGTGTGTTGCGTTCGCGCGTCCTGCCGGGCGAACTGCAAATCCTTCCGTACGTCCTTCCGCACCTCCTTCCGAATATAGGAAATTTCGTCGGTAAGGAGTGTTGCATCAGAAGGCGCGAGCCTTGAAATCGTCGTCTTCCCTGCCCCAGAAACTCCTGCGAACAAGAACGCCTTTCCATTGCGGATGGCGCTGGCGGCATGCATAAGAAAGCCGCCTTCCTGAGCCAGCACGAGCGTGTGGACGATGCGGAGAACCGCATCGATCGAATAGGGGTTGGCGGACTGGCGAATCGTGCCAGTGCTCCGGGCCGGTTCCCACTCGGCGCGAAAGTCTCCGCGTTCCAGAGCCCACTTTCCCGCACGCTGGGTTACTCGCACATCGGCGTCTGGGTCAACAAAGCCAGGCGTGACCAGATCAACGTCGAACTCGACTGTGGCATGTTCGGACGAACCCACGAACCCCGCATAGCGATTCTGCAGCATGCCAAGAAAATCTGCGTCCGTGGTATTGACGCGGATGGGCATTCCTCCAATTTCGATGGTGAGGTGCAGGCAATCGACGGGACTAGTCAACCCTGGCAAAGCGGCTCCTGTGGACCCTGACCCATCTTGTGAACTCCCACCAGCACGCGAGCGGCCGAAGAGGAACGCCGCACCATAGCCGCGGCGGCGCGCATGGGAAAATTGGGAGTCTTTGCCGGCTCCAGGCAGCGTCCGTCCCGGATCACGAAAGAGACTTTGCCCAGCAATTGGGAGCCGGAAACCGGAGGATCTGGATTTCGCATTCCGTCGCCTTGGGTCACGATCTGCAAGTCGCGAGCGCTTCCAGACTTCGCCGAAACCCGATGCACGAACATCCGGCGATCCCGGTGAAACAGCACGATATCCCCTTTGCCGACACTTTCGCTGCTGGCGCGCTCAATCACCAGAGTGTCGCCGGGGAAGATTGCGGGCAACATGCTCCATCCCGTCACGCGGAGGCGCAACCGTCCCGACGAGCGCAAAACCTCGCCAGCCAGTTCACACTTCAGGGCGTGCAATTCGGTCGAAGAGCATTCTCGCATCGGGTCACGACGCCTTGGGGTTCATGTGGCACGTGGCCTGGGTAGGGTCGATCTTGCCGCAGGACAAGGCTGTGGTGACAAAAACCTGCTCGTAGCGGAAGGCCGGCTTCTCGTACGGCTTTTTATGGTCGGCCGCTGTGAGCGGCTGTTCGGAGGATGAATGATCCATAGGCATTTTTGACTAACCCCACTTATTTTAACGCCGATTGCGACGCTTGTACCGCACAGCCAACGTTGGTCGCTGTTCCGCACGTCGCCTGATTACCCTGCGTTGAAAAATAGATCTGGGATCCCGACACCCCAGTCTCAACGGTATTGTCGAAAATCACGCCGCTCGTCCCACCGGCTGCAGCAAGAGCGCCTGGGGCAGGGCCCGCGTTGGTCCAGGTCACGTGGAGATCAGCCGTGGGCTGCCCCACATTGGTACCCCAGGTCGGCTCCGCGCCTCCGGACTTGCGGTTTCCCGCCGTGGTGGTTACCACCTGAATATTGAAGTTGCCATCTTCGATGAAGTCGCCCACGGTGTAGGCATGGTTCGCTACCCAGGGTACCGGCGTGGCTGCAGTTGTAACGCCCAGGTTCAACCACTTGACGGCGGTGGGCCCTGTCCCGTCGGTGGTGGTTCCACCCACTCCAGTGCTCCAAGTCGGTGGAGAGCCTCCCGAAGTTCCGGCCGTGGATACCATCTGCACCTGAAAGTTACTGTCCACAACCTCCTGGCCCAGGGTGTAGGCGGTCGAAGGCTGCCAGGGTGTGTCTTTGAAGTTCATGAGGCAACCAGCGGCGGCGCACGGCGTGGACGTGCCTCTGGTTTGGACGCTCGCGAAGATGAATTCGGTCGAACCGCCGGTTGCATTCGAGTTCAGGACGTCGGTTACCGGGGAGCAGCCAGTCGCGGCGCCCGTGGCAAGAACAGGACCTGTAATCACTGAACTCAGGACCGCGCCGGACGTGATCTGCACTTGGTATAGCGTGGGATGGCCGCCCGTGTGTCCGCAGACATAAAGATTTCCCGCGGCGTTGCTTGAATTCTCATAAGCGCTATCTAGCGAGCCTTCATAAAGTGACTTGGGAGCGGCGGCGCTGGCTCCGACCGTAACCTCTGCACCTGCAGTTCCCGCGGCGAAACCTGCGGCGAAGCGATAGACCGCTGCACAAGGAGTAGCGCCCGCGCAGGCGCTGCTGCCATCGCTTGAGGAAAATACATAGGCTACCTCCGCGGTGGAATCCACCAGTGGGCCAGCCACGATGCCCGTCCCATGATCCAGCTGGCTCGACTTGGTCACCGCGCCGGTAGACGCGCTTACGCTGTAGAAATACCCGCCCGCATCTCCCACAAACACATTTCCGGAACCGTGGTCGTAAACCGGGCTGGCCAGCGCCGTCGCGTCGGTGGGGAAGAGCTGCACAGGCCAAGGCGATCCTACCTCCGCCAGGGTCCCCGAAAAAACGGGATTAAACCGATGCAGCCAGTTGCGGCTGTCGCCTACCCAAATCGTATCGCCGGTATAGTCGTAAAAGACCGACGACGTGATGTCGTTGGTGGGAACGTGGCTTGTATCCTGAAGAATGATCGACGTCATGCAAGGCGCGACGCACGTTGCGTAGGAAGCCGCAGCCACGCTCGTTGGAACTCCGGGGCCGCCTACTGTGTCGCTGGCCGAAGCCGCCCATTTCAACAGGACAAGGCTTCCGATGCCGCCGGAGGTCTGCACAAACGCCAATTGCGTACCGTCGAGGGACAACACCGGAGAAGTCATTATCTGGCCGCCCGTGTTATACGCCCAATAGACCGTGGGCACAGTTCCACTGCAGCCGGTATAGAGATTGTCGTAGGCAATCAGGCTCGCCTGCGTTCCGGAACCAATCAGGCCCGTGCTGTAGACGACAAAATCCGGCGTTGCCGCGCTGGCGCAGTTCGCGACCCCGCTGTTGAAGGAAAATTTCGCTGGAAAGTTAACAGCTCCAACCGTTGCAGTGGCACCCAGACTCTCGCCCCAAAGGCCATTCGACTTCAAGGGGCGGAATGGGGACTGCAGCTGTGAACCAACACCGCCGCGTTCTGTCTGAGCAGCAGGCAGCCTCAGGGGCTGGCCACGGCGGTACAATTGTTGCTCAAATCGCGGATCCTGTTGCAGGCGCATCGCCTGCTCGACCGTTCCCGGCTGCGAAAAGATCAGATGGCTGTGAGTCCAGTCGGTTGGAAGACCCATTCCGCGCCGAGCAGGCTTGGCCGCCGCTCCGGTCAGCACACATCCCAAAGCCAGCAGTCCAACGAAGCCCCCACCGAGCCGGAAGAAACGTGTCGCATTTCCGTTCATTTTCAGACTCCAAAGATCGCAAGCAACGCACGACTCGTAGTCATGCTTCCTGGTAAGAACACTACTCCGGATAATTTCAACGCGGGATCTTCGCGAACCAATCATACCTCTTTTTCAGAACAGATATCGCTAGACTCCGCACGATACGGCTGGACGCGGTACTCCCACGCTGGGGCTGGATTGCGCGCGATTTTACTCCTTCCCGAGGCGCCCGTGCAAACCTGCCAGCCTTTATGCCGTGCCAGTTGACTATGCTAGTTGAATCGGGTCGCTCTCCATAATGAACTCACCGTGGCAGCAAACAACGCCAGCCCGATTCCGGACAGAGCAATGGCAGTCTCCCAATTCAAGTCTCTGGAAGGCCACCGGGCTGCCATTCCGGTCCAGACAAAGGCTGTTGTCGCCGCCGCAACCAGGAACCAGTCGAACCAACTTCTAGGCTGCGCGGGCGCTGCCGATTTTCCTTCCAGTCCGGAATTGACGAACTGTGCGTCGAGGCCATAGCGCTTGCGTTCCCGCGCCGCCGCCTGCCGCCACTGCTCATGTTCAGACGGGCCTGCGATCGAGCACGAGATCGCTGCCAATCCTCCCGCCATCAAGATTGATCCATAAATCGCACTCGCCACCGCCGAGTGCCCCCATCCCTTAAGTTCGCCAAACGCGAGCGCACCCCACAGCAACCCCCACAGCTGATTCGAATTGGAGAGTGGTATCCCCCGGCTCACGCCGATATATTTCACGGCATACTGCTGAAAGATGTCGCCAATCACCCACACGAAACCTGCGGCGAGCAGCCAGAACAACAGATGGCGCGCCTCCTTTAGCTGTTGCCAGAGGGTCATGACACCCCCGATGTAGTGTGCGGACAAAACCGCCATCATGCCCAGTTCGCCGATCGTGAAAAACGAAACGAACGAGAGCGGATTCATGCCCGACAGGTATGCCTTGCGATACGGGATGTACATTGTGCCCCACAGAACACCCGCTCCTAACGCAGCGGCAATGCCCTGAGTCGCTGCCTGAGATGACGCGTGGCTTGCGGAGACGCGCGCCAGGATGAGTCCGCCGCAAAACATGAGAACCGCACCGCCGCTTACTGCCGTCCAACGCACCCAACCTGCATTTTTCAGTTCCCCAAAAAAGAGCACGCCCCAGGCAATGCCAATGATCGCGTTGGTATTCCACAAAGGAAAGGCAATGCTCAGGCCGAGGTCCCGAATAGCGAAAATCGTGAGTGTGTTCGCTACAGCCCACAAACACCCAGCGAGAATCGCCCAAATCACCAGGTGCGGTGCTTGCAGAAAATCGGATCGCGTCTGCGAAGTGCCGCGAGCCATCGCCGGGAGCGTCCATCGGCCGAGAAAGACACCCAGCACCATCACCAGAGAAACCAGAACGGGGGAAAGTCCGGAGGAGACCAGTTTAGCCGGGACCTCAGCCGCCCCCAGCCACGCGCCTGCGGCTACGCCGCAGAGCACGCCCAAACGCTGCAATACACGCACGCGTTCCTCAGCCACGGGCCCTGAGGCCACGGTGGGAACATCCGCAGCGGTCAGCGGATCCACCCCAGGAGCATGAGGCCGGCAGTCAGCACTAGAGTGGGAACCCAAAAGTGTGAATCCGTGGCCACGGCTGCCAGCACCTTAGCGAGCGCGTGTGAAGGCTGCGCGCGGGAGTGCTCGTTAAAGTTGTTGCTCAGAATTGCGACCTCGTCAGGCTTAGCTTAATCAGGAACGTTGGCCATGTTACGCACTTCAGGTGCGGCCCGGCAAGCCCAGACCAAACGCTATCCCAGCGCCTGAGCTCCGTTCTCGGCTCCGCAGATATAGGTCTGCGGTTCAATGCCCGTGGCCTGCCGGTAGCGCTCGGAAATTTGCGCGGCGAAGTTTTCCGCCTTGTCGTCGCGCACCAGGTTCACCGTGCAGCCACCGAAGCCTCCTCCGGTCATGCGGCCACCGCAATAACCGGGCAAGCCCTCCGCCGCTTCCACCATGATGTCCAGTTCGCGACAGCTGACCTCGAACAGATCCCGAAGGCTATTGTGCGAAGCTCGCATCAGTTCTCCGAGACGGACCAGGTCGCCCGTCTGCAGGCAGCGCACGGCATCGAGGACGCGCTGGTCCTCCTGCACAACATGCAGGCATCGTTTGCGGATGGATTCCGGCAGTTCGAGAGCGTGGCGCTCCAGCAGTTCCATTGAAACGTCGCGCAACGCTCGGACATTGGGATCCCATTTCGCGAACATTTTTGTGCCCTGCTCGCACTCCTCGCGACGCTGGTTGTAGCCGCCACTCGCCAGTTCGTGTTTGACCATGGTGTTACAGATGACGAACTTGAGATTCGAAGGAACCGGGACTAGTTGGAACTCCAAAGAACGGCAGTCGAGAAAGAGAGCATGCCCGGCCGTACCCAGGCAGGAAACGTACTGATCCATAATGCCGACACGCGCGCCCACAAATTCGTTCTCCGATTTCTGGCACAGCTTTGCGACTTCGGTGAAAGGAAGGTTCGGGCCGCCCAGGCTCACCAGCGCGAGCGCCGTGGCAACTTCCACAGCGGCGGAGGAACTGAGGCCGGAACCCATGGGAACTTCGCCGCGCACCAGAAGGCTGGCCGGGGGAACAGAATGCCCCGTCCGCTGCAGGGTTACGGCCACACCCAGCACGTAGTCGTACCACTCCCGCTGCCGGCCCTGGGGCAGATGGTTTACCTCAAAGGCAAACTCTCCGGGAAAGTTTTCGGAACAAATCACCAGCCTGCCATCGGAACGCGGAGCCGCAGCCACGAACGTGGAAAAACCGATGGCAGCCGGCATTACGAAACCGTCGTTATAGTCGGTATGCTCGCCGATCAGGTTGACCCGGCCGGGTGCGCGAAATATTGCGGGCTCGACGCGGAAAATTTCCGTGAATTTCTGCGCCAGACTTTTCCGCGCCAGACTCACTTGCTCTGAGCTTGGCCGCGTCGAGCCGAGTTGCGTCGAGTTTTCCCGCGCCAAGTCTCGAGCGGTCATCTTGAAAAAGCCTGCCCCGCGGTGCCTTGCCGAGCACGCTCCAGATTGGACTGTAATAGTTTGCGTGCGGGCCGTCCATAGTCTGGACTCGTAATGTCCTGCAAAGGAAGAGCCTGCCCGAAAATTCGGCGTAACTTTATCGTTGCGGCGGCCGTTCTAAGTTGTTATGCGCAGAGAAAATCAATCGCATCCCGGTTGTCGATGTCGAGCTGCTTCGTCTATTCTTAGGGAACTGGGATGTGCTACTTGCCTCTGGCTTCTGGCTCTCCCCGGAGTTTGCCCATGACCCTGACCCGGTTTGTCACCAAGAACGCCTTTCGCAACAAACGCCGCAGCGTTCTGACCGTGTTGAGCCTGGCGTTCTCTCTGCTTCTGCTCACTTTGATGATGACGATCTGGCGCGGCTTCTATTTGAGCCAGGGCAGCGCTGAGTCCGCGCAACGGCTCGTGGTCCGGCATCGTGTTTCTCTGACTTTCAGCTTGCCCAGCTTTTATCGGGAGAAGATTCGCGCGCTGCCTGGAGTGCTGGCGGTTGTGCCTCTTTCCTGGTTCGGCGGGATTTACAAAGATCAGAAGCCGGAGAATTTTTTCGCCCAGTTCGGCACCGATCCCGACGAATTCTTCAAGGTCTACCGGGATATACAAATGCCGCCGGAACAATTCACAGCCTGGCAGCGCGATCGCCAGGGAGTAATCGTCGACGACACTCTGGCCAAGAAATACGGCTGGAAACTGGGCGATCGCTTCGTTCTTCAGGGAACGATCTATCCCGTCAATCTGGAGTTGTACGTTCGCGGCATTTTCCACTCCAACCCGGATAACAAGGCGGTCTATTTCAATACCAAGTATGTTGAAGAAGCGGTGCCGACGTTCAAAGGACAGGCAGGCACATTTACGATTCTCGCCGCCACGCCCGCGGACGTCAGCAAGGTTGCCAGCGCCGTGGACGATATGTTTCGCAACTCTCCTCAACCTACGAAGGCCGAGAGCGAGCAAGCGTTCGGCCTCGAATTCGTAGCCATGATGGGCAATGTGAAGGCATTCATCCTGAGCATCTGCTCGGCTGTGCTGTTTGCCACGTTGCTGGTTTCGGCCAACACCATGGCCATGTCGATTCGCGAGCGCACGCGGGAAGTGGCGGTGCTGAAAACGTTAGGCTTCACCAAGCGCGGCGTCCTGGGCTTGTTTGTGAGCGAAGCCGTGGCACTTTCGCTGGGTGGAGGACTGATTGGGGTTGGCCTGGGGTGGCTGCTGGTTTATGGCATAACCCATTCGCCGCAGTTCGTAAGCTTCTTCCCCTTGCAGGTAACGCCGGGCATTGGAGTTGCGGCCGTGCTGGTCGCGGGACTGGTGGGGCTGATCAGCGCCGCGCTGCCTTCCTATCATGCTTCGCAAGTGAACATCGTGGACGGATTACGCCACATCGGATGAAGTATTCATGACCCTGAGCGGTTTCATCGTGCGCAACACGTTCCGCAACAAGCGGCGCAGTGTGCTGACCTTGATCAGCATCAGCTTCTCACTGCTGCTGCTCACGCTCATGATTTCCATCTGGCGCTCTTTCTATGTAGATCAGGTGGCGCCGGAAGCGGCGCGGCGGTTAATCATCCGCGACCGCGTCTCGCTCGCGTTTTTTCTGCCTGCATATTATCGCGACAAGATTCGCAGTATCCCGGGAGTGGTGGCCGTGGCGCCGCTCACCTGGTTTGGAGGGCGCTACATCGATGACCGGCCGGTGCACTTCTTCGCGCAGCTGGCCACCGATCCGGACGAATATCTGAAGGTGGCGTCGGACAAGATCGTCCCGCCGGATCAATTGAAAGCCTGGCAGCAAGACCGAGCCGGAGCATTGGTCGATGTGACACTGGCGAACAAGTACGGCTGGAAGATTGGCGACCGCATCACGTTGCAAGGGACGATTTTCGAAGTAAACCCGGAGTTGACGATACGCGCCATCTATCACCGCGATCCGCCCCAGAACGCGTTATATTTTAACGCCAAGTATCTGGAAGAAGCGGTGCCCTGGTTCAAGGGGCAGGCGGGCTGGTATTCCACCCAGATTGGTTCATCGGGCGATGTAGCGCGGGTTTCAGCGGAAATCGACGATATGTTCCGCAACTCGCCGCTGCAGACGAAAACCGAAAGCGAAAAGGCGTTTCAGCTCGGCTTTGTCGCTTCTCTGGGGAACGTGAAGGCGTTCATCCTGGGCATTTGCGGCGCGGTGGTGTTTACCATCATGCTGGTTTCCGCTAACACCATGGCGATGTCGGTGCGAAGCCGGACGCGCGAAGTGGCCTTGCTGAAAACTCTCGGTTTCACCCGCCAGCGTGTGCTGTCGATTTTTGTCAGCGAATCTGTAGCTTTGTCCGTCGCAGGTGGCTTGCTCGGGATTCTGGTGGCGATCCCGGTGATCTGGTGGCTGACGCGCAGTTTCATTGCGCTGGGAGTTCCACTCGCCATGAAAGTGAATTATCAAACTGCAGGGTTGTCATTGCTGGTCGCGCTGACTCTGGGATTGGTGAGCGGCTACCTGCCGGCTTTCAATGCTTCGCGCATGAACATTGTGGATGGCCTGCGGCACATTGGGTGAGTGGTAGAGAGTTCGATTTAGAGATCATTTATGGCGATACCGATCAGCTACAACATCCGCAACCTGAAGCTGCGCAAAGGGCTCACCATCATGACCGCGTTGGGCATTGCGCTCACGGTCACGACCGCGATTTTTCTGATGGCTCTGCTGGCCGGACTGCAGCGCGCGTTTGTGAGCAGCGGCAATCCGAATAACGTGCTGGTGCTGCGCAAGGGATCGGAAGCGGAACTCTCTGGCGGTTTCGATGCTTCGCTCTTTCCGACTCTCACGACGCTTCCTGGAATCGCCAAAGACAGCCACGGCCTGCCCATGGCTTCCGGTGAGTTAGTGGTGGTGATCATTCTTCCCCGGAAGGATGGCACGGGCGAGGTCAACGTCACCGTGCGCGGCATGATGCCCGACGGCCTGGAAATGCGGCCCAGCGCGAAACTGGTCGAAGGGCGCTGGTTCCGGATTGGGCAGCGTGAAGTGGTGGTGAGCAAGTCCATTCGCGACCGCTTTTCTCACGCCAGCATCGGCGACACCATGGAGTTCGGCAAAGGTTCGTGGAAAGTGGTGGGTGTTTTTGACGCGGGAGGCTCGGCCTACGAATCGGAAGTTTGGGGAGACGTGAACCAGATGGCCTCCGACTTCGATCGCCA
>JBEKDY010000140.1:0-11385 GCA_050014115.1 Candidatus Sulfotelmatobacter sp. | reverse complement strand
TCGCGGCGGATACGGGCGAGTTCGGGAGAGGCGTGATCTTCGAGTGTGCCGTCGGGCTGAATTTTGTTGCGGAAGAAGCGGAGGAAGTCGTTGAAGTCAGCGATCTGGGCGGAGAGTGTGCTCACGGCGCGCCACTCGCGCTTCATGCTGGCTGGGGGATGGAGGGAGATTTCGCGCCATTCCGCGGCGCGGTCGACGATGAGGATGACGTCGCGAATCTCGGTGGTTTCGAGGACGGCGCCTTGAATGCGGGATTTCGCGACGAGCTGGGCGGTGGGGAGCAAGCCGGAAAATTCGAAGCGTCCGCCGACGCGGCGGAATTCGCGGATTTCGCTGGCGAGTTGGTGCTGGGATTCGATCCAGTCGCGATCGGTGGTGGGAGCGAGAGCGGCGATGCGGGCCTGACCCAGGGGCGAGGAAGCGTATCCGCGCAGGAGGTCGAGGAGGGAATCGAACTCGAGGACGCGAGCGGAACTGTGGGTTAGGGCGGCGGGCATCGCAGTTTTTATGGTACAGGAAGCGGGTGGGGGCGCTGCGGGGGGAATCGGGGCAAAAGCTTTTAACCGCAAAGGTCGCAAAGGAAGGACGCAAAGACTGCCACTTGAATGAAGACTGCGACTTGCTTATGGAGGTCTCTGGTGATCTTTTCCTTTTCTATTTACGGGGACTCCACAGGTGCGCTGGCTCGGGATCGCGGGTTGCCGATCAGGCTTTGGCGGCTTCGGCTACGGGCTGGGTGACTGCGAGGGCGGCGGGGAGGCGGAGGATGAACAAAGCTCCGCCTTCGGGTTTGTTGAGGCAGGTGATCTGGCCGCCGTGATCCTGGACGACTCCGTAGGCGGCGCTGAGGCCGAGGCCGGTGCCTTTGCCGACGGGTTTGGTGGTGTAGAAGGGATCGAATACGCGATCCGGTTCGCGGATGCCGGGACCGGTGTCAGAGAATTGGATCACGGCGTCGGAGCCGTGGCGGAGCGCGGTGATCTCGAGAGAGCCTCCGCCGACCTCGGCGAGAGCGTCTACGGCGTTTTCCATGATCTCGTGAAAGGCCTGGAACAACTGGTTGGCATTTCCGGCGACGCGCGGCAACTCGGGCTCGAGCGAGACGGAGACTTTGATGCGATCCGAGGAATGCTTGGCTTCGAGCATTTGAGCGCAACGTTGCAGCAGCGGCGACAAGTCGACGGTGATTCTTTCGCCGTGACTTTGCTGGGCAAAACTCAACAGGTTCGAGACCAGGTCGCGGGTGCGGCGGGCCTGATCGACGATTTTGCGGACCATGGTGCCCTGCTCAGGGGTGAGGTGTTCGCGGGTCCAGAGTTGGTCGGAGTGAAACATGATGGCGGTGAGCGGATGGTCGATTTCACGGGCCGCGCCCGCAACGAGGTGGGCGAGCGAAGCCAGCTTTTCCTTTTGCACGAGATGAGTCTGGAGGCGCTGCTGGTCTTCGTAAGCCTTGCGCGACTCCTGCAAGAGGCTCATCAATGCCTGGTCCTGGAGGTATTGACGCAGAAACACAAAGGCGCCAAGCACCAGCATTGCGGCCAGCACTGCGAACAGACGGAAGGTTCGCGAGGCCAGCGGGGACTTGTCGAAGAGGAACGTCCATAATCCCAGCGCGGGCAACGAAAGAATTGCCAGCATGGCCAACTGCGGCGAAACGCTTCCCCACGGCGATTTTTTAGTCGGCGCCTCGCTGGTGAGCGGCTGCTGGCGCGCCGCTAGAGAGGCTGCGACCATCCAGGTGACCGCGCCCACCAGAGGAACGTCGTAAGGGCCGCCGGAATAATATTTTCCAGTGTTGACGGCCTTATCGAGCACGTAAGAGCCGAAGGCGTATAAAGCGTCAGCCCCCAGGAGGTGCAAATACAGGCGCTTCCACGCTCCGGAACTATTCCACGCGGCGAATCCCAGAACGGCCAGCAGAAGGACCTTTTCCAGTTGATAAAGCGCTTCGTAGTAATAGTCGTAGGCACGGACGTTCAGGACTACATACTGATGGGGAAAGACGATGAAGGCGTAGAGGAATATCCACCACACCAGCAGCATCATGAAATTCAGGGTGCTGAGTTGAAAGCGTGACTCGGCGCGAGTGAGATCAGGGCGCCAGGCCATGGCGGCCATGATGGGGACGAGGTGAAAAAACAGAATGATATCGGCGAAGTAGGGGTCAGGGACCTCCAGCTTGAGGATGGCCTCGTGATAGGCCCACGCCGCCTGGTTGAAACTCCAGAGAAGGAAGCCGAAGGCCAGGAGTCCCCAGAAGCGGCGCTCTAGACGGGATCCGGAGCGAGCGTTGGCCAGCGTGACGACTACGCCACTCAGCATAAGGAACAGGACGAAAACGTCGCCAAAAGCGGTAAGCTCGCGCCCGCGATGGGCCACCATGGCCACGACGGCGTAAGCCAGAGTGATGCCGGCCGCTACGATATACCAACGATGGAGGCGAAGCAGATTCATCCGAACTTAATTCTATGGCAGGGATTCGGCGTTCTGGGGGTTGAGCGGCGGCGGCAGGTTACTTTGGTGATACGCAGGGTGGTGGGTCGCTAGCGAAGCCTCAGGGGCTAAAGCCCCTATAGGAAATTGGAGCTTGATCGCAGCGCTGAAGCGCTGCGCCACTCAAAATCGGCGGTGGGGTTGCCATTCGGGGAAAGTCCAAGGCGACGGCCAAGAGTCCGTCCTGCGTGGGCTGAGGATGTTCTAGAATCCAGATGCTCTAGAATCATAATGGGGATTCGTACTGACGTTTCCTCTGGTGGTGCCTTATGGCCTTTCCGGTTACCCGCCTTCGCCGTCTCCGCCGTACGGGAGAACTTCGCAATCTGGTGCGCGAGACGCGCCTTACGCCTGACGCGTTTGTCTATCCTCTGTTCGTTTGCCCGGGGGAAGGTGTGCGCAGGGAAGTGCGCTCGATGCCAGGAGTGTTCAACCTGTCGGTGGACGAGGCGGTGAAAGAAGCGGAGGAGGCGCACGGGCTGGGGGTGCCGGCGGTGATCCTATTCGGGCTGCCCGAGAAAAAAGATGAAGCGGCCAGCGGCGCGTGGGATGAAGATGGGATTGTGCAGAGGGCCGCGCGGGCCATGAAGCGGGCGGTTCCCGAGCTGATTGTGATGGGGGATGTTTGCCTCTGTGAATATATGTCGCACGGACATTGCGGGATTGTGAAGGCGACGTCGATGCCGCAAGCGTCTCTGGCGCAATCACTGGGTGCCGCGGTTCGGGATGCGCTGACCCCTTCGCAGCGCGTGCTGATGGTGAAGAATAACAATAACGAAGAAAAAGACAAGGCAATCGCGACGCTGGCGTCGGTCGCCGAGCGGGCTGTGCAGGCAAGTTTCGAGATCGACAACGACGCGTCGCTGGAGTTGCTGGCGCGCACGTCGGTATCGCTGGCGCGAGCGGGAGTGGACATCATCGCGCCGTCGGACATGATGGACGGACGGGTGGGCGCAATCCGTGGCGCTCTCGACAAAGCGGGCTTCAGCAATAAGCCGATTCTTTCTTATGCGGCGAAATTCGCTTCCGGCTTTTATGGACCGTTCCGCGAAGCGGCGGACTCGACTCCGCAATTTGGCGACCGGCGGTCGTATCAGATGGATGGCGCCAACGTGCGCGAGGCCATGCGCGAAATCGAACTCGACATTGAAGAGGGCGCCGACATGATTATGGTGAAGCCGGCCATGCCTTATCTTGACGTAATTGCAGCGGCCCGCGAGCGCTTCGACGTGCCGCTGGCGGCGTATCAGGTATCCGGGGAATATGCCATGATCGAAGCGGCCGCGCGTAACAACTGGATTGACCGCGAGCGGGTGATGATGGAATCGCTGGTGAGCATTCGGCGCGCGGGGGCCAGCATTATTCTGACTTACTACGCGAAGGATGCGGCGCGGCTGCTGGGGTGAGGGCTGCGGCGGTGCGTGCCCTGAGAGTGTGTGCCCCAAGCCTGCGCGGGCGGGGCGCCCGCGGCCACACGAACTGGGAAGAAAAAAGCCGCGATGATCCGCGGCTTTTGTCCTGACGAGTGATCGGGGTTCGAGCTACTTGGCTTCGTGCTTATCTTTGTAAATCTGCCGGCTGGTCTTGTTCTGTTCCCGGTTGAGCTTGTTCTGCTCGGCCTTGGTCAGGTGGCCGTTATGGGCGGCCATATCGGCCTTCTCCTGGTTCTCGGTCTTAGCTTCGCGATTCTCCAGGTGCGCAGTCTGTCCGGGTGTGAGCTTGTCGTTCTTTACGCCGTTGGCGATGCGATCCTGCTGGTTCTGCTCGCGGGCATTCACTTCGTTGACGCGAGGATGATTGGGATCGACCACTCCCGCGCCGGCGCCGGCGGTGTTGCTGTCTTGACTCGGAGATTGGGTTTGAGCAGAGGCGGCACCAACCAACATCAAACCACCCGCTGCCAGGACTAAGAGCGATTGCTTGATTGAGTTGTTCATAATGTGAGCAAACCCCCAGCGCGAAGCTTAGTTGTGGGGCGCGGGGGGGCGCCAGTTACAAAGGTCGGAGTCCGAATTCACAAAAGACGCGACGAAAATTCCGGCAGCCGGGCGCTGGTTACCAAAGTCACTCAAGCGAATTACATCCCTACGACGGTACGGGAAAATTCGCGGTAGACACAAAATGCGACCACGGGGGCTGAAGCCCGCGCTGGTTTTGGGGCGTTACGCGGCGCTGAAGCGCCGCTCTTCCACGGTGCTGCACGGATTTGTGAGTTCTTCCGGCGACGGCTAAAACCGTGCCGGTCCCGGGCCGCCAATGACGATGGCCCTCAGGATTGAGGGCCCTCATGCAGAACGGTCTAGGCTCCGGAACCTTGGCTGGCCTGAAATTTCACTTCGACCTGGCGGCGGTCTTCGTCGGAGACTTTGAACATGGAGCGGGGCTTGAGTTCGAGGAAGCTGGCGATGAAGACTTCGGGGATCTGGCCGATGCGGGTGTTGTAGGTGTTGACGTCATCGTTGAAGAACTCGCGGCGGTCGGCGATGCGCTCTTCGAGTTCGCTGATGCGGTTCTGAAGCTTGAGAAAATTTTCGTTGGCTTTGAGCTGGGGATAATTTTCGGCGACGGCGAACAGGGTGTGCAGCGCTCCGGTCATCTGCAGGTCGGCGGTGGCTTTCTGGCCGATGCTGGCGGCGTTCATGGAGGCGGCGCGCGCCTGGGTGACGGCAAGCAGCGTCTGCTGTTCGTGCTGCATGTAGCCTTTTACGGTCTCGACCAGGTTGGGGATTTCGTCGTGGCGCTGCTTTAGCAGGACGTCAACGTTGGCCCAGGCGCGGTCGTTTTCGTTGCGCAGGCGAACCAGTTCGTTGTAGAGGATGACGGCGTAGATGAACGCGCCGGCGATGAACAGCAGGAACGCCAGGCCGGTGATGATGTTGCTGTTCATTTTTGCTTTGGATCGCTTGGGTGACAGTTTAAGGTGCCAGCAGAGCGGAGTGTGGGCAAGTGCTAAGCGGGTTGCGGGAAGAGCAGTGGCCAGGGGTCAGAGGTTAGTGGTCGAGTGCTGAGAAGAATTCCGCCCGGCTTCGCCCTTCGACTTCGCTCAGGGCAGGCTCTGGGGGGACGGCCGAGGCAGCCGTCCCTACATGAGTTCGTTCGACTTTGAGGCTTTGCTACTGCTTTTTGGGAGTCAGGTCGCAGGACTTTCTTACTTCGTCTAGATTCAGGCCCGCGGGGGAGAACTCTGCGATCGCGTAGCCGGTCCTGGTTTTGATTTCAACGTTGAATACCTGGGATGCCATCGCGCCGCGAATGGTGCCTTTGTCCATGTCGAGAAAACGTCCGGCCACCCAGTTCCAGCCTTTGTGGTCGTGGCTTCCGTCGAAGCGCACCAGGACCTCCATTTTCGGCTGGCCCCAAAAGCCTGGATAGTCTGGCCGGCCCAACTTGGCTCCGGGATTGAAGTGGGCATGATCGTATTTGCCATTGGTGCAAACCAGTTCGACGCGCGGCTTGTAGTCCGGGTCTTCGCGCAGAAAGTTATTCGACAGCAGCTCGAACCGGACTCGTTTCGCGCCGGTCATTTTATCTTCGGATTGAAACTCCATCCATTGACCACCGGCGCTGACGCCGTCTTTTTCGCCCTGGTAGGGGCTCATGGCGCCCCCTGGCGCATCCTGGGAAAAGGCTGATAGCGTGGACAGGCATACGAGAACGAGACAGGCCAAGAGAGCTTTTGCAGTCAGAGTTGAGATATTCATATTTGAGCTAACCGGTGATGAGAAATTCTTCGGAAATGTGCGCAGTTCTTTCAAGATCGCCTCCAGACACAAACACCTATATATATTGAACCGAAATGGTGGGAAAAAGTTGCACGAAAAGGTACGTACCCTAGCGCGAGCCGATGCGGAGATCGATGTAGACTTCGGAGCGGTCGTCGAACTGGCTGACGGACTTAGTGTCGCTCTTGTGGCCGTTGAACTGGGCGTAAACTTCGTAGTCCACGGCGCTGGAGAGCGCGGGGAAGCGGTAGGTGCCGTCCTGGCTGACGATGTAGGTCTTAACTGCGCGCGTGCGCGTGTTAGTTAGATAGACGACGGCATTGACCACGGGGTTGTCCCGGCCGTCCAGAACTTTGCCGTAGAGGAGACGCCCGGCGTTCTTGTCTTTTTTGTCAGGCGAGGCATGGGCCAGGCCACACAGGGCCACGATCAGGGCGCAGGAGGCCAGGATGGCCATGGAACGTCGGGGATTCATGCCGAATCTCATTTCTTATTGTCTCATGTGGGGGTCACGGGAATCATGCGGGACGCCTTTGTGGGACCCCGTGCAGAACACACGCAGTTAATTCGGCGGCAGGGATGCTTCGACTCCGCCGTGCCGGTCGAGGAACGACCAACACGACTCCGCTCAGCATGACAAAATCCAAACCTGGGCAGGCGTGGCGGCGACATAGGACGGAAACGCGTCTATGGCGCCAGGCGCAGGCCGGTGTCTTCGCGTTCGTCATAGTCGACGTGTACTTTGACTTCGCTGGCCTGGTGCAACGGCTTGCCGTCGGCAGTCTTCACGCCTTTAAGATCTGCTGTGAGGATGTAATCCGCTTCGCCGGGAGGGACGCGCTGGGCGAATTCTCCGCGATGGTCGGAGTAGACCTCCCACTTGGGTTTTTTGTCTTGAGCGCGGCGAATCTTGACTGGGATACCGTAGACCGGCCGGTCGTCGGGGCCCCAGACCGTGCCGAAGATCAAGGCGTACTCTTTTTTTGAAGGCTTGGAGTCGGCTGCCAGTTGGCCATTGCGACCAGGGGCGGGAAGCAGAACTGCGGCGAGCAGGATGCACAACAGGGGCAGACGAATTGGGCCGGAGGAATTTGGTTGAGGCTCAGGAGTAGTCACCGTCTTCGGTCTCCTCCTCTTCTTCTTCCTCTACATAGCCCTCTTCGACCGCTTTGAGTTCGAGCGGGTTGATGGTTATGATTTCAAAGTCGGTGCCGCACTCGGGGCAGGAGATGACTTCGCCCTCTTCGACATCGTCTTCTTCAAGATCGAGTTTGGTATCGCATTCCGGACAAAGAACCATAAAGCCTCCCTAGCCGATTAGAGCCCCTGATAATATTTAGAGTTTCTACCGCTGCAGGTCAAGGGGTGTTGCCGGGAACGGGTCCTTCCCAGTAGGCTGGCGGCAACGTTCGGTGATCCCCTGACGCTACACTCGGCATTTTCGTACTTGACAAGGCGCACGTCTTCTCACATCTTCTCAATTCTTTTGAATTCGGAGCTTCAGATGCATCGTTTCACGAAAGGGTTCCTAAAAGAGCTGCAGTTTTTTTTGCTGGCGCTGGGGCTGGCGGTGCCGTGCGCCGCTCAGGGTCCAGGGGCGAGCTTAGCGGCGGTTGAGCCTGGCGGCGCAGACGCACGAATCGTGGCAGCTTTGCGGCAGGTTTCGGCGGCGCACATTCGGGCCAACATCGAAAAGTTGGTGAGCTTCGGAACGCGGGCCACGATTTCGGCGCAGGATCCGGAGTCGATTGCGGCAGGGCGCGGCATTGGCGCGGCGCGGGAGTGGCTTAAAGCGGAGTTCGAGCGCTACTCGAAAGAATGTGGCGGGTGCCTGGAGGTGAAAACCGACAGCTTCACGGAAGAGCCGGCCGACCGCATTCCGCAGCCGACTGTGATCACCAATGTTTATGCGGTTCTCAAGGGGACGAGCGATGCCCAGCGCATCGTGCTGGTGACCGGGCATTATGATTCGCGCAACAGCGGCACACTCGATGGCAAGGGCGATGCGCCCGGCGCCAACGACGATGCCAGCGGGACTGCCGTGAGCCTGGAATGTGCGCGGGTCTTAAGCAATATGTCGAGCAAGATGAAGTTTCCGGCTACCATTATTTTTCTGACGGTTGCGGGCGAAGAGCAGGGATTGAACGGCAGCGGCCACTTTGCCAAGATGGCGAAAGAGCAGGGCTGGAACATTGAGGCGGCGCTGAACAACGACATTGTGGGGGGCGACAAGAGCGCGGAACAGGACCATTCGGTGGTACGGGTATTTTCCGAGGGTGTGCCGGCGGCGGCGACGGAGCAGGACATCCGGCGCATTCGCGGGCTGGGCGGGGAGAGCGATTCGGGATCGCGGCAGCTGGCGCGCTACGTCGACAATGTTGGCCGGGTTTACACCGGGGATGTTGGCGTAAAGCCGATACTGGTGTTCCGGCTGGATCGCTACTTACGCGGGGGCGACCATCTTTCATTTCTCCAGCAAGGATTTGCCGCGGTGCGCTTCACGGAGTTTCGCGAAGATTTCCATCATCAGCATCAGGACGTGCGCACGGAAAACGGCGTCGAATATGGGGACGTGCCGAAGTTTGTGGACTTCGACTACGTGGCTGGAGTAGCGCGGCTGAACGCGGCGACGCTGGCTTCGCTGGCAGCGGCTCCGGCGCCTCCGGCGAATGTTCATTTGCTGGCGAAGGATTTGGAGAACGACTCCACGCTGACCTGGGACGCGGTGCCAGGTGCGGCGGAATATGAGGTTCTGTGGCGGGCAACGACGAGCCCGGAATGGGAGCATGCCCTAAAGTGTGGCAAGGCTACGCGCGCCACGCTGAAGCTTTCGAAGGATAATGTGATCTTCGCGGTGCGGGCGGTCGACGGGGAGGGGCATGCGAGTTTGCAGGTGGTGCCGAGGTAGAGGCAGTGGTCAGGGGTCAGGGGTCAGGGGTCAGTAAAACGCGATGAACTGATAAGATTGGTGGGAAGAGTACATTCTCAAAAGGTGTCCGCGGTTCTCTCCTCTGACAACTGGCACTGACTGAGCATACCGACTGAACCATGAATCGTGGACGATCCATGACGTTGAGCTTCCCTCCGTTCACGCGGTGGGTGAAGCGGCTGATCATTATCTGCGCGGCCGTTTATTTCGTGCAGGTGGTGCTGGAGCGGCTTGCGCCTCAACTGGCGCGAGACATGGAGGTCTACCTCGGCCTGGTGCCGTTTGCGGTGCTGCACTACGGGATGGTGTGGCAGCTTGCGACGTATTCTTTCCTGCACGGAAGCGTGAGCCACCTGCTCCTCAACATGCTCACCCTGTGGATGTTCGGCTCGCAGGAAGAGCAGGACTGGGGTTCGCGGAAGTTTCTGGAATTTTATTTTTTCTGCGTAGTGGGCGCGGCCCTGGTGACCATGGCGGTCTCTTATACGGGGCTGCCCGGCACCTCACCGCTGGTCCCGACCATCGGAGCGTCGGGTGGAATCTTTGGCTTGTTGATCGCCTTTGGAATGCTTTACGGCGATCGCGAAGTTTACCTGTTTCCGTTTCCGTTTTCGATCAAAGCCAAGTATCTGGTGGGGATCATTATTTTTGTGGTGGTGATTGCCACGTTCCAGCCGTCGCAGGGCGGGGTCGCGAATTTCGCTCACCTCGGTGGGTTGCTGTTTGGGTTCCTTTACATCAAGTTCGTCCCCAGCCGTGGGCTGCTTTTTGCCGGGACCGAGCGCTATTTCAGCGTGCGTAACGGATATTACCGCTGGCGGCGGCGGCGAGCTGCGAAGAAGTTTGAAGTCTACATGCGGGCGCATGATCGGGATGTCCACTTCGACGAGCACGGAAATTATGTGCCGCCGGATGATGATCCGCGCAAGGGGAACGGTGGCGGGAAGTCGGGGTGGGTGAACTAGGTCGGCCGCGAAACTGGACGTATTTCCGCGGATAACGGGAGCATCGGAGCTTCTTCGCCTCGATGCTGCTCAGGAAATTCCGTGATGAGCCGCAGGAGCACTAATCAGACAAGGGGTCCTTCGACTGCGTGATAGCTTCGCTTCGCGAAGCTATCACTCCGCTCAGGATGACAGTGCAAGAAAGCTGCTCAGGATTGCGGTTCGAAGAATTTGGCGAATTCAGAATTGATCAGTGCTGGTAATTCTTCCTGCTTCGCTTTGCCTTTGAATCCCAGGTCGTGACCACCACCTTCGACCACTAGCAACTTCGTTTTGCCGGGAATCATCTTCAGCGCTTGCTCGAGCTCGGCGACGGTGCCGAAGGGATCGCGCGTGCCCTGGACGAAAAGGGTGGGAGTTCGCAGGTCGGGAAGATGCTGGGTGCGCTGCTGCTCGGGCTTGCGCGGAGGGTGCAGGGGATAGGAGAGCAAGAGCAGGCCTGCGACTAATTCTGGTTCTTCGGCGCAGAGCATGCTCGACTGGCGTCCGCCGTAGGAGTGGCCGCCGAGAAAAATGCGGCCTGCGGTTATTTTCTTCATCGCGGCGAGGGCGTTCTTCAGGCCGGCACGATCGCGGGCGGCATCACCGGGGCCGGGTGGGCCGTAGGAGCGGGATTGGCGGTAGGGCAAGTCGCAGCGCAGGACGGTGAATCCGGCGGCGCAGAAGGCATCGGCCACGGCAATGAGCAGCGGAGCTTGCGCGTTGGATCCAGCGCCGTGGGTGAGGACCAGGGCGTTGTGGTTGGGGGTTTCGGAAGTGTGGAGATAGCCACGCACGCGTGGGTCAGTGGAGTCGTCGGTGAAGGCGCGGACGGAAGCGGGCACAGGATGCTCGCTAACATTCTAGACGATGCACGCAATCGCCGAGCTTCGCCCGGCTGGACAGCCGGGGGGCTGCTGTCCCCACATCGATCCTGAAGCTCACGGGGCGTTGCTCTGTTCCGGCGGGACGGCTTCCAGCTTTTCGTACACTTTCAGGATTTGAATTTCGTGGCCTAGTCTTGCCCAGCAGCGTTGCGCGTCGGGATCCTCCTGGGCAGCGTGGCGGGCTTCTTCGGACTTCCAATAGCGCATTAAAACATAATGCGATTCCGGGTCGCGATAGAGGAGGTCGCGGCTGTAACCCTTGGCGGCGAGAATGGAGATCAGTTCGCGGACGGTCTCGAGAGATGCGGCTTCCATCTCGGGTACCGGCTCCCACACTGCGACCGATAATATTTCCTGAGGCATGCGAA
>JBEKDY010000139.1:0-14157 GCA_050014115.1 Candidatus Sulfotelmatobacter sp. | reverse complement strand
CACTTCGCTTCCAGGGCTGAGGCGACTATCAGAGCGTCGTAAATTTTATAGCCATATTTTTCGGCGATCGCTAACGCCTCTTTGTGAGTACCAAGCGTGATTGGGAGCGGGTCGGGGCAGAGCGCCTTGATGCTCTCTAAGGCGAGACCAATCTCAATCCACGGCATCCTGGTCTTCCTCCGCGCCACCGCGGCGAACTCGCTCAAGACCTGCACGCTGACCGTTCCGCCTTCGGCGACCAATTCTTCAGCGTGGTCGGAGCGCGGATCATCCTGGACGATGGCGTACACAAAGACGTTCGTGTCGAAAAACACCCTATCGCTCATCGCTCATGCGCTTCCTCGCGATCGAAAACGAATCCGGGAGGAAAAGGACGCCGCAGTTTACGCAATGTCTCCAAGGCGCGTTGACGACTCTGGTCGCGCCCGATTTCGAAGGCGCGGCTCCCGGCGACCCGAATCTCGATATCGTCGCCTTCCTTCAACTCGAGCGCTTCGACAACCGCTGCGGGCAGACGGATCGCCAGGCTGTTTCCCCACTTCGAGACTTGCATGGATCCCCTCCGTTTTCTCGCTAAGATATACATTTATGATTGTATATCTAGTGCCTGCGGAACGCAATGATTCCGTACACCACCGGCCCTAGCACGATTCCCACGGCGCCGCCGATTGTGCCGAAGCGGTCGCTGCCTAGCAGCGCTACCAGGGCCATCACCACGGGCGCGGCAACGACATAGAACAATCCCAGGCGGCCGCCGGGAATCACGAAGACGCGAGGCATTTCGGGACGAGTGCGGCGCAGCTTCCAGGCCGAAAGGACCGTCAGCACTGTGGTGGCCGACCGTAGCCAGATATAGATTGAGATCAGTTGCGTCAGCTTGTGCTGGGCGAGGATGCCGTAGATGACTGCCGAGATTACGATCGCCAGCCACGGCGTGCCATAACGCGAATGCTTGCGGGTGAGCGCGGCGGGAAGGTATCCGTCTTCGGCCATGGCGAAGGGCATGCGGGTGGTGGTGAGGACTGTGCTGTTGAGCAGCGCCACGTTGCCGACCATGGCGGCTAGCGTCATCCATGTTCCGAGCCATGATGCGCCGAGCCAGGCGTGGCCGCCGATCAATCCGCCGATGTGCTGGGCGGCGTCCGAGAAATAGCCGGTGTGCCACTTCTGCCAATCGCCGCCGGCGGCCAGGCCGGCCAGCGTGGGCAGAAAATATGTGGCGATCGAGAGCGGCACCACGAGCGCCAGGGCTCGCGGATAGCTGCGCTGCGGGTTGTCCACTTCTTCGGCGACTGTCGAGAGCTGTTCGTATCCGGAGTAGAGCCACAGGCCCAGCGCCAGTCCCACGCCGAAGACTTTGAAGGGCGGCTGGTGCGGCGGTACGAATGGGGCAAACGGATTGTGCCGCCAGTGGGCAAGGCCGATCACCACCATCGCCATTACCGGCAGAAAAATGAAAATCTCGAGCGCGGTCGCGACCTGGCCCACCACCTGGATGCCGCGCACGTTGATCCAGGTGATGACCGCGATCAATGCCAGCGAGACGAGGTAATGTTTCCATCCCGTGAGCGACGGAAAGTAGTAGACGAGATAGTCGGTGAAGAGAACGGCATAGGCTCCGCCGAGCAGGAACGATGCGGACCAGTTCCACCATCCGGCGAGGAATCCCCAGAGGTCGCCGAACGCGGCGCGGGTCCAGCGGTAGAAGCCGCCCTCGACCGGCATGGCGGTGGTCAGCTCAGCGGAAACCAGCGACACGGGAATGCACCAGAAAAACGGCAGCACCAGCAGGTAGAGCAGCGTGAGCCCCGGCCCTGAGGTGGCGACCATGTCTTCGAGCCCGAACGGGCCCCCCGTGGTGTAGGAGAACATGACGAAGACGAGGTAGAAGAGGCTGGCCTTGCGGAGCGCGGAGGATTTGGTGGGAGTCGTCACGAGGGAGGATTTCAGATTGTAGATTTCAGATTTCAGATTGAAAACCAAGGCGTGTTGTTCAATCTGAAATCTAAAATCTCCTTACGCCGCCAGCGTCCCGGTCAGCGCGCCTTCCAGCTCGAGCAGCTTACGCTTTACGTCCAGCCCGCCGCCGTAGCCGCAGAGCGTTCCATCGGACGCGATCACGCGATGGCAGGGAACCACGATCGCGACCGGGTTGCGGTTGTTGGCCATGCCTACGGCTCGAAATGCGTTAGGCTTGCCCACAGCGCGAGCGATGTCCGCATAACAGCGAGTTTCGCCATAGGGAATCGCCAGCAGTGCGCGCCAGCAGGCGAGTTGGAATTCGGTGCCGCGGAGATCGAGCGGGAAAGTAAACTCGCGGCGCTGGCCGGAAAAATATTCGTCCAGTTGCGCCGCGTAGGGATACAGGAGGTCAGGAGCTTCCTCGAAGGCGAACTTTGCGCGTTCGGTTTGCCGGGTCGCCTCGCGGCGGAGATCGCGGGGATTTGGCCGAATCGACTGCTGCCCGAGCGTGCGGACGTCAAATTCCAAGGCCACCAGCCCTTTATGGGAGACGGCCAGAAAAAGCGGCCCTGCGGGAGATGTAACTGTCGTAGAATGAATCGTTTCCATAGAATCCACCGGAAGCCTCGGCGCCACTTTCCCAGCTTGCCAGATCACAATATCATGCCTGGCAACCGCGGTTGGGGCGGCTTTGGCTTCTACAAAAGTTGACAGAATGGGGTTTTTGCTCCAGAGTGTTCCCGTTCGTTGGCTTGAGGCGAATTGAATTTGAAAAAAGCTGTCTGCATCCTGATTGCGGTCGTGCTGGCGCCGGTGGTGCTGGTGAGCGTGGTGGCGTTTGCCGCGGGCGACTGGCATCCGATTGGCGAGACTGGAGCAGGAGACCGGGTGTCGGTGAGTTCGCTGCGGGTGCGGAAGAATCTGCGGACGGCCTGGGTACGCGTGGAGTTCAAAGAACCGGCCGAACTTCCACAGGGTGGGCCTTTCGTCGAGATGCGCGCCCGGGTGCGGTTCAACTGCGGGAACGGTGGCGAGGTTTCGACCGCGGAATGGTTCTACTCGCGCGATCACAGCGGCAGGTTTGTGGTCAGCAAGAAAGCCACTCACGACGACCAGTTGGGAAGAAGCCCCGAGGGTGGGTTCGGGGAGATGGCCAGCAAGTACGTTTGCGGGCAGAAGTAAGGCGGGGCCGCGGCTTTCGGTCAGATCCGCTGGAAAGAATCGCCCTGGCGGGCGATGGACGGCCAAGAGTGCCCGTCCCCACACGATCGTTCTCGCACAGGCAAGAGTGCGCTTCACAGACCTCGGGCGAAAAATGAGTTTCTGGATTTCCACAGGCATGACACCTCAGTAACTGCTGAACCACTTCCTCGCGGTTCGATTTCCGCTTATTCTGAATTGGAGAAACAGCTGCAACTTGCGGCGAAGTTTTCCTACCCAGTTGAGGATGAGACCTGTGGTCAGGCTGGCCTTGCGTTCTCTTGCCGCGTTGATCTTGGTATTTGCGCTTATGGGCTGTGCCGTTCGCCGGGGACCTTCGCGTGATGTTCTCAACGCCGCAGTCGCCCGAGGATTTATTGATCTGCAGCCGGGATGGCGCATAAAGGCGTTTACCCCGGTTTTAAAGTCCGGGGGATATCTGCCCGCCATGGTCGACGAAGGGCAACCGGGCGGGAGCGTCAGGCTTTCAACGCCGGCGGACCTTGTTGGGTACGAGACTTCCTACTACAGCGTGAGGCGCCGGGAGGATAAAGGCACGAAGGAGCAGGGCGTGAGGGTGGAATTGACTTCTGTGTTGCTTACCAAAGACGGGAAGGCGACCAAGCAGCAGGAGCCCGCGTTGCAATTGTTTGATCTGCCCGAGACGGCTCGGTTCGTCCGCCTGCTATATCTCGTACGGGTCAGCGGGGCGGATCACGATATGGCCATTGTGGCGGCGGCTACGCCCAATGCTTTGGACGACCTGACGCGAGCGATCGAGACCAGTCCCGCCGAAAGATGCACGATTGGCAGCGCTGCGTATTGTAAGTGGGTGCCAAAAGGCATCGGAGTGCAAATCGAAAGCTCAGACCACTAAGAGGTTTCAGTCTCGGTTATGGATTCACTGCGAATTTATGGGCTGGTTGCGGCGGGAGTTGCCCTGGCGGGCGGGGCGTATGCGCTGTTGCGGCGCAAGTCGAAGACGGCGGACGATATTGAACGCGAGCGCCGGACATGGCTGAACGGCGTGGGCCGCATTACCGACGGCACCGTGATTGACGTTCAGGAGCTCGACCTTGAGAGCAGCCCGCGACCGGCCACGATGCTGATTTACAAATACGACGTGGCCGGGGTTTCCTATGAATGCTCGCAAGATGTGACTTATCTGCGGCATTGGGTGAATCTGCAGTCGTGCCGGCTGGGGCTGCCGACTTCGGTGAAATACGATCCGCAGAATCCTGGCAACTCGCTGGTGGTGTCGGAAACGTGGATGGGGCTGCGGCAGTAAGCGTCACTTGGGTCCCGGCCGTTTTGGTGACGTTGACACTGCCTCAGTGCGGAGGGTAGCGTAGGGATTTGCCCACCCAACCCCTGATCGGGAGGCGATTCATGGCGTCTAAGTTGTTCCTGGCGACTGTAGTTGTGTGCCTGGCAGTTAGTGCGGCCCGGGCGCAGGACCCCACCAAGGTTGAGCCCAAGCATTACAAGCTGGACTTTGAGAATGAGCGGGTGCAGGTGGTGTCGGTGCACTACGGGCCGCATGAGAAGTCGGTTCTCCACGATCATCCTGGGGGCGTGGTGGTGAGCCTGACGGATGCGCATCTTCGCTTTACCGACGAAAATGGAAAAGTGCGCGAGGTTTACGCCAAAGCCGGCGAAGCGCGATGGTATGCGCCCTTCAAACATCGGGTAGAAAATCTGGGCGATACTGTCTACGATGCCGTCTACATCGGGATCAAGGGCAAGCTCGCCGCGTCGGTGGGCGCGGACGGTTCGGTGGTGGCGACGGATGCGGAGACGCAGAAAATCCTGGCTGAATATCTTGCGGCTGTCGCTAAGCGGTAGCAGGACTGCGACCACGGGGGCTGAAGACCTTGATCGTTGCGAATCGCTGACGCGGCCCCTTCGACAATGCAGAATGATTTCAGATTGTAGATTTCAAGATTGCAGATTTAAGGCGAAGCGTCCTGGTTTCAATCTGAAATCTGAAATCTTCAATCTGAAATTCCGGTGATCTGTAATCTGAAGTCCCGCGTCAGGTTACCTTTTTCATCTGCTGTCCAGGCCCTGCACGGCGTGCCATCGCCTTCCGTGTAAGATAAAGCTTCGCACTTTCCATTTCTGATTTCTTAATTTCTGACTCCCGAGGAAGGTTATGGCGCACGACGTTTTCTGTGTGAAACTGAAAAAAGAATTGCCGGGGCTGGACGAGCCTCCGTTCGACAACGACCTGGGGCGCAAGATCTACGCCAATGTCTCGAAACCCGCCTGGCAGATGTGGACGGAGCACTGCAAGATGCTGCTCAATGAATACCGCCTGAATCCGGCGCGCCGCGAGGATCAGGAAGTGATCGTCAAGCAACTGGAGCAGTTCTTTTTCGGGGAGGGATCGGCGTTGCCGAAGGAGTACGTGCCGCCGCCGAAGTAGTGCTCTTGCTTTCTTGCCGAGTGCAAGCGCCCATGCCGCGGAGCTCGTTGTCTCATAAAATCTCGGCTGTTGGATGCGAGTGCGGACCTCAGAGGCTAAAGCCTGGTTATGGAGAGCCTCAAGCGGCACGGCTGAAGCCGTGCCCTTCCCGAGCCAAGCCATCCCGATCCCCTGCCTGAATCCCACTCAAGCCCCAGTTACTTCCGCAGTTACCTTGTGCACCAATTTTGATGCACATTTCATCACCCCTTAACATTGCTTTGGTACAACCGAAGCATGGATCTGCATGGCTACAACACGCTGATCCTCTCTGACCTGCACCTGGGTGCAGAGACCAGCCACGCGCGCGAAGCCACTCGCGTGCTCAAGCAGAATCGCTTCCAGCGGCTGATTCTTCTGGGCGATATCTTCGCCGATCTCAACTTTGCCCGCCTGACCAAAGAGCACTGGAAGTTTCTCGGCTATATCCGCAAGCTTTCGAATCCCAAGCGTAATGTCGAAATCGTGTGGGTCGAGGGCAACCACGACCACGGCCTTACTGACATCATGTCGCACCTGGTGGGCGTGCGGGTGTATCAGCAATACAGCTGGGAGTATCAGGGGCTGCGGCACGTGGCGATCCATGGGCATCAGTTTGACGGGTTTCAGGTGAACCGGCTACGACTCAGCCGGCTGGGGACGTCACTCTATCTGCTGCTGCAGAAACTTGACTTCAAGCGCAAGCCTGTGGCGCGGCTGATTGACCGGCTGAATACGCGCTGGCTGCGCATGTCGTCGAAAGTGGCGGGCGGCGCTTTGGCCTACGCGCATCATCACGGCGCGGAGCGCATTTTCTGCGGGCATACGCACGAGGCCATCCACGTGGAGAAAGACGGCATCTACTATTACAACTCCGGCGGGTGGGTTGATTCCCGGCTCACTTATTTGACGATCGACGAAGAGGGGGTACGCATCCATGAATATAGCGAGCATGACGATGACGAGCATGACGATCGAGGACACGGAGATCGAGAACATGGCGAGCGAGAACACAGCGCCGAATCTGCATCCTGCAAGCCCGGCCGCGAGCGAGTTGACGATCGTGATTCCGGCGAAGAACGAGGCGAAACTGATTCCGCGGCTGCTGACTTCGCTGACGATGCAGGACTACTCGAAGATGTCGAGTACGAGGGTGTTGGTCGCGGACGCTAATTCGACTGACGGCACTCCCGAGATTGTGCTTGGATTCCGCGACCGGTTAAACGTGAGCGTGATTCGCGGTGGGATGCCTTCGGTGGGCCGCAACCTGGGAGCGGCGCAGGCGGAAAGCGACTACGTGCTTTTCCTCGATGCCGACATCGAGCCTGCGCATGTTTCCGTGGTACGCCGCGCCGTGGAGCTGGCCCGGCGCAAGCAACTGCATTGCGTGACCACCAATATTCTTTGCCGGGGCGGCAACTGGATCGACGCAGCAGTTTACGGGGGCAACAATTTCTTTCAGTACGCGTCGAAGATCCACCATCCTTTTGCGACCGGAATGTTCATGCTGTTCGATCGGAAGAAATTCTGGGAACTCGGCGGATTTAACGAGCGAGTGCTTTACGCCGAAGATTACCAGCTCACCCTGCAGGTGGACCGCAGCCGGTTCGGCATTGTGCGCGGCGGCGTGTATACCACCAACCGTCGCTTTCAGAAAATGGGTCACCTGCGGGTGGGATGGCTCTTTCTAAAGACTTTCATGAACTATTGGAATCAAGACTACTTTCTGCGCGATCACAAGTATTGGGCGTAGTTCGTGTTGCGTGACGATTTTTCTGCGTAGCGCGAAGATCTTATATTGGAAATCGGGTGGAATGTCCGGGGAGGACATTGCTGATTGTTGATTGCTGATTGTTGATTAAAAATCCCACGGCCGTGGGCCGTTCAATCAGCAATCAAAAATCAACAATGCCTTCCAGACCGCATCAAAAGCGAAAAACAAGACCTGTGGACAGACGAAAGTTGTCCTGGGTAGTGTGGAAGAAGCGGGTCTGCACGTAATCGCCTTCTGCGCGCAGAGCCAGAATGCGGACGATCTTATAGTCCAGGCCCCCGCCCACTGTGGTCACCAGGGAGGTGTCGCTGGTGGAAATGCCTTGCCCCGTGTTCACATGCCCGACGCCAAACATGGCTTCTCCAAACGGCCGGAATTTTCCGATGGGAAAAGAAAGGCGCGGGCCAAAGCTCACATCCGTTTCATGCCCCGTAACGGTCGCCGTAACGTCACCATCCGGCGTGGGCTCCGTGAAATTTTGCTGCCCGTAGTGGCCGCTGAGGTCGGCCACGATCCCTACCCAGGGCAGGACTTTGCCTTCCAGGGAAGCGTCCCATCCGTTCATGTTGGGGCGGCCCACGTCGGAGAGATCGAGTGTCGACGGGCTCGCGCTATAAAAAGAATAACCGACAAAGATATTTCCGGACGGTACCTGCGCGCTCGCCAAACCCGCGAACAAAATCAGAGTAAAGGCGACCACCGTAACTTTCATGCAGATAATTCCTCCCTTCCCGAATAACCCCGAGCGCTTCGGAAAGTTGTTGGATGCAGGCGGAGGAAAAGCGGAGATGAACGAAAAGTGCAAAACAGCAATTGGCAAATAGGAATTAGCAATTGGCAGTTCGTGCTTTGCCGGTGACCAGCAAGGTCCGAATGCTAATTGCTACCTGCTTAAGTGCCGATTTCCGGCGAATCGCGCGTCAGAATCGCCAGACGAGTCCGGTGGAACCGCGGTAGTCGCTCTGCTGGTCGCTCAGATAGCGGGTGCGGACATAGTCGCCCTGAACCCGCCAGGAAAATTTCTTGAAGAAGAGTTTGTAATCCACGCCTCCGCCAACGTCGATCGCCAGCGGGTTGTAACTGTTTCCTCCCGAATGAATCAACTGGAGGCCGGCCATGCCGTGAACAAAGGGCCGCCACTTCCCGTACGTGACGGAAAGGCGCGGACCAGCCACGACGGTGTATTGGGTGATGGCGTGGCCATAGATGCCGCTGCCGTCGAGCACGAATCCCAGGTGAGGAGTGCGGGCAAAGGGCAGGAACTCGCTGGAACCCTCGAAGCCCTTCAGGTGGTACACGTTCGTGGGAATCACAAATTCTGAACGGCCGTAAGATCCGCCGCCGTAGGCGTTGCCATGCGGAAGCAACTGCGCAGACATCGGGATCGCGAACAGCGCCGAACACACCAGTGCCAGCACAGTGGCTGCAATTTTCGACACGAAAAATCCTCCCCGGCGCCCGGCGCCGGCAAAAAGCGCTCTTAATATACGAAAAATCCTTTAGATGCAGTGTACCGGAGGGACAAGATGTCCCGGTTAATAAAATGTGTCCCACCGGGACGTTCCCGTTCCTGTCCTTGGGGCGAGAAATTCACCCGGTTTTAATGATGCCAAAACCAGTGCAAGGTCGTCTAATCCGATAGGATGCAATTTATGAGCACAAATTGGCAAGCGCGGCCGCAAACTGAGGCCGCTTTCGCAGTAGTTAAGGAGTCGACGTTGAAGCTGAGTCTGGAAACCCGCTATCAGGCGGACGTAATCATAATTCACTGCCAGGGGCGCATCGTTTATCGCGATGAAGCTGCCGCACTGTCGCGCGTGGTCGGCGACGTGATGTCTCAGGCGCGCAAAATCGTGCTGGATCTTAGCGGCGTCAGCTCTCTCGACAGCGCCGGGATCGGCGAACTGGCGCTTTTGTACACCTGGGCGCAGAAAGAAAATGTGGACTTTAAAGTTGCCGGTCCCAACAATCTGGTACGCACTCTGCTCGACCTGACCAAACTCGACTCGGTGCTGGAGATTTATTGTTCGGTGGATGACGCGCTGGAAGCGTTCCACGAAGACAGAGTTTGCGCCGACTGCTGAACCGTTGCTGTCCGAAACCGCAGCCGTCCGAAATTTCGGCCGAAGCTTGAACACTTTGCGTGAGGAAGCAGAATCCTGCTTCCTCATTCTTCTTTTGCGGTGAATGTTAACTCTCGCGCTGGAAACGGTAGCGGCCTTTGCGCTCGCGCGCCACGGCTTCCACTACTTTGAGCAACGCGCGCGCAGCGTGGGAAAGGTTAGCGTGTTTGCGGTAGATGAGGCGAAGCTTTCGTTTCAACTGCAACTCGCGAACCGGGATGCGGACCAGTTCTCCCCGCGCCAGTTCGGTCTCTACGCTGATTTCCGGAAGGAATGCCACGCCGTTTCCCAGAGCCACGAACTGCTTGATGGCCTGTAAAGTCGGGAGTTCCAGATCCATGTGCAGCGGAGTTTTGTGAGTCTTGAACAGCTGCAACACTTTGTCGCGGTAAGGCGAGGAAACGATGTGCGCCACAAATGATTCCGCGCCCAACTGCCGGATGCTGACTTGCTTTGCTAAAGCGAGTGGATGCTTGGGCGGGACTACAAATACCAGTTCGTCGAGATACACGACCACGGAGTGCACGCTGGGTTCCTGCGGCTCATACGACAGCACGCCGAACTCAGCGCGATAACGCAAGACATCGTCGGGAATGTGGCTGCCCAGCGCGCGCTGCACCGTGATCTTGATCATGGGATGCAGGCGGCGGAACTCGGCCAGGATGGGCAGCAGATAGAGCGCGGTGAACTCGTTGGCGGCGATGACCAGCTTGCCTTTCTGCAGTTCGCGCAATTCGACCAGCGATTCCGCGGCTTCGCTGCGCAGGTTCAGCAGCTTCTCGGCGTATTCGACCAAAACCTTGCCGGCGTCCGTGAGAACTCCTTCGCGCGAGGAGCGGTCGAACAGAGCCTCGCCCAATTCGACTTCCAGCTTGCGGATAGTCTGGCTGACCGCCGACTGAGTGCGAAAAAGTTTTTCCGCGGCGCGCGAAAACCGGTGCTCACGCGCCACCATCAGGAAGACTTCAAGCTGCGCGAGTTCCAAGTGCTGAATCCTCCAGGTCTCCGTCCTTTATGGGTAGTTCGGAATCCATTAGCATTGCTTATTATATAATCCATGCTAATGGCCAGTAAATAATTATAAGTTTTTCTTCTGCCTGTGCGCGACGTACCATAGAGTGTTCATCAGAGTGTTAGTCTCTGAGAGAAACCATGACTGATCGAGCCCGCATCACCGTTTTCGATACCACGCTGCGCGACGGCGAACAATCGCCCGGCTGCAGCATGAACCATCAGGAAAAGCTGCGTCTGGCGCATCAGCTCGACCGGCTGGGCGTTGACGTGATTGAGGCGGGCTTCCCCATTGCTTCGGACGGCGATTTTGAGGCGGTGAAGGCGGTTTCCGAGGTCATACGCCGGCCCATCATTGCGGCACTGGCGCGGGCCTGCAAGCCTGACATTGAGCGGGCCTGGGAAGCGTTGCGGGAGGCGGCGCGTCCGCGCATTCACGTGTTTCTGGCGACCTCCGACATTCACCTGCAATACAAGCTGCGGATTACGCGCGACGAATGCCTGGCGCAAGCGCGGGAATCCGTGCGCTTCGCCAAGTCGCTGTGCAGCGACGTGGAGTTTTCTCCCGAGGACGCGACCCGCACCGACCCTGAGTTTCTTTGCCGGGTGTTGCAAACCGTGGTCGATGCCGGCGCGACCACGCTGAATATTCCGGACACGGTGGGCTACAGCATGCCGTTGGAGTTCGGCGAGCTGATTTCCACGATCCGCGCGCGAGTTACGGGCCTGGAGAATGTAACGATTTCCGCGCACTGCCACAACGATCTCGGCCTGGCCGTGGCCAATGCGCTGGCGGCGATCGCTGCGGGAGCGCGACAGGTCGAGTGCACCATCAACGGCATCGGCGAGCGGGCGGGCAATGCGTCGCTCGAAGAAATCGTGATGGCGATGCGAGTCCGTCCCGATCGGTATCCGTTCGAAACCGGCGTGGTTGGCGAGCAGTTATTTCCCGCGAGCCAGTTGCTGAGCGAGATCACGGGCGTTCCGGTGCAGCCGAACAAGGCCATCACCGGACGCAATGCATTTGCGCACGAGGCCGGCATCCATCAGGACGGCGTGCTGAAGAATCCGCTGACTTATGAAATCATGACGCCGAAATCCGTGGGCGTGCCTGATTCCCGGCTGGTACTGGGCAAGCACTCGGGACGTCACGCGCTCAACATGCGCTGCGAACAGCTGGGCTACCAGTTCGACCGGCGCGCGCTCGACGATATCTACCGCCGCTTCGTTCGTCTCGCCGACAAGATCAAGCACGTGGAAGACCATCATCTGCTGGAGTTGATCCGCGACACGCACAAGACGGCTGGCTCGGCGACTCCGCTGATCGAACCGCTCCAGGGAGCGGTCGCGGCCTCAGCGAGCACGCCGGCGCAAGATTCGCCGAAGGCATTTCCGAACCCCGCTCCCGCCAGCTCCTACGGCATGTCCGTGCCGGTTGCGCAGGAGCATCACCCGGAGCAGCAGGAAGACTACCTCTGGGGCGTTTAGAGGTTCGCAGGATTTCCGCGCTACACTAATTCCCGCATGATTCTCAAACTCACCATTCTTCCCGGCGACGGGATCGGCCCGGAAGTCACGGAACAAGCTGTGCTCGTGTTGCAAGCTGCGGCGGACGGGTTCGGCCACCGCCTCGAACTGCAGCACAAACTGATTGGCGCTGCGGCGCTGACCGCCGCGAATGATCCGCTGCCCGCGGAAACGATTCAAGCTTGCCTGTCTTCGTCGGCTGTGTTGATGGGTGCCGTGGGAAGCCCGGGGTTCGATCATTATCCCAATCATCTGCGTCCTGAGGCTGGGCTGTTGCGTCTGCGGCGGGAGTTGGGTGCGTTTGCCAATTTGCGGCCGGCGGTGCTTTTTCCGGCGCTGGAAGATTGTTCTCCGCTGCGTGCTGAAGTGGTGCGCGGCACCGACATGCTGATCGTTCGCGAGTTGCTGGGCGGCCTCTATTTCGGGCAACCTCGGGCGATTGAAGGCACGGCGGGATCGCGAGAAGCGATCAACACCATGCGCTACAGCGAGCCGGAAATCGAGCGCATCGCGCGCGTGGCTTTCGAGCTGGCGATGCAGCGTCGCGGCAAGGTTTTGTCCGTGGATAAGGCGAATGTTCTCGAGTGCTCACGGCTGTGGCGGGAAGTGGTGACGCGCGTTGCGCAGGGCTATCCGGAGGTGAAACTCGCGCACCAGTATGTCGACTCCGCGGCCATGCTGCTGGTGCAGCGGCCAAAGGATTTCGATGTGATCCTCACGGAAAATATGTTTGGCGACATTCTTTCCGACCAGGCCGGCGGCGTGGTGGGCTCGCTGGGATTGCTGGCCTCCGCAAGCATCGGGGGAGCGGTTGGTTTATACGAGCCGGTGCACGGATCAGCTCCGGATATTGCCGGGAAGGGGATCGCGAATCCGCTCGGGGCGATTCTTACGGTGGCGATGATGCTGAGGCACACGTTCCAACTGGAACGCGAAGCAGGCTGCATCGAAGATGCGGTCGGCTCGGTGCTGACGGAGGGTTGGCGCACTGCCGACCTGGTGGGCAAGACTCAGACTGCAATTTCCACGACCGAGATGGGACGGCGAGTTGTGGAGGCGGTGAAGTCTTCTGTGATTTCAGCTTCAGAGAAAAAAGAAAAATCTGCGTGAAGCTCTGGCGTTAGAGTTACTGCCCGGGCTCTTCAGGCAAAGTCTTCGCTGATTCCGCTGCGGCCGGCGGTCCGGCATCGTATTTTCCCGTCAAGTCATTCCAGCGGATGCGCAGCATGTCCCAGAACATGCGCGAGCCGTCGGTCAGGGGATGAATCCGTGTGCCGCCGCTATGGGCCCAGGCCACGGGCACTTCCTGCACACGGAATCCAAATTTGCGGGCGAGGAAAAGAATTTCGGGATCGAATCCCCAGCGCTCGATCTTCTGCAGCGGAAAAATCTTCTGAACTGCCTGCTTTTGAAAAGCTTTGAAGCCGCACTGCGTATCCTTGAAGTGCAAGCCGAGCGTGATTCGCAGCATCAGATTGAAAATGCGCCCGAAGAGCTGGCGATGGAGCGGCTGGCGCTGGGTCTGGGTTTCAGACTGTAGCCATCGCGATCCGATGGCGATGTCGGCGCCGTTATTCAGTGCGTTGAGAAGTTTGGGAAGTTCCTCGATCGGCGAGGAAAGGTCAGCGTCGCTGAAAACCACCACGCCGCCATGCGCCTGCAACATGCCGTGACGCACGCTGTAGCCCTTGCCGCGGTTGCCGGGATTTTCGATCAGCCGCAGTGCAGGATTACTTTGGGCGAGGCGGCGCACGATTTCGGCGGTATCGTCACGGGAGCCGTCGTTGACCACAATGACTTCGGCGGACCAGTTCTGCTGCGCAATGTAGCCGAGGATTTTTTCGAGGGACGCACCCAGGCGGGCACTTTCGTTGTAGGCAGGGACGACGATGCTATAGGTGGGATCCAAAATCAGTTTCCAGTTTCTGTTTTCCCAGTTTCTGTCGGATGATTCCTTCATTGTGATCCCACGTAGCGACTGAGACAAACAACGCGGCTATTGTACGTGGGCACGCACCGAGAAACATCTGGGGAATGCCTGGTTTTCGGGTGAGAGGTGCGAGTCAGTCCGGCTACGCCGCGTTGCGCTGGCGTTCCAGCATGGAGAAATATTC
>JBEKDY010000138.1:0-11556 GCA_050014115.1 Candidatus Sulfotelmatobacter sp. | reverse complement strand
CTCCGGCAACTTCTTGGGCCCAAAAATGATGAGCGCCAGAAAGAAGAGAAAGATCGTCTCCGAAAAACTCATGCCCCATCATACTGCCCCACCCGGAAAAGCGGCAATCCGCGGCGTGACAACCCGTTGACAAGCTTTTAGCTCTTAGCTCTTAGCTCTTAGCCTAAAAGTTTAGCGCGCTGTCATCCTGAGAGCCCGCGTTTTGTTCCGCGGGCCGAAGGATCTCAGTCTTCTCCGCTGCGGAGCGCACGTCCGTCTTTCGTCCCAGCCGCTACAATGAGACCCGGCTGACAGCTATCCCCCAGCCCGCCGACCGCATCCTACCCATAGCAGCAGGTTCTGAGGGGTGGTTACCACCGGTAACTATGCCGGCTCAGAACCGTCTAAGCAGGTGATATACTGCGTGTATTCAGCGCATAGTAGCTGGGGTGGCCTTACACCTCTATCAGAAGGAATCTAAAGATGGCACGTAGTACTCGCCGGTCGCTCTTCCTGGTCACTTTTTTTCTCGTAGTCTGTGGCTTCCTCGGAATCCTGTTTGCCCAGCGCACCGGACAACAGTCGTCGCTTACCGGCGACTCCGACGTCAAAGACAGCCTGAAGCAATTCACTGACGTCTATTCCGTCGTCGAGGATAACTACGCCGAGCCGGTAAACGCAGACAAAGCCATCTACAACGGCGCGATTCCGGGCATGCTGCACGCCCTCGACCCGCACTCGAATTTCTTCGATCCAAAATCTTATGCCCTGATGCGCGAAGACCAGCGCGGCAAATACTATGGCGTGGGCATGACCGTGGGACCGCGCAACAATCAAGTCATCGTAATCTTCCCCTTCGTGGGGACGCCCGCATATAAAGCTGGTATTCATCCCGGCGACGTGATCATTGCCGTCGACGGCAAGTCCACCGAAAACATGAGCACCGGCGACGTCGCCGATTTGCTGAAGGGACCGAAAGGCACCACCGTCCACATCAGCATTTCCCGCGAAGGCGTCGAGAAGCCCATGGAGTTCACGCTGATCCGCGACGAAATTCCGCGCTACAGCGTTGACGTTCATTTCCTGATCAAGCCCGGCATCGGCTACATGCACGTCAGCGGTTTCAACGAGACTACCGAACACGAAGTCGCCGACGCGCTCGATCAGTTCGGCGATCTGAAGGGCCTGATTCTCGACTTGCGCAGCAATCCCGGCGGCCTGCTCAGCGAGGGCGTTGGCGTGGCTGACAAATTCCTGAAGCGGGGTCAGCTCATCGTTTCCCATCACGGCCGCGCATCGGCCGAAAAGCGCTACATCGCGCAGCACGGCAACGGCGGCAAAGACTATCCCATCGTGGTGCTGGTCAACCGCTCGACAGCTTCAGCTGCTGAGATCGTTTCCGGAGCCATTCAGGATCATGACCGCGGCCTGATCGTCGGCGAAGTCACCTTCGGCAAGGGCCTGGTGCAAACCGTATACCCGCTGTCGGAAAATACCGGCCTGGCCCTGACCACGGCGCGCTACTACACGCCCAGCGGACGCTTGATCCAGCGCGACTACAGCAACGTTTCTCTCTACGACTATTATTACAATCGCGACAGCGTCGACAATCCCAACAACGCCAACCGCGAAGTGAAACTCACCGACAGCGGACGCACCGTTTACGGCGGCGGCGGTATTACTCCCGACGTGAGTGTTCCGCCGGTCAAGGAAAATCACTTCGAAGACACGCTGGTGCAGCATTATGCGTTCTTCAACTTCGCCAAGCGCTACGTGGTGAACCACCATCCCACCAAGAGCTTCGAAGTGGATGATGCAACCATGGTCGATTTCCGCAAATCCCTCGACGAAGCCAACATTCCCTACACCGAGGCGGAACTCCTCGACAACAACGACTGGCTCCGTTCCAACATCAAGACGGAAATCTTTATTGACGCGTTCGGTCAGGATGAAGGCCTGAAGGTTCGCGCCGAGTCGGATCCCATGGTGATCAAGGGACTCGAACTTCTGCCGCAGGCGAAAGCGTTGGCCGATAACGCCAAAAAAATCGTCGCCGAGCACAACGCGGCTCCCGCATTCAACCGCTAAACTACGAACGACAAAGAAGTTGCAGGATGCAAGGCCCGGACCCGTTCCGGGCCTTATTCTCCTAAGGCCTGATTTCCTGAAAATCGGCGTTGTTGAAAACAGAGGGGTTACCGGGCGTCCGAACCCATCGGTTCATTGACTTCGATACAGGTGTGTGTGAAAATCCGCGCATTAGTGCGTTTCTGGGCTCCCCGAGGAGCAAAACCTCCCCGAGATTGTTGTAAGCTCGGCACAAAATGGCGTTTTTTCAATAACATGCGAAGGAATCGGTAATGCTGCACTCAAAACGCGATTTGGGGATGGTTTGAAGACAGCAATTCTGACCGGAGCAGTGTTGCTTTCGGTGATTGCCGGCGTCACCGATTTTCGCAGCCGCCGCATTCCGAATTGGCTTACTTTGCCGGGGCTGATAGTAGGAGTTGGATTGAACACGGTCGCCGGCGGATGGTCGGGACTGAAGCTTTCCCTGCTAGGTGCAGGTTTGGGATTGCTGCTGTTGCTGCCGTTTGTCCTGCTGAGGAGCCTGGGGGCGGGAGATTGGAAACTGGCGGGAGCTCTGGGAGCGTTCGTGGGGCCTGGGGTTCTGGCGGATCTGCTCATGGGGTCCGTTTTTGTGGCTGGCATCATGGCGCTTGCGCTCGTAATCTATAAGGGGCGGTTGCGGGAGACCCTGCGCAACATGGGGCGGCTGGTGGCATCGCTCGGGAGTTTCCATATGCCGGGGCAGGAAGTCTCGCTGGATAATCCGCAGGCGCTGAAAGTGCCTTACGGCGTGGCATTGGCTTCGACCGTGGTGATTTACTACGTTCTTTACGGACTCGGCCGCACGCCCCATCTGGGCTGGACTGTATGAAATTCTTATGGCGCAAAACGGTTTGGCTTAAGGCAATACACCGAACCGACGGCTCGGAAATCGCCGAGGCAGCGCTGGTTCTGCCGTTGATGTTCATGATGCTGCTGGCCATTTTCTGGTTTGGGCAGGCCTTCAGCATGTATGGAACGATCACGCATGCGGCGCGGCTGGGAGCGCGCGCGGCCGTGGCCCCGGCATGCACCACTTGCACCGCGGTCAACACTCCGGCGCAGAACGCTTACAACGCCGTGAAGAGCGCGCTGGCGGCGTCGCGGCTCAATCCGGTGAATATGTCCCGGCCTGCGACGGCTCCGGCCTTATGCAGTTGCGGCAGCACCAACTCCGCCTGCGGTGGCGGCGGCAGCCTGGTGACGTGCGACGCCAGTGAGACTTCGGTCTGCGTGCAGACGAATGTGCAGTTGTCATTTTCCGCGAAGGGCGGAGCGGGCGAGTGCGGCACGTCGGTGAGCTTCCAGTACAAATATCCTCACCACTTCTATTTACCTTGTGCGGAGTGGCCGTGCAAGTCGCTGGACCTGGGACAGATGAGCCTTCCGGCGCAGGCGCAGATGCGGATCGAAACGCAATGATGTCTCTCGGTCAACTCGCGCGCACATTGAAAACTTCTTGCAGCATTTTCCGCGGCGAGCAGGCTTCGCAGATTGCCGAGTTCGCGGTATCGCTTCCGTTGCTGGTGGTGTTCGTGGTGGGAATCTTCGACTTCAGCGGAGCGTTCTCGCTCAAACAGAAGCTCGCGAACGCGGCGCGCGAAGGGGCGCGAGCGGCTGCCGCCGACCCGGCCAACGATTTATCGGGCGCATCGAGCGGCGTGCCGGTTTCGGTCAGCGATGCCTATCAGGTGGTGGATAACTATTTGCTCGCGGAAAACATCAACGACTGCGGCCTGAAGAGTGCGACGCCCACGCAAGGCGGCGGCCTGACCTGGAGTTCCACCTCCACGGGCAGCTGCCCGGGCACCGGGATCACATTTTCCATCAACCGCGGTTGCGTGACGCAGCACACGCTGGAGGGAACCTCGACCAGCGTGGTGGGCACGTGTGTCACCATTACTTATCCCTACGCCTGGCGTTTTAACTTTGTGAGCACGCTGCTGGGCAGGACCATCATGGGACCGAGCACGCTTACGACTACGGCCATGGCGTACAACGAGAACTGAGGAGTCATGAAGCCATCTCTCATTCCGCGCCAGCTTCCCGCGTCACGCGAGGGCGAACGCGGCGTCACCATGGCGCTGGTGGCGGCGGCGATGGTCGCGATTATGGCGATGGCTGCGCTCTCCATCGATGCCGTAACGCTTTACCTGGCGAATGCCGAAGCCCAGCGCAGCGCCGATTCCGCGGCGTTGTCTGCGGCACGAGTGATTTCGCTCTCGGGGATCACGGGAACGGCCTCCACTGGAACCCAGGTGGCGTATTGGCAGCAGATCTGCGGCGGCTCCAGCAGCCTGGCCACGCAGACTGCGCAGGCGGTCGCGGCGCAAAACACGGTCAATGGGGTGAGCGCAACCGTCACCGTAACCTATTCGGTGGGGACTGGAGCCGCAAACGCGGATTGCTCGACTCTGAACGCGGGCTTCGCCATCAACCCGCTGGTGCAGGTGAAAGTGCAGCGCACCGACTTGCCAACGTTTTTCGCGCGCATCTGGGGCAGGACCGGCAGCAGCGTGAGCGCCACGGCCGTCGCGGAGGCTTTCAATTCGTCGAACTCCGGCAGCGTTGTGGCCGGCGGAATTGTTCCCGTGCAGCCGCGATGTGTGAAACCGTGGATGGTGCCGAATCTGGACCCGCTGAATCCAAACTCCGCTTGCACCAATGCTAACTGTAACAGTCTGGCCAGCACGACCGATGGGTCGATCACGAACCCCGGGATCTCTCTCAATGGAACCAGCAACCCCGGGGTGATTGGCGAGACGTTCACTTTGATTCCAGACTGCCGCAATGGTGGAACCTGCACGCTACGAAACACTCCACCGGCAGTGAATCGCGCCGCTGGGGGCGGCGCTCCCGGTCCACCCAACCTGGAATATCTTCCCGGCGAAGTTTCCCAACCTTCGGTGGCCGTTCCCGCCGACGGCACGGACTCCTGCTCAGACGCTGCGGGGTCGAACTACGCGCAGGCGATCGCGGGCTGCGACCAGAATACGGTTTACCAATGTGGAGTGACGAAGGCCAATACTGTGAACCTCAACGAGAATCCGCGGTCGGGCGACACTGCGCATGGAGTGCAGTGCCTGATTCACCAGGCGACTGCGGGTCTCGGTGTAATCACTGGCCAGGATACTTTGCAGAACACCAGCTATCCTTTTCAAATCACCGCCGGCGACAACAATCCGCTGAAGATTTCAGGCAACGTAATCACGAGCAGCAATTCCATCGTTAGTGTTCCGATTTACGACAAGAATGACGCCATCGCCGGGGCCGGAACCAGCAATGTGACCATCGTCGGCTTTCTGCAGGTATTCATCAACAGCGTGGACGGCACCGGGGACGTAAGCGTAACGGTTCTGAATGTTTCCGGCTGCGGCAACGGAAATAACCCAACGGGAAATCCCGTGTCCGGATCTTCGCCGGTGCCGGTGCGGCTGGTTACGCCGCCGTAGGAGAAAATTTCAGATTGCAGATTTTAGATTTTAGATTTAAAAGCCACTACCGCAACCGATTCTCGATCTGCAATCTAAAATCTGAAATCTGCAATTGACTGGACCGTTCGTTGCGCCTGCGTGGGTCAGTCGGGGGTGCTGTTGTCGTCGGGGCGGCTTTCTGGCAGGGTCTTCGGAGGAGCCGGGGGCGGAGCATTCGCTACACCAGGTTCATTCGGGGGATTCGCGGCGGCGGGGGCGCTTACTTCCTCTTCCTCGGCGGGAGTCGGCATTTGTTGCAGCGGCACCACGGCGCCGTTGCCGCGGAGGCTGAGAATTACACGGTCGAGTTTTTGCGGATTGTCGGGCGAACTGAGAATCAGAAAATTGAAGCGGGAGCCGTTCAGAAGGCGCGCCAGAACTTCGGGAGCGGGCGCGGGGCCGTATTCGGCGACAACCTGTTCTGTCTCGGCTCCGGCGGCCACGGCCACTTCCGCGCCGGTGCGCTGGTGCACGGCAAATAAAATTTCAGACAAGCTGGCCTTGTTGGCGCGGATGGAAAGCAACCCGTTGCGAAACGTAACTTCCAGCGGAGATTTTGCCGGCGCCTGTGGCGTCTGCACCTGGCCGCCGGCGGCAGCGTAGCTGGCAGAAACCAGGCCGGGACGGCTTACGGGAGGAAAATCATCGACCTCGACTTTGTGGTTGGCGTTGGCATTGGTGGCCGGGGCGCTGCCGGTGACTTTGATGATGACCGTGCGGCCGTAGGGAAATACCTGGAACGATTGCGCGGTCTTCAGATCGAGGACGACACGCGTGACCGGCGGGCTCGATTGAAACAGTCCGACGCGAACGCTTTTCACCTCGCCGCGATTGACTACCTGATTGCGCACCGCGTTGCCGGGGAGCGCGTTGGGAAAATCCACCACCAAACGATCGGGGCCGGTCAGAACCTGAGTCTCCGGCAAGAGGCGGTCGCTGCCTTCCACTTCAATCTCCACGGCGTTCTTGCCGTCGAGAACCTGCACGCGGCGAACCGAGGAAGAGTGATTAGTTGAGGAGTGATTTACCGAAGATTGGCAGAGCAGGGCGGCGGGCGCAGCCAGGCTGAGAAAACTGGCAAGCACGAGCAGGCGAAGCTGTTTGCCGCGGGGAGTGGGCATGTACACCTGAAAAGCTGACTCTTGATTGGTCTTTGCCGGTCTTTGTTGCTGTATCCGCGATTGTAGCGCGATTGGGCCTGCGCGTTGTAGAAGAACCGCTTACCTTAGTACTAGAACCACTCAGGACGTTCGAAGTGACAATCCCGAGGTAAAGCGAGGAGCCAGGCGTCTATTTGGTCAAGGGCTTTAGGATGTCGCTTAACAGGTCGGGCTGGCCGGACACGCGCTCCAGGTGCGGGTTTTGGCCGCCGCCGTGGTAGACGACGGAATAGGTTTTGATGTACTGCGCGTTTTCCACCAGCAAGTCGATGGGAGCGGCGCTCGCCTGCGCGGCCTTCAGTGCCGCCTGCATCACGGGCGGTGAATATTTGCGGCCGTTGACGGCGATCAGCTTCATCCCGGGGCCGAGGCCTGCGGCGTAGGCTGGCGAGCCTACGATCACGTCGCGGAATTCACCAGCCTCGCTCACAGCGAATCCCAACGAGTAAGAAAAATCTGCGGATTTCCCCAGCTTCTCTCCGGCCTGCGTGAGCGCGTTGGGCTGATCGTTGTAGACGAGCTTCCAGCCGCCTCGTTCGATGCCGCCTAAAGGCGCGTGGGTGCTGGTTGCGCCTACGCGCTCGCGCAGCAAAGTTGCCCAGTCGTATGGAGTAACTTCGTTCAGCGCGCGCACGACGTCGTCGAATGTGTAAGAAACAACTTTGGGTGGACCGCTTTCGCCGCCGTGAAAGCTGCGGCAGAAATCGTTGAGCGAGCGCTGGCCGTGTGTTTGCTGGCGAATGGTCGCGTCGACCTCGAGCCAGATCAACTGGCCCTCGGGATAGTAGTCGAGGCCGCGGCGCCAGCTCATCCATTGCGGGCCCATCATGCGGAGAATCTGCACCGAGCGGGCGGTGTCTTCGAGGGGACGCCAGTTGCGTCCGGTGCGGTGGTCGAGCTCGGCGGCGGTGCGAGCTAAAGCTTCGCGATATTGCTCGGGAGTCCACAGTCCGCTGCGGGCGGGCGAGCAAGGTGCCGAGATATTCCGTGAGGCCTTCGTACACCCACAACAAGTCGCCGACCATCGGTTCCTGATAGTTGGGCGTGGCGAGGCCAGCGGGACGACGATATTTGCCGTTCCAGGAGTGGGCGAATTCGTGGGGCACGAGGTCGGCGAAGATGAGGTGCAGATCGTCGTCGAGAAGCGTGCGTCCCGCGGCGGCGCTGTCGTTCGATTCGTGATGCTCGAGGCCGTGGCCTCCGACGACGTCACTCAGCGTATATAGGAAATGATATTGGCGGTAGTGGCGCGCGCCGAAGAGGGCTCCAGTTTCGGCGACCAGTTTTTGATAGGCGGCGAGATCTTCCGGCTTCATGGCCAGCTCGGCTTCGCTGTCGGCGACCAGGTCCATGACGTGCACCGGAGTTTCGCCGGGCTTGGTCAGCTCGATGCGGCGGTAGAAGAGGCCGGCGATCAACGGGGAATCGATCAGCGTGGTCAGAGACGTTGCGGCGAACTCTACTTTGTTTGCGTCGGCGCGCGCTACGGTGAGCGCGGTTCCGAATTTCCAATTCGCGGGCAGCGTTACGGAAGGCGCGAATTCGACGGCGTCTGATTTTGCTCCCTGCGGATAAAGCACCACCGCGTTCCAGTTCAGGTCGAGGAGGTTGCTGGATGCGGCGGGACCTCCACCGCCCGCGCTGTCCTGCGTGGTAATGGCGTCGAGTGATACTTGCAGCTCGTCGGCTCCGGCAGGGACGGTCACGTGGAACGCGTACATGTCCACAGGATCGCGTTCCCACGCGAGCGGCTGGCCCACGCCTTGTAGACCCACCGCTTCCATCTTGATGCCGGTGAGAGCGCCGATGGGGCCGCTGGGGCGATGGTTGCCGGGGATCCACTTGGGAAACACCAGCGTCATCGCGCCCGGTTTTACGGGAATACGCAGCTGCGCGTGATAAATGTTACGCGGCGCGTCGGTGAGATCGACGTGCAGGTGAATGATCTGGGCGAGGAGAGTTCCCGGCAGCAAAGAAATCGTGAGGAGGCAGAGCAGCGACCGCCTGGCTACGCTGCCAAAACAGAAACGCGCGCAACATTTCAAACTCCGTAGCACTTTGCCTCCTGCGACGAAAGCATAAATCGAATAGGAAGGCTATCGGAAGTGATGGAGCCACGGCAAGGGCTGGTGGAAAAGCAGAGGTCAGGGGTCTGAGATCAGAGGACGAAGGTCCCCGCCGGTTTCTCGAAATCTTAAGATTGCAGCGCGATCGCCTTCCGGCGGGCGAGCCAGCCGACGGCGATTACACCGGTGATCAGCATGAGCCAGGTGCTAGGTTCGGGGACGGCTCCGGTGGTTCCGCAGGGGCCGGTTTTTTTCTTTTTGCTGATGTCCGCAAATGCGGCGCCTTCGCCTTTGACAGGCTTCCTCGGCGGCGCGCAAACACCGCTGGGCAACGGCGGTGGCGAGATCGGAACTATGTCTCCACCGGGAAACGGCGCGTACAAGCTCAGGGGAGGAGGAAGCGGTTCGATTCCGCCGACTCCGGGACGGTTCAACAGCGAGGATTCAAACTCGACCGGAGGCCCCGCCATGGAACTGCCTTCGCTCGCGCCGACCGGCTCTTCAAACTTTGCCACGGGAGGCTCGGATGAAGAGTTTAGTTGCTGCGGAACTTCTTCCACACGGTTGGCGCAGCGGGCGCGCGCCGTCATTTTTCCGTCGGTGATCAGCTTCTCGCCCTTGTGCAAGGTGATGCGATGCCGTGTCCAATACACGTGGTTGCCGATGCGGTAGGAAACGTAGACGGTCTGGGCCAGCGTAAGGCGAACGATGCGGGCGTGGGCAAAGTCGAACCCGGCGTAGTGGGCCGCGACGATGGGATCGTGTTCGGCCACCCACTTGAGTTCGCGGGCATCTTCCACTCCGCCCGGCACCACGGAATATGGGTAAACGGGGCGCGCCGACGCTTTGGGCCGGAGAGCCAGCTCGCTCGCGACCAGGCGACGGACTTGGACATCCTCCGCCGCTTGCCGATTGAGGTCTGGGCCGGTTTGCGCGGAGCGAATCAGCGACGGGCTCAAGTAGCGGAGCGCGACTGCGGACAAGCCTGCGGCAAAGAAAACGACCAGCAAGCCAGCCATGATCCGCCGGGTCAGACGATTTCGCAGGTGACGCCGGGTCGGCCGACGCCGCACCCGAACCTCACCGCTGCCTTCTCCGCTGGTCAATTACGGCTCCTGGGTCGTACCTGTTTCGGTGGTTCCAGTTTCGTGGGTTCCAGTTCAGTAGTTCGAGATTCGCGCGTCCCCGGGCACACTTCCCCAAATGCGGACGTGCAGGTTGAGTGCCATTGCCCGCTCGGCCCTCATCTACAAAACGCTGGAGATTCGCCCCCGATGTTATCAGAGGGTGCAATGGTTTGCACAAAATACGCCAACCCTCTGTTGACTCGGATTCTCTGGAAGGTCGGCGAGATCCGCTTGTCAGGTGTCCCAGGGCCCGATCCAGTCCCAGGGGCCACACCGAAACCCGCGCGGAACGGGCTTTACAAGGTGGGCCGCGTGTCGTAAGCTTTGGCGGCTTTCGGGCTGCACCACAGCATCACCCACAAGATAAGAAGGGATCTGTTTCTCTATGTCGGTCTCTACGTCGCTCTCTAAGTCGCACCTTCGGAACAATGTTTCGGCCCGCCGGGTTGTTATGGCGATCCCTGTGGCGCTGATCTTGCTCGCCGTCGGTGCGCTGGCCCAAACCGCCGTCACTACTTACCACTACGATACCTACCGCACCGGCTGGAACAATACCGAGACCGCGTTAACGCCGGCCAATGTGAGCAGCTCCAGTTTCGGACTGCTGCATAACGTGGCGCTGGACGACCAGGTCGATTCGCAACCTCTGGTTGTCCCCGGCGTGACCATCACCGCCGGAACGAGCCAGGGTCTGCACGATGTGGTTTATGTGGCCACGGAAGGTAACACCATCTACGCCATCGACGTACACAGCGGTGCCGTGCTACTCAACCCGAATTTCGGAGCCCCCGTGCAGTATCCGCTGGGCTGCAACAACAACGGGCCCAACGTAGGCATCAATTCCACGCCGGTGATTGATCCCTCGAGCAGCACGCTCTACGTGATTATTTACACGCAGGACGCAAGCGGACCGGCCTACCGCGTTCACGCTCTCGACCTGGGCAGCCTGACCGACAAAGTCACGCCGCAGATGGTGAGCGCGTCGCACACGCTCGGCGACGGAACAACTTTCAATTTCAACGCCACCTATCAGCGGCAACGTCCCGGCCTGCTGCTCGCCAATGGCAACGTCTATGCGGGGTTCGGCAGTTTCTGCGACTTCAGGGCTGACGTTTCGCGGGGATGGCTTCTGGGCTGGAACACGGGCAGCTTGACTCCTCTGCCGGCGAACCGTCTCAACGACCTGCAAGATTCTTCCCCCGACCGCTTTTTCCTGTCATCCATCTGGATGTCCGGTTACGGACCTGCGGCCGACGACTCCGGCAACATTCTTTTTGTGACCGGAAATTCCGATTACTCGGGCACCACCTACGATGGGGTCAGCAACATTCAGGAGAGCGTGGTCAAAGTGTCCTCGGACCTGACCACGGTGCTCGACCTGTTTACGCCCAGCAATCAAGGCAGTCTCGATCAGGGGGACGCTGATTTCGGCTCGGGCGGCGTGCTGGTTCTTCCCGATCAACCCGGCTCCAAGCCGCATCTGGCGGTCGCGGCAGGCAAGGTTGGAACCATGTACCTGATGAACGAAGACGACCTGGGCGGCTACTCCACCAGCAAGAACAATGTGATTGCCAGTTACGCGGTTGGCGGATGCTGGTGCGGCCAGTCGTATTTCGTCGACCCCACCGACGGGTTGGGTCGC
>JBEKDY010000137.1:0-11659 GCA_050014115.1 Candidatus Sulfotelmatobacter sp. | reverse complement strand
GATAGAGTTCCGAGGCGTTGGGTAGGTTTATCCGGTTGGCGGTGAGCCCGGAGCCCGAGTGAAGATCGCGCGCAGCGCCCCGCAAGGGAAGCAGCGATAGCAGGTCAAGCAAGGGTCTAAACGCGAGCTACTGGCCGAGACGAATGGACCCAACACCACCTCGGAACTCTTATTTTTTTTGGGAGCTCTCAGCTCTCAGCTCTCAGTTTCCAGAGGCGTCTGTCGTTGTTCTCACTTGCCTGGGTTGCCTGGGCCTCCTACTGAATGAAGTTTGGGAATTCTTTCTTCCAGCGGGGGCAGCGGCGGAAACTTTGCGTGCGGCTCCGTTTGATACCAGTAGGCTACGGAGTAGAAATTGTCGGAGCGGTGGTTGGCGTGGCCGTGCTCGATGGTGGCGCGCAACGACTTTGTGAACGGGATCGGCGAATCGAGATGGAAGCGGTAGAGCGACCAGCGGCCGCCGACGCGTTCGGGTCCGACTGCGGGCGCGCCGAATAATCCGTAGGCGAACGAGTGGCCGCCAAAATCCCACGCGCCTAGAAAATAATCTTCCGAGCCGGTGCCGTTGATCGACGGCGCGGTTTCTCCGTCGACGAAAAACATGTCGTCGCCTTCGCCCCACCAGCCATCCTGATTCTGCAGCACAGACATGGTCACGCCCACAAAGTGGCCGCGGCCCGCGGCCTCCAGCCAGACGTAATTGCCTTCTCCGTTCAGGTTTTTCTTATCATTGACGATGGGATCGTCGTTGGAATGCCACTGGTTCGTCCAGCCAGGTGCGGGCGCGGCCTGGCGATATTGTGCGTGGAAATAGAGCTGGTCGGGAGGCAGCGGCTTTGTGTACGAGCGATAGTCGAGGTTGAAATAAAACGCGTCGACTTTCTCCGCGCCCTCGTTGGTGACGGTGACGCGCGCGTGTTTTTGAAACGGCATCGGGAAAAACGAATTCAGAGCTTTGTCGGAGCCGACCGCGAGCGGGATGGACTGGTAAAGAAAATAATCGCCCAGGCCCAGGCCGAAAAAATCGCCGATAGGAGTTTCCACGCTGGGGGTGGGCTCGCCATCCCAATACATGCGCAGAACCAAGGCCTTCAGGTGATGCGGATCGTCGCTGGCGATGGTGACCCAGAGGTGAGTGATCAGTCCGGGGCCGGCTTCGTCGAGCAGCGTGAGCGTTTCGCCCGGCGCGATGGTGCGAGCGTCGGCATTGCCGCCGCTGCGGTCGTAGCTGGAGGAGCGGTGCTGGACGTAGTCCTTGGCTTGGGGGACATCGGCGAGCCAGGCGCTGGGATTTTGCGCCGTGGCGGCCATGGCAAATAACAAAACGAGAAATGCGGATAGCAGGCGCTTCATTCTTGTCTCCATGCTTCGAGGCATTGTAGCGAGAAATGTATGGACTCGCATGCGACCAAATGTCTGTAGAGTTCCATCCCAAATGAAACATCGAATTCGATGCTATAACAATGCTAAAATAATGTCATGATCAACGTAAGCCAAGACATTCATTCCTTCACGACCTTCAAGCGCAATTCCTCGAGTCTGATGAAGCGCATGAAGAAGACGGGACGGCCGTTGGTGCTGACCCTCAATGGCAAGGCAGAGGCCGTAGTCCTCGATCCCGCGGCCTACCAGGACATCGCCGATCATCTCGATGCGGTGGCGAGCATACGCCGTGGTCTGGCGCAGGCAAGAAGAGGGGCAGGGCGACCGGCGGAGGATTTGCTGAATGAGTTAGAGCGCGAGAGCTGAGGTTGGGAATGCTTTACCGCGTGATCGTAACGCCCGAAGCTGAGAGCGACCTCCGTGCAGCCTATCGCTATATCCGGCGTCATGCGCCGCGGTCGGCGCGCGAGTGGATTCGCCGGGCGCGGCAGAGCGTCAAGACGTTGTCCCGGCATCCGGAACGCGGTCCGCTGGCGCAGGAGAGCGCTTCGTTTGATGAACCCATCCGCGAGTTGCTATTCGGTGCTGGTAACCGCGGAACCTATCGAATTATTTTTGTAGTGATCAATAGGTCCGTTTACGTTCTGCACGTGCGGCATGGGTCGATGCTTCCGCTTGATCCCGAGCAATTGAAATAAAAGCCCTGACTCCTGTGATCGGCAACAGGCTGCCGCGGCCTACCCAACGCGGCTACAACGGAATATTTCCGTGCTTCTTGGGCGGGTTCTTGTCGCGCTTGGTTTGCAGCATGGCTAGAGCCTGGATCAATTTTTTTCGCGTCTCTCTCGGTTGGATTACCGCATCTACGAAGCCGCGGTCGGCGGCTACGTAGGGATTGGCGAAGCGGTCGCGGAATTCTTCGATTTTCTTCTGGCGAGCGGCGTCGCGCGGTTCGTTGCTCGCCTCGCCATTCTTCGCGGCTTCCAGTTCGCGTTTGTAGACGATGTCGACTGCGCCTTCGGGGCCCATCACGGCGATCTCGGCGGTCGGCCAGGCATAGTTCACGTCCGTCCGAATGTGCTTGGACGACATGACGCAATAGGCGCCGCCGTAGGCTTTGCGCGTGATTACTGTCACTTTCGGCACGGTGGCTTCTGCGAAGGCGAAGAGCAGTTTCGCGCCGTGCTTGATGATGCCGCCGTATTCCTGCGCGGTGCCGGGGAGAAATCCGGGGACGTCTTCGAAGGTGACCAGCGGAATGTTGAAGCAATCGCAGAAACGCACGAAGCGTGCGCCTTTGATGGACGCATTGATGTCGAGCGTTCCGGCCAGCACGGCGGGTTGGTTCGCCACGATGCCGACGGAGCGGCCGTCGAGGCGGGCGAAACCGACGACCATGTTTTTCGCGAAGCGCTCCTGCACTTCGAAGAAGTAGGCGTCGTCAACCACGGCGTGAATCACGTCTTTCATGTCGTAGGGCTGGTTCGATTGAGCGGGGACGATGCTGTCGAGCGCGGCGTCGGTCCGCTCAACGCTATCAGTGGTGGCTTTGCGCGGAGGGTCGTCGAGATTATTCGAGGGCAGGAAGCTGAGCAGTTCGCGCACCATTGAGAGGCATTCGGCGTCGTCATGCGCCAGGAAGTGCGCCACGCCGGAGGTTTCGTTGTGCGTAAGCGCGCCGCCGAGCTGATCTTTGGTGACGTCTTCCATGGTGACGGTCTTGATCACGTCGGGGCCGGTGATGAACATGTAGGAAGTTTTGTCGACCATGAAGACGAAGTCGGTGATCGCGGGCGAATAGACCGCGCCGCCCGCGCATGGGCCCATGATGGCGGAAATCTGCGGGACCACTCCGCTGTATAACGTGTTGCGCAGAAAAATATCCGCGTAGCCAGCCAGTGACATCACGCCTTCTTGAATGCGGGCTCCGCCGGAATCGTTGAGGCCGATGACGGGCGCGCCCATCTTGGCGGCGAGGTCCATGATCTTGATGATTTTTCCGGCGTTGGATTCGGAGAGCGAACCGCCGAACACGGTGAAGTCCTGCGCGAAGACGTACACCAGGCGGCCCTCGATGCGGCCGTAGCCGGTGATAAAACCGTCACCGTAGATTTTTTGTTCGGCCATGCCGAAATCATTGCAGCGGTGGGTGACGAGCTTGTCGGTTTCTTCGAAGGTGCCGTCGTCAAGCAGAAACTCGATGCGCTCGCGGGCCGACATTTTTCCTTCTTTGTGCTGGCGCTCGCGGCGCTGGGCTCCGCCGCCGTCTTCGGCAAGCTGGTTGCGCTTTTTGAGTTCGGCAAGTTTTTGTTCGAGATTCATGGCGGGAGGATTATAGCGGGATGGGGTGGCAGCGGGTACGAGCGTCGACAGGGTGCGGGGTTCACTAAAACCATACAACGCAGAGAACGCGGAGAACGGCCGCGGAGGTCGCGGAGCGCGCGCGAGGAACGGATCTGCGATCCTACTCCATGGTTGAGCCGAGGGGCTGGTACTTGTATTTCTTGCCGTCAAAAAAAATCACGGAAGAATTGTTTTCGCCTTCGCCTTTTTCTTCCAGGTAAATTCCGAGCACGGTGCTCTTTTTCATGGCCAGGCGCTTCACTGTGTAAGCCTTGAAGGGCAGATTGATGAGCATGAACTTGGCCTTGGGTTTGGTGGCGTGCCAGGCGTCCTTTTCTGCGCCGTGAACGATCAGCAGGCACAAGCCTTTGCGTTCCGGTTCGTCCGAGCCGAAGGATGAAGTGACCTTCACGTCCCCGAAGCCGATAAAGGCGTCGTAGGGATCGGAGATTTGAAAACTGTATTCGTCCCGATCGGCCATCGGATTCTTGCAGCGTGCCACAACGACCAGATCGTCGACGCCGTCGCCGTCGAGGTCTCCCGTAAACTGCGGATACTGGGGAAGCACCGAGCAGTTGTCGCCGAATTGCTTGTGCACATATTCGTCAGTGATCGCGGGCGACGGAGCCTGAGCGTGCGCGGGCGGCGGCTGTGGCTGCTTTTTCTGCGCGGCGAAAGTCGAAGATCCCGCCGAGAGCACCAGCAAGACCAGAACGGGGAGGTTAAGAAATCGAGGACACGACATGTTGTTACTCTATTCCCCTTCATGCGGGTGAGGGTAGATACCGAGATGGTGACCGGGACACCAAAGTCACCGGCGGGCTGAGCAGCCGCTTATAGATCGAACAGTGGATGCATCCTCCAGGCTGAGAAACACAAACGCGACCACTGGGACTGAAGCCCACGCCGATTTTGGAGCCTTGCGCGGCGCTGAAGGCGCCGCTCTTCCACGGTGCTACACGCACGGTACACACGTGTACTGCACGCGGATACTACACGGAGTGGAAGAACGATCGGACCGATCTAGTGGCGAAAGTGTTCCCAGCCCTGAGGATCGAGTTTGCGCGCGACGCCGCGGCGATTCCGCATGAGGATTTTGCGAGTGCGGGTGATGTGGCCGATCCGATTGATCTGTACGCCCGCAATTCGCGACGGTATGGTTCGATTCCTGGGCGCGGTGAACAGCAGTTCGTAGTCTTCGCCGCCGTGCAGGGCGAGTTCGAGAGCTACTTCCTGTTTCGGCTTGCCCACGCGGGCCAGCGGAATGAGCTCGCTTTCTATTTCGGCGCCAACGCCGCTTTCTTCGCAAATATGGGCGAGGTCGGTGGAGAGGCCGTCGCTGGTGTCGATCATGGCGGAGGCGAGGCCCTTTTCGCGAAGCATACGGCCCAGCTTGATTCGCGGCTCGGGGAAAAAATGTCGCGGGTACTCAGCGGAGTTCAGTTTGCGCTTGGGCTTCGCCAGCTGCCGTAGTCCCATCTGCTGCAGTGCGGCGGCTGAGCCGCCCAGCTCTCCGCTTACGTAGATTCGGTCTCCCGGTCGCGCACCCGAACGCAGGACGGCCTTGCCTTTGGGAACGGTCCCGACGACGATGATGTCAGCGAGGATTCCGTTCGGAGATTGTGCCGTATCGCCACCGGCCAGGGTAACGGCGAATTTCTCGGCGAGGGCGATCAGGCCGCGCAGGAACTTTTCCACCCATGCTTGGGGTAGATCTCGGGGCAGGGCCAGCGAAAGGAAGGCGGCGACCGGGTCTCCGCCCATGGCGGAGATGTCACTCAGGCCCCGGGCCAGGCAGCGGTGTCCAACCGATTCCGGCGGGTGCCAATCGCGGCGGAAGTGGATGCCTTCGAGCGAGAAGTCGGTTGTGACCAGGGATTCGCGTCCGGGGGGAAGGCACAACACGGCGCAATCGTCGCCGATTCCGGCTATGACGACAGGATTTTCGCGTGCCGTGCGGTGGCGATTCTTCGAGGGGCCCCGGCCCGTCGCCAGGCGGCGAATCTGGGCAATCAGCGCTTTTTCGGCAACAGGCACGGCGTCAATACTATAGCGGAATCTCCTCCACCAAATCGTGGCTCGACCCCTGATTTGACCACTGTCCGGCCTCCTAACCCGACTGTCTTTAGGGACACTCCGGTAACGCTCCCTCTGGTCACTACCGTCACCGGCGCTTCAGTAACTGAGAATGTCCTAACACGGCGTTGACAGGGGGAACCTGGTTTGCTACCTTTCACTAGGCATTCACAAAGACCTTTTGGCCGAGCTAAGTTCTGCAAACAGTTTGGATTGCAGACAAGCACACTTTTAGGCTCGGGCCTGGTTCCGGTAGGTAGAAGGGCGCGTAAGAGGTTTCTTTCCCGAAATGGGAGCGTTGCCCGATCAGGCGCACCGTACAGGGTTTCTGCAACCTCAGAGCCAACCCTGGATTTCCGGGCCTGATTTCTTAACTTGGCTTGATCTCGTAAGAGGAGCGATTTGCGCAAACGTTTTTACATTCTTTTTGTGGCCCGCGGGGACGACGGCCAGCTGCGTAAGATCTCCATCCCCGTGCATTATCTGTATGTATTCGTAGTCGGGGCCGCAATCGGATTCCTCAGCCTTACCGGCATTGCCAGTTCCTACGCGCGCATGCTGCTGAAGGTTTCGCGCTATAACCAACTGCGCACGGAAAAAGATCAACTTAAAGACAATTATTCGCGCCTGGAGCAGGTGGCCAAGGAGCGCGATGTTCAGGTTGCCTCGCTGGGCTCGATTGCCGGGGAGGTTTCGGCGCTCTACGGGTTGAAGTCAGAGCCTACGCTGGTGACGGCGACTGCCGAACAAATTCATAATGCCGATGTGACTTCTTCCATCGACCAGTTGGCTGCACTTCGGACTTCGGCGCTCAGCGGCGCCACCATGGTTGGACTGACCATGGGCCTGACCAAGAACGCCACCACGGCGGACTGGTTCCGCGCCAACTCCGCTCCGAATCTATGGCCGGTGGAAGGCCAGATCACGGGGAGTTTCGGCGAGCGCATCGATCCGTTTAATGGAGAAGGCGCATTCCACAGCGGCGTGGATATTGGCAGCAATTATGGGCAGCAGATTATCGCTCCGGCCGACGGAGTGGTCACGTTCGCCGACTTTCTTGGCGGATACGGCAAGGCGCTGATGCTCGACCACGGCCACGGGATTTCCACCCGCTACGGCCATCTTTCAGGCTACGCCGTCGCTCCTGGGCAGCACGTGCACCGCGGCGACGTGATCGGCTATGTTGGGGCCAGCGGACGATCGACCGGTCCGCACCTCCATTACGAAGTGCGCATCAACGACACCCCGGTGAATCCCTACAAGTATCTCCGCATCACCATCGCCCACGATGGCGGCTTCGCCGCCGGCAGCTAAGAAGCGGGAAACTACCCTGACGGCGTTGATTCTTTCTGCGTAGATTGTTCTGTATAGAACCCTCAAAGTCTCTGTCCACTCTCGGACAGTAGTTTCGAAATTCGGACGGCTTCGCCTGTCCCTGGTCCCGCCGCACTCCTGTAGATGCTGACAGCACAATCAGTTAGTGCAAGCCAATTTGGCCGGGTAGATGCTGCATCACTGGCGGGTTGTGTCGTTTGCGATTATCCTCGCCGTGCTCACGGGCGTGACTTGCGGACTGGTTCCGGCTTTTGCTGCGCTGCGGACCAGCGTGAATGACACGCTCAAGGAAGGTGGACGCACCGGCAGCGCGGGCGGCGGGCACGCGCGGCTGCGTTCTGCCCTGGTGATTGGTGAAATCGCTGTTGCGTTGGTGCTGCTCGTGGCTTCCGGTCTGCTGCTGCGGAGTTTTGAAAAGATGCGTGCCGTCGATCTCGGCTTCCGCCCCGACCACGTTCTTGCGGCCGCTTACTCGCTGCCGCCGAAGCAGTACGCAACCCAACCGGCGGTCAATGAATTCAACGACGAGTTGATCCGTCGTTTGCAGCAGCTTCCTGCCGTGAAGTCCGTGGGTCTTACGTCGTTTCTGCCGGCTTCCGGTGGCAACAGCAATACCGGATTCGTGGCTGAAGGCTACATCCCACCCCAGGGCGCCGGCATGAACCTTGTGACCCCTATGTTGGTGCAGGGGGATTATCTGCAGGCAATGGGAATTCCGTTGTTGGGCGGCCGCTTGTTTACTGCCGCGGACACAGAGAACACGCAATTAGTTGTCATCGTCAACCACAAGCTCGCCGAGCATTTCTGGCCTGGGGCAGATCCCATTGGGAAACGGATTCGCATAGGCACACCGGAAATGCAGACGCCGTGGCTCACCATTGTGGGGGAAGTCGCCGATGTGAAAGAGAGCTCGCCCGACGCTCCCGACAAAGAACAGTGGTATCAACCGGTCGAACAGTTTGAAAAATCCCAAGGCTCTCTAGGCTCGCCCACAGATCTCAACGGCAACGGGGGCTTTGTCACACTGCGCACAGCGATGGAGCCGGAGCAGATGGAAAATGTTCTCCGCGCCACGGTGCACGCTATTGATCCTCAGTTGCCGCTTACCCAGGTGCAAAGCATGGAGCACGCGGTTTCCGATAGCGAAGCTCCCCGCCGCTTCAACACCGCGATCATAACCGCCTTCGCGATGGCGGCGTTGCTGCTCTCACTTCTCGGCATCTACAGCGTGATTGCGTTTTCGGCCGCTCTTCGAGAACAGGAGATGGCCATCCGCATGGCTCTAGGCTCGCAACGAGCGGGAATTCTGGGACTGGTATTCACTTCGGCAGCGAAGCTCGCCATCGCTGGTTGTGCGCTGGGGTTGCTGGGTGCGGCGGCAGCTTCGAGACTATTGCGGTCGCTTCTGTTTGGCGTGAGTCCGTTTGACCCGCTGGTGTTGGTGCTGGCTGCGGTGTGCGTGTTGATGCTGGCGATGGCGGCTTCTTTGCTGCCGGCGCGGCGCGCCGCTTCCATCGACCCCATGAAGGCGCTGCGCGCCGATTAAACACAGGCGTCCCGCTCAGCGCTTTCGATCGGCGTGAATAGTGGTGTATTGCGAGAAAGTTCCTAACCAAAGTTCGTACCCAGAGTCTTACTCAAAGTTCTCAGCCGTGGAGGTGGGAAAATGCGAACGCTCATCAGGAATCTGCGTTACGGCTTGCGCGGGTTACGCAAGAGTCCCGGGCTGACAGTGGCCGTGATCGCCACGCTGATGCTGGGCATTGGGGCGACGACCGCCATTTATACGGTGGTTTATGCCGTGTTGCTCGCGCCTTTGCCTTTTCCCCATCCCGAACAATTGGTGATGGTCTGGTCGAAGGTGAACGGGGGCGACAACGGGATGTCCGCTGGAGACTTCCTCGACTGGAGAGAGCAGAACAAGGCTTTCCAGCAGATGGCAGCTTTTACCCAAAGTAGTTTCAATCTCGCCGCGCGGGACCAGCCGGAGCCAATCGACGGGATGCGCTGCACGCCTGGTTGGTTCAGCCTGCAGGGAATTCCGTTCTTCATGGGTCGCGACCTGCTTCCCGAGGAAGAAATTCTCGGCAGAGACCATGCCGTTGTTCTTACTTACAAATTGTGGAAACGGCTGGGAGCGAATCGCGGAATTCTCAGTCAGCCAATACGGGTCGACGGCGAACCTTATACCGTGGTCGGAGTGTTGGCGCCGGGTGTAGGGGACCGCTTCACCTTTGAGATGGCGGCTCCGCTGGCCTTCCGGCCGCAAGAGGTTAATCATGACTACCATTGGCTGCTGACCATGGGCCGGTTGAAGCCTGGAGTTACTCTGCAACAGGCGCAGGCCGATATGGATGCCGTCACCAGTCATATTGCGGACGTGTATCCGGTCACCAATAAAGGCTGGGGAGCGTCGGTCGAGCCGCTGAAGAATGACTTCCTTCCCGCTGAACGAATTCGCAACTTGTGGCTACTGCTGGGTGCGGTGGGATTCGTCCTGCTCATTACCTGCCTGAATGTTGCGAATCTGTTGTTGGCCAAGGGCGCGGCGCGGCAGAGAGAAATTGCGATTCGGAGTTCGGTGGGGGCCACGCGCGGACAAATCTTTGGCCAGTTTCTTACCGAGAGCCTGGTACTTGCTCTTCTAGGAGGCGGACTCGGCGTTGGACTTGGGGTGGGATTGCTGCGCGCGATTCTCAGCATTGTGCCCGAGGGGATATTGCCTTCGGAGGCGAGTTTTCAATTAGATGCTCATGTGTTGACTGTAGCGCTGGCCGTAACGACGCTGGCCGGACTTCTGTTTGGCTGCGCGCCAGCGTGGTATGCGTCGCGGGTCGATCCGGGAGAATCGCTGAAGGACGGGGGACGCACGGGAACGAGCGCTGGCAGCCACAAGCTGCGGCGAAGTCTGATTGTCGGTGAGTTCGCGCTGGCGTTGTCGTTGTTGGCTGGGGCAGGGCTGGCTATTCACAGCTTTTGGAATCTGACGCAGGTCGATCTTGGCTTGCGCACGGATCACGTGCTCACGTTCCGCCTGGAGCAGCCACAGGGGCGGTTCCAATCTACCGAAGAGATGCATGCCTACAATCAGCAGATGTTGAGCGTGCTTCAGTCTGCGCCGGGAGTGGCTGCTGCTGCTACCGTCACTGGTATGCCGCTGCGCTTCCATAGCGATGGCCTCACGTTGAAACTGGTCGGAGTGACGTACGCAAAGGTTCTGGACCAACCGAGCGCGGGGTTCCAATCGATTTCACCGGACTACTTCAAAACCTTCGGCATACAAATCCTGAAGGGGCGTGTGTTTAATGAGCAGGACACCGCCTCGACTACCCGGGTGGCGATGGTGAACGAGGAATTTGCCAGGCGTTATTTGAAAGGTGTGGACCCGTTCCAGCAGCGCCTGGCCATCGCACAGATCATTCCCGGACAGCAGAAACTTGGGCCCGATGTCGAATGGCAGATCGTGGGCATCTTCCACAACGTGAGATATGGGGATTTCCGCGACGATGGGCCGGAGGTTGACGTTCCTTTCGCGCAGTCGTTAGCGCCGAGCGTGACTATGGGCGTGCGCACTGCCGAGGATCCGGCTGCCATGAGCAAGACGATTGCGGCGGCGGTGCATTCCGTGGATCCGCAGATCGCGCTGGCGCATGTTCGCACCATGGATCAAGTGAAGGACGAGTCCCTCGCTGAAGATCGGTACACGATGGTGTTGTTCGCCAGCTTCGCGGCCGTGGCTTTATTGCTGGCGGCGGTTGGCATCTACGGGCTGATGGCTTACGCGGTTTCGCAGCGGACCCAGGAGATAGGTCTGCGCCTGGCGCTGGGCGCGGGTAGACAACGAGTGGTCCTGCTCATCCTGAAAGAAGCTTCGCTGCTGGCCATAATCGGGCTGGGGATTGGCCTTGTAGGCTCGGTGCTGGTAGGCCGCACCATGCAGACCACATTGTACGGTGTGGCTGCGATGGATTTCTCGGTGATCGTATCGGTTGCCGTAATTCTGTTTCTAACAGCGTTGCTGGCATCGTACCTGCCGGCGCGCCGCGCGGCGTCGATCGACCCCATGCAGGCACTGAGAACGGACTAGCCGGCCATTTCACAAACGGATTGGGCAGGGCACGGTTGCCAGAGGTTGCGGATGAACCTCGGGAAAGAATGCTTACCTCGGATGTAAGATCCTGATTGGAAGGGAGTTGGTGGGCCCGCAAGGATTTGAACCTTGGACCAATGGATTATGAGTCCACTGCTCTAACCGCTGAGCTACGGGCCCGCACTCGCGCGACGAGTATGGTTTTCCGCCGATGAGTATTCCGATCAGTATTCTACAGCACTCAAACGGCACGGTTTGCTACGACCGAGGAAGGCAGAGCAGCGCCACAGACGCCGTGAGCCGGGAAGGTTTGGTGGCGGCGCGTGGACTCGAACCACGGACCTACGGATTATGAGACCGTCGCTCTAGCCACCTGAGCTACGCCGCCACATTGTTGCAAACGACACACAATAAATAACTTACAGTTAACTC
>JBEKDY010000136.1:0-11730 GCA_050014115.1 Candidatus Sulfotelmatobacter sp. | reverse complement strand
GACCGCATCGACCGCACTCCCGACGGCAGCGTGGTGATTCTCGACTACAAAACCGGAAAAGCGCGCACGCAGGAAGACGCCGACGAGAGCCTGCAACTCTCCATCTACGCACTGGCTGCTCAGGAAAAATGGGGATACCGCGTGGGCTCCCTCGCTTTCCACAACCTTGAAGGGAATGTAACCGTCGCTACGCGTCGCAGCGTGCTCCAACTCGAGGACGCGAAAGAACGCGTGCAGGCTGCCGCGGAAGGAATTGCGGCCGGAGATTTTCGCGCCAAGGTGGATTTCCACTGCGCCTTCTGTCCTTATCGCATTGTCTGCCCCGCCAAAGAAAAGCAGATGCCGAGAATGGTTGCCGGCAACTCGCGATCGAAGTAAGGATGTCTCAGGTTCCTCACAGAATTCCTGCACCAAAAAACTTAGGGGACGCATTCTGCGTCCCCCGGGTGACTTCGTACTGATCTTTCTTAGTGCTTTTTTTTCTTCTTAGCCTTTTTCTTCGTTGCCATTGGTTCTATTCTCCCTTCCATTCTTCATGGAAAATTTGCAACGGTGCACTGTTGCAACTAATTGATGTATAGAGTCAATGAAAAATGAAGTCAAGAAAAAAATGATGATGCGCGAGCATCGCAGCGCAGTACGAAAGTCACCCAAGCGCGATGTTCGACTCGAAAATCAACGGCGACGCTCATCATTCACGATTCGCTGAGAGCTTTCGCTTCATTCCAAGAGGCCAAACCAGACGTCGTACAAATCTCAGTCCGCGTTCAGTACGCTTCACAACGCCGCGCGTCGTCGCGGCGATCTTTCCCCCAGATGCAGCGTTTCCCTCGTGCGCGCATCTATAATGGTTCTTGCGAAATGTTCGCTGGGAGCTTGATTCATGGCCTCTTTCGACGATGCTGTCATTATTTCCGGATGCCGCACACCCGTAGGAAAATTTCAGGGTAGCCTTTCCGATTTCAGCGCTCCGCAGCTTGGCGCCATCGTGGTCCGCGAAGCAGTCAAGCGCGCCGGCGTCGCCCCCACGGAGATTGACGAGTGCATCATGGGCAACGTGATCACTGCCGGGTTAGGTCAGAATCCCGCGCGCCAGGCCGCCATCTACGGCGGATTGTCTTCCGCCACAGGTGCCATGACAATCAACAAAGTTTGTGGCTCCGGACTCAAAGCCGTGGCTCTCGCGGCGCAAGCCGTGCAAACCGGAAACAGTTCCATCGTGGTCGCCGGCGGAATGGAATCGATGACCAACGCTCCCTATCTCCTGCCGCAAGCCCGCAAAGGATATCGCTTGGGCAACGCGCAAATCGTCGACTCCATGGTGCACGACGGCCTCTGGGATATTTTCAACAACTACCACATGGGCATCACCGGCGAAAACGTCGCCGAGAAATACGCGATCAGCCGCGAAGAGCAGGACGAGTTCGCCGTGAACTCACACCGCAAAGCCTTGGCCGCGATCAAGGAGTGCCGCTTCAAGTCGCAGATTATTCCCGTGGAGATTCCGGCGAAGAAAAAAGGCGAGCCTCCTACGCTTTTCGAAAAAGACGAGTCCCCTCGCGAAGACACCACCATCGAAGTTCTCCGCTCCCTGAAGGCCGCCTTCAAAAAAGACGGCACCGTAACCGCCGGCAATGCCCCCGGAGTAAACGATGGCGCTGCGGCCCTGGTTGTGACCAGCGCACAGCGAGCCAAAGAACTCGGTGCCAAACCGATGGTCCGGATCGTTGCGCAGGCAACCAGCGGCGTTGATCCGCAGTGGGTGATGATGGCCCCCGTCGGAGCGGTCCGCAAAATCTGGGAGAAAACCGGCTGGAAAAACGAAGACGTCGACCTCTACGAACTCAACGAGGCCTTCTCAGTGCAGGCATTGGGAGTGATGCGCGAGCTCGGCCTCGACTCCAACAAAGTAAACGTAAACGGAGGCGCCGTCGCCATCGGCCATCCCATCGGCGCGAGCGGTGCCCGCGTGCTGGTCACGCTGATCTACGAAATGATCCGCCGCGACGTGAAGCGAGGTATCGCCGCCCTCTGTCTCGGCGGAGGCAACGCCGTAGCCATGGCTGTAGAACGCTAACGCGATTCAAAGGAATTTACGTGTAGACATCCGCCCCGGCTGTCCGAGCTGGAGCGAAGCTCCGCGAGAAGCTTCCAAGAACTCGACAGCCCCTCGGCCTTCAGATCCCAACCCCTAAACCACCGACCCCCCGCTGATATTAATCGACTCCCCCGTAACCCACCGCGCCGCCGGCGAACACAAAAACAAAACCACATCCGCCACTTCCTCCGCATTGCCCAGCCGTCCATAAGGAGCGTATGTCAGCGTTCTCTGCAACACCTCAGCATCCGAAAAATGCTCAGCCGTCATATTGGTCTCGACATAACCCGGCGCAACGGCGTTCACTCGAATTTTCCGCGGAGCCAGCTCCAGCGCCCAGCTCTTCGTCAGCGAATCGACCGCCGCCTTGGTGGCTCCGTACAACCCTTTCCCGTCAGGGATTCCGATCCTTCCCGCGACCGACGACACATTGACGATGCTTCCACCATCGCGCATCAGCGGCAACCCAGCCTGCGTCACCAGAAAGAGTCCCCGCAAGTTCGTATCGAGCAGCGCGTCGATCTTTTTGAGAGACGCCGATCCCAAAGGAGTCGCGAGCCAAACGCCCGCATTATTCACCACGATATCCAGCCGCGTCCCGGTCAGCCCGGCAAACATAGCTTCAATTCCCTGAGGAGAGCTGAGATCCGCCTGCAACAGACGCGACGCCCCCGGAATTTCCCGAGCCACCGCCTCGGCTGCCTCTTGGTTTTTGTGATAGTGAATCAAAATCTCCGCGCCCTCGGCAGCCAATCGCAAAGCAATCGCTCGCCCGATCCCGCGAGACCCACCGGTGACCAACGCAGTTTGTCCTTCCAAGATTTTCATAAAATGTGCACGAGGAAATTCTAGCTGTGAGTTGCCGTCGGCAGCGTCACGGTAAACACCGCTCCTCCGCCCGGAGCGTTGGCCGCTTCCACATTGCCGTTGTGTTCCTTCATCACCGACTTGCAGATGCTCAGCCCCAGCCCGGTTCCGCGCCCCGGCCGCTTCGTCGTGTAAAAAGGATCGAAGATAAGCGGCAGATTCTCAGGTGGAATCCCCGTACCATCATCCTGAAAGCTGGCCCACACGGAATTTGCGGACTTCCCCAGCCGAATCCGCAAAGTCCCACCTGCCCGCGCCTCGCGGATCGCCTGCTCCGCGTTCACAATCACATTCAGAAACACCTGCATCAACTGCTGCGGATCACCCTGCGCATAAGGCAATCCCGGCTCACGCAAAAAGTCCACCGTGATGTTGTTCTTGCGCAGCGAGTAAGCGTAAAGAGTCAGCGTGCGGTCCACCACTTCCGACAAGTTGATGCCCGATTTTCCCGGCGCCGGCGGACGCGAAAAATAAGTCAAATCCTTCACAATCTCAGCCGCCCGCCGCGCCTGCTGCTGCAGGCTAGCCACCTGCTTCTGAGCGAATTCGTCCGTCACCCTATCCTGCAGCAAGTCGGCGCTTCCCAGAATGACCGTCAAAGGATTATTCAACTCATGCGCGACTCCGCCAATCATGGCTCCCATTGCCGCCAGCCGCTCGCTCTGCACCACCTGCTGTTCCAGCTTCCTCTCCGTCGTGATGTCGCGCACCGAGATGATCACGCCAATCAGTTTTGCGTCGGCATCGAACAGCTGGCTGGCCGAGGCTCGCATGGTTCGCCAACTGCCATCGCTGTGCCGCGCGCCGTACTCCGTCGAGGCGAACACCTGCCGGCTCGAGGCCACGTCGTGATACAGCGACGCAAGCTCCGGCGAGTGATCTTCCAGTTCGGAAATTTTCTTGCCCATCAACGCTTCAGGTTGATAGCCCAGCATGTCGCGGACCCGCGAGCTCACAAATGTGTAACGCTCGTCGAGGTCCACCACCAGAATCAAATCCGGGAAGCTTTCCAGCAACCGGCGGCGGAACTCTTCCTGTTGCAGCAACTGCCGCTCCATCGCCCGCTTCTCGGTGACATCCACCAGAGTTCCCTGGTAGCGGATAATGTTCCCCGCTGTATCCCACACCGCCCGCGAAGAATCGAGAAAAGTTGCGGCGGTGCCGTCCTTGCGCCGCAGCTTCAACTCGCGCGTTCGCAGGCCGCCTCGATCAGAAACCATCCGTCCCAATACCGGCTCCGTCGAGTCCGGACTCAGCGCCCCCGGATCCACCGCCAGCAGTTCGTCCTTCCTCGTATATCCCAGCATCGCCACCAGCGCGGGATTCGCGTCGAGAAGTTGGCCCTCCGGAGTGCTGAAATAAACTCCCTCCTGCAACGTCTCGAACAGCTCCGTGAACCGCAATTCTTTTTCGCGCTGCTCGGTGACGTCGCGTCCGAGAATGCTCGCACCCACAATCTCGTCACCCTTCACGATCGCGTTGACCACGCACTCGAAGTAAAGCGGACGCGCACTGCTCTTCAGCCGCACACGCACCGTACCCGCCCAGCGCTTCTTATCGAGAAATCTTCCCACCCCTTGTTCCACGTTCTCGCGTGTTGGCTCCTCAATAAAATCGTAGATCTTCTGCCCAACCAGCCCCTGGTAAGTTTGCCCCGCCAATTCGCTGATCCTCCGGTTAACGGTGCGCAGCGTTCCATCCAGGGAAACTGCGCAGGCCGCGTCGTCAAATGAATCGATCAGCTCCTTGAAGCTGCGCTGCGAGCGCATGATCACCTGGCTCAACTGATCCAGTTGCTCCTCCGAAGGAGCCGCGCCCACATGTTCCTGCAACCCATGCAACAGCGTCTTTAGTTCCGTGACCTCCCGCCGCCGCCCGTAGGCATACACCGCCAGCAGCACGGACAGCACCAGCACTCCCAAAGCAGCCGGGCCCAGGTGGTAGGGCAGGGTTTCCAGCCGCTCCCATGCGAGCGCGGCGAAGCCCGCTGCCAACAGAACCATGAAAAGAAGAATCCATCGCCAAAGCTGGGATTCCTCGCGCTCAAGTTTGTCGGGCGGACGCGTATCAGGAGGCTTCGATCTCATAGATGGCATTACTACATTACCCCAACCGATGCTACACCCTACCCGCAACCCCGTAGAATCCCGTACTTGTAACGAAACCCTCTCAGTTCATCATGGGCGCCAAGAATCAAACTGCCCACTGCCCACCCCCACTGGCCACTGCTCCTACCATTTCCCGTATTTCCACAGCCCATCCTGTGACATCCGTCACAGCCCGCCAGCCCCACAAACGCGTACTGTAAACACTCCAGGCAAAACGCATTCGTGTGCCCAAGGGATGACCCAGCACCCCTGCACCCACCCGAATCGGGTCAGACCGTCCACATGCTCTACAAAACGCTCAGCGCCGCAGTGTACGGCATCGACGCCAACATCATTCAAGTGGAAGTCGACTGCTCCGGCATCAAGACCGACCAGGACCACTTCCACACCGTCGGACTTCCCGACGCTGCAGTCCGCGAAAGCCGGGACCGCGTCCGCGCCGCGCTCAAAAATTGCGGCTACGATATTCCTCCCACCCACATCACCATCAATCTCGCCCCCGCCGACATCAAGAAAGAAGGCTCCGGCTTCGACCTGCCCATGGCGCTCGGCATCGTCGGCGCCTACGGAGGCCTTACCAACAAAGAAATCTCCGACTGTCTTTTTGTCGGCGAACTGTCTCTCGACGGCAGTGTCCGCGGCGTTCGCGGAGCACTTCCCATCGCCCTCGAAGCCCGCGGACGAAAAATTGCCCGCATGGTCGTTCCCGAAGCCAACGCGAAAGAGGCCGCCATGGTCGGCGGCGTCGACGTCTACCCCGTCCGCTCTCTGCTCGACGTAATCCATTTCCTCAACTCCGGCAACGGAATCGCCCCCATCAAAGCCGACGGCGATTCCATGCTACGCGAGTCCCAACAGTTCTTCGTTGACTTCAAAGACGTCCGCGGACAACACACCGCCAAACGCGCCATCGAAATCGCCTGCGCCGGAGGCCACAACATTCTCATGATCGGCCCGCCCGGCTCCGGCAAAACCATGCTGGCCAAGCGCATGCCTACCATCCTGCCGCCGCTAACGTTCGAAGAAGCTCTTGAGACCACCAAGATTCACAGCGTCGCCGGAGTCCTCGACCAACGCTCCGGTCTGGTCGGCACCCGCCCCTACCGTTCGCCTCACCACACCATCTCCGACGCCGGTCTCATCGGCGGCGGCGTCATCCCCCGCCCCGGAGAGGTTTCCCTCGCTCACAACGGCCTGCTCTTCCTCGACGAACTCCCCGAGTTTCCCCGCAACGTGCTCGAAGTCCTGCGCCAGCCCCTCGAAGATGGCACGGTAAGCATTGCCCGCGCTTCCATGTCGCTCACCTTCCCGGCCCGCTTCATGCTGGCCGCCGCCATGAATCCCTGCCCCTGCGGCTTCCACAACGACCGCAGCCGCGAATGTCACTGCACCACTCCCATGATCCAGCGCTACATCTCGAAGATCTCCGGCCCGCTCATGGACCGCATCGACATTCACATCGACGTTCCCGCCGTGAACTACAAAGAAATGCGCTCCACCAACGAGCCCGAAGCCTCCGCCCAGATTCGCGACCGCGTCATCCGCACCCGCCAGAAGCAACTCGAACGCTTCGCCTCGTCGAAAGAAAAGTTGTACTGCAACGCTCAAATGTCCTCCCGCCACATCCGCACTGCCTGCCCGCTCTCCGCCGACTGCGAACGCCTCCTCGAACGCGCCATGACCCAGCAGGGCCTAAGCGCCCGCGCCCATGACCGCATCCTCAAAGTCGCCCGCACCATCGCCGACCTCGAAGGCGCCGACCCCATCGAGCCCAAGCACATCGCCGAAGCCATCCAATACCGCAGCCTCGACCGTACCTACTGGGCGTGAGAAACCACCTCACGCGACGACTGGGACCACACGATCGGCGAAGAGCACGCGCAGGAACGCGGTTCGGAAGGAACGGCGCCACTTCAGAAGTTGTAGAAAACTCCGATCGCAGTTTTGGAAAGGACACGAGTTTTCCACGAGTCGACGCAGGTTTGGGAAGGGCACGAGTTTTACTCGTGCCGCTAACCGTCGAAAAGTCTGTCCGCGCTTCAGCGCCTGAGGTGCGCTCTTTTAGTCGTACCGCTTGCAAGCCATTTAGAATCAACGATTTAGAATATGCGAAGGAGTGCTTGAAACGTTTCCCCCTCTGCAACGCACTATCCCACGATGGCATCTAACTTAGTGTCGCATGCGCACACCAGCGAGTCGCGGCCTGATTTTGGCAGGAGGCCAAAAGTGATCCCAACCGATCCAACCTCGAAACGAATCGTATTGTGCATCGACGACGACGAAGCCATCCTGCGCTACGAGAAAGCCCTGCTCGAACGCTCCGGATACGCCGTTCTCACCGCAGCGTCCGCCCAGCAGGGACTCCGCCTGGCGACCATGTGCAAATGTGACGCGGTGCTCGTTGACTACGAAATGCCCGGAATGAACGGAGACGAGGTCGCCCTCGCGATAAAGCGCCTGCGCCCGGAACTGCTGGTGATCTTGCTCTCGGGCAGCGACGTCCCATCCCGCGCCCTCGATTCCGTCGACGCCTTCGTGCCGAAGCTGGAAGCCAGCCGCCAGCTGCTGCCCGTGGTCGCCGACTTCTGCAGCCGCACTGCCTAGCGTGTAGGACGGGCACTCCAGCCCGTCAGGCGAGCGCAACTCGCCTTCTTTGCCGCCAGCTCTTCACCCGCTCGCCAAATCCAGCCGATCCTTCCCGTCCCATCGCAGATTTCAAAACCGAAAATAACAAATCCCTCGCATCCACAGATCCGCACGCTTCTAACCCCGCAAGCCGTGATACCTTACCTCAATCGAAAAATGTTCCCAGGCCTTGATGAACTCGGCAACCGGTAACAGAACCGAGAAACTAGAAACTAGAGTCTAGAAACTAGAAGCCGGAAACTAGAAACCAGCACGAGACCGCCCCATGCCCGTCACCCGACGCGATTTCATCGCCAGAGTAGCCCAGGCCGGCGGCTTCGGTGCCGCTTTCATGACGATGCACTCACTCGGCCTTCTGGGTATGGCCGAAACCGGGCAGGCGAAGGATTTCCCCCTGCCTCCATCCACCGGTCGCGGCACGAAAGTGATCATTCTCGGCGCGGGAATCGCCGGCCTGGTCTCCGCCTACGAATTGCGCCGCGCCGGCTTCAACTGCACCGTCCTCGAAGCCCGCCAACGTCCCGGCGGCCGTAACTGGACTCTGCGCCGTGGATCGAAGCTCGTCTTCACTGACGGAACCACGCAGGCCTGCACCTTCGACGAAGGCAACTACTTCAACTGCGGACCCGCGCGTCTCCCCTCCATCCACAAAACCATGCTGGGATATTGCAGCGAGCTGGGCGTGGAACTCGAAGTCGAGGTAAATTCCTCGCGCCGCACTCTTCTGCAGAATGACAACGTCTTCGACGGCAAGCCCGTCCGCCAGGGCCACGCCGTTAATGACACGCGGGGCTACGTCTCCGAGCTGCTTGCCAAATGTGTGCAAAAAGGCGCGCTCGATCAGGACTTCACCGCAGACGATCACGCCGTCGTGCTGGATTTTCTCAGAGCCTATGGCGCCCTGCGGAAAGATTATCAATACCAGGGCTCGTCGCGCTCCGGCGACCAGCAATTACCCGGCGCCGCCGATCAAGTCGAGGTTCCTCTTCCTCCGCTGCTATTCTCCGACTTGCTCAGGTCGAAGTTCTATCGCCCCATCCTTTTTGAAGAAATGCTCGACATGCAGCCCACCATGTTCCAGCCCGTCGGCGGCATGGATCGTATCCCCTACGCATTCGCGCATTCCCTCGGCAAGCTGGTCCACTATCGCTCCCCGATCACCGAAATCAGAAAGACTGACAACGGCGTCCGCGTGCTCTACCGCAAAGGCGAATCCGGGCCGGTCGCCTCCATCGAAGCGTCCTATTGCATTTGTGCCCTCCCGCTCACCATCCTCCGAACTATCCCGAACGATCTCTCCCCGCGCGTCAAATCCGCGATCGAACCGATCGTTTATGACTCCGCTTACAAAGTTGCCTGGGAGTCGCGCCGCTTCTGGGAGCAGGACGGTGACGAGATCTACGGCGGCATCTCAGCTCTTACGACCGGCCCGATCGGCATGGTCTGGTATCCCAGCGCAAAGCTGATGTCCAAACGTGGAGTCGTCCTCTCCGGCTATGGCATGGAAAACTGGGACGACTTCGGCAAACTCCCCTCCACGGAGGCCAAGATCGCCGCCTCCCGGGCCGCGGTCGAAAAACTGCATCCCGGCAAGAGCAAAGAACTGGAAAAGCCGATGTACATGTGTTGGGGCAAAGTCCCCTATAACCTGGGCTCCTGGGTTACCCGCGGCCCCGAATATCCACCGGTGAAAGAAGCTGAGTACTACGACGGACCCTACCGCGAGCTGATCGTCCCCGACGACCGCATCTACTTCGCTGGAGACCACTGCAGCCACATCATCGGCTGGCAGGAAGGCGCAGCCCTCGCAGCCCAGCGCGCCGTCACAATGATCGCTGCCCGGGTCAACCAATCGTAAGTGAAGTCTGGTGAACTCTCATCACTCCCCAGCCCTCTGTCATCCTGAGCGAAGTTGTCATTCGCAAAGCGAACGACAACGCAGTCGAAGGATCCCTACCCGCCCCACGGCTCCAGACGCCCACCAGCGCAGTTTCCATCGCACACGATTTCCGACAACAACGCGTGACTGCCCCCTAATTCGGCCCCTTCATCTTGTCCCTCACACTGTGCGCCAGTTTTTCGATCTCTTCCGCCTTCTTCACCACGTCCACCGAAAGCAGGTTCTCATTCGACTTATCCACAGACGCCTTCAGTTCCACCGCCAGCTTCAGCAGCCTTTCCGCGTCGCTCTTGATCGCCGCGTGGCGCTCGATGTTCGCCTTCTTGGCCATGTCATGCGCCAGCCGCGCGCTGGCTTCATCTTCGTCCCCCGGCGCGGTGCCCAAGCCGTTTCTGTCAACCGGCGGAGCCGGAGGCGGAGTGGTCTGCCGTTGCGCCCACACCGGCAGCGCCATCGCAACCGTCAGTGCGGCCACCAGAAACAATCTGCGGACAAAGTGAGTGAACACAGCAACCCTCGACCCAGCCGGAATTTTCGGTCGTTAGACCCTGATCTGCGAAAAGACCTGATCCGTAAAAATTATACGTCGGACCTCTGTCAGCCAAAAACAACCCCGGACCCTCTGCGTCCTTCGCGGCCCTTCCTCTGCGACCTCTGCGGTTAAAAGCTTTTGTTCGTGAACGGGAATGTCTCGCCGAACGAAGGGGGCAATAGAAGATTCGCGCGTCGCCGGACAAAGAGTGAAGCCTCAGCGAAAAACAAAAGCCAGAGCAAAAGCTCTGGCTGTTTTCTTTTACGTATTTTCAGCTTTGCACGGCGCTCTACAGCGCGCTCATATTTGCCAGGAACTCCGTGTTGGACTTCGTCTTGTTCAGTCTTTCCACCAGCAGTTCCATTGCTTCGACCGGAGACAGCGGATTCAGCACCTTCCGCAGCACCCAGATGCGCTGCAAATCTTCCTTCGGAATCAGCAGCTCTTCCTTACGCGTGCCCGAACGTTGAATATCAATCGCCGGAAACACGCGCTTGTCGACCAGCTTGCGCTCCAGAATAATTTCCGAGTTGCCCGTGCCCTTGAACTCTTCAAAGATCACGTCGTCCATGCGCGACCCGGTATCAATCAGCGCCGTCGCAATAATCGTCAGCGATCCGCCTTCTTCAATGTTGCGCGCCGACCCAAAAAAGCGCTTCGGCCTCTGCAGCGCATTCGAATCCACGCCGCCCGAAAGCACCTTGCCCGAAGGCGGAACAATCGTGTTATAAGCGCGCGCCAGTCGCGTAATCGAATCCAGCAGAATCACCACATCGCGCTTGTGCTCAACTAATCTCTTAGCTTTCTCGATCACCATCTCCGCGACCTGCACGTGCCGCGCAGCAGGCTCGTCGAAGGTCGAAGAAATCACCTCGCCCTTCACCGACCGCTGCATGTCCGTAACTTCTTCCGGCCGCTCGTCGATCAGCAGCACCATCAGCACCACTTCCGGATGATTCGCCGTAATCGAGTTGGCCACGTTCTGCAGCAGCATGGTCTTGCCGGCTCGCGGCGGAGAAACGATCAGCCCGCGCTGCCCTTTGCCAAGCGGCGTAAGCAGATCCATCACCCGCGCGCTGGCATTCTCGCGCGTAGTCTCCAGCTTCAACCGCTCCTGCGGATACAGTGGCGTCAAATTATCGAACAGAATCTTGTTGCGCGCTTCGTCGGGCGACTCAAAGTTCACCGCCTCGATCTTCACCAGCGCAAAATATTTTTCCCCCTCATGCGGAGGCCGCACCTGCCCGCTGATGGTGTCGCCGGTCTTCAAATCAAACTTGCGGATTTGCGATGGCGAAACGTAAATGTCGTCGGGGCCCGGCAGATAGTTGTAATCGGGAGAGCGCAAAAACCCGTAGCCGTCAGGCAGGATTTCCAGCACGCCCTCGGCGAAAATATGGCCTTCTTTTTCGCTCTGCGCCTGCAGAATCTTGAAGATCAAATCTTGTTTGCGGAGCCCGCTGGAACCGGGCAGGTCCAAGGTCCTTGCGATCTTGGTCAGCTCGGTGATGTTCTTTTCTTTCAGTTCAGCAATGGTCATGATTCACCTAAACCCGTTCACTTGAGCGTTGTTGGCTAG
>JBEKDY010000135.1:0-11957 GCA_050014115.1 Candidatus Sulfotelmatobacter sp. | reverse complement strand
GACGAAATGATGGACCTGGGCGTGGAAGGCATGATGCTTTCGCCCGGCTACTCCTACGACAAGGCGCCCGACCAGAAGCACTTCCTGGGCCGCGCCCGCACGCGCCGCATGTTCCGCGCGATTCTGGCGAATCGCAAGAAGAGCTGGCGCTTCAACCTGTCGCCGCTCTTTCTCGAATTCCTGATGGGCAAGCGCACCTACCCGTGCACGCCCTGGGGCATGCCCACCTACAACGCCTTCGGATGGCAAAAGCCTTGCTACCTGCTGCAGGATGGCTACGCCGAAACTTTCGCCGAACTGCTCGCGACCACCGAATGGGAGAAATACGGCACGGAGTCCGGCAATCCCGCCTGCGCGAATTGCATGGTGCACAGCGGTTATGAAGCGTCGGCGGTCAACGCAACTTTCAGCTCGCTCGGCGGATTTCTCGCCACGGTGAAGGGAACTCTCTTTACGAATTATCGCGATGAAGAAGCGCTGCGTCTGCTGGACGAGCCGGCGGCTCCGGTGCATCCGCTGGTACAAATCGCGCCGCCAAGCGAATCCATGCACGAAACGCGGGTGTAAGAAAGTCAGAAGTTAAAAGTCAAAATGCAGAAGTAAAACCGGAGTGCGGGTGTGAACTTACTTTTGACTTTTTACTTCTGACTTCTGACTTCCCCGAGCCGTAAGCGCTCTCCACCAGATGAGCCATGACAGGCAAAGAAGCCGGACACATCGACCACGCCTCTCCACAAGCGACGCCGCCTCACGCCAACGCTCCGAATCCCGAAACTCTTGAAGTCGCGGCTGGCACCGCCCACGAACAACTCGAAGGCTGGATTCCCCAACTCGCCAGCGAAAGCGAAATCCGCGCCGCCCTCGAAAAGGCTTTTGACTACCGTGGCGACGTAACCATCACCCGCAAAGACGGATCGAAAATCGAAGGCTATCTTTTCGATCGCCGCACGGCTGCAACATTGAAAGATTCCATCGTCCGGCTCTACCCGAAGAACGCGAACGAAAAAATCTCCATCTCCTACGCAGACATCGCCGCTCTCGCCTTCACTGGACGCGACACCGCCGCCGGCAAAAGCTGGGAAGCCTGGATGAAAAAGTACGCCGAAAAAAAAGCCGCCGGCGAAAAAAACATCGCCCTGCAGCCCGAACCCCTCGATTGAAATTCCCGCGCCCATCTCTGCGCTGTCATCAACAGACCTGTCATCCAGAGCGAAGCATGATCGTCCGAAGGACGCTCACGCGTAGTCGAAGGATCTCTACCTCTACCACGCCCCTTCGCGGTCTACGTTCGTAGTACCCATCCGTCGAAAACCGCGACGGATGGGGCAGCCTCAGTCGTTGCTGACGCTCGCCCAAATGCTGCCTCCAGTTCAAACGTCCGCCAGCCTCTCCCAAGGTGGAGGAACCCTCACCGAGGCCATGCCCGCGGCCGTCGCCGCCTGAATCCCCATCTCCGTGTCTTCAAAAACCAGACAGTCTTCTGGCGCCGCACCCAGCCGAGAGGCAGCCAGCAGAAATGCTTCCGGGTCCGGTTTGCTTTTTGTATACTCTCCCGCGCAGACCATCGTGTCGAATCTGTCCAGCAGCTTCAGGGAAACCAGTGACGCCGTTACCGATTCCCGCGTGCTTCCCGAAACCACCGCAAACGGGATCCGTCCGCTCTCGGCTTCGATGTGTTCTAACACCTCGGGAACCGCCTTAAGCTCCGGCAGCAACTCGAAATAAAGACTTTCCTTTCGGCTCGCCAGAATCTCCACCGGCATATTCAGTCCATGCAGATCATTCAGCGTCGAGATAATCTCGGCCACCGGCATGCCGCCCCAGGAATAGAAAAGCCTTTCGTCAAATTCGCACTGCCATTCTCCCAGCGCCCGTTTCCACGCCCGATAGTGCAGCGGCATGGAATCGGCAATCGTGCCATCGCAGTCGAACAAATATGCCTTGAACGAACCCTCGGGCAATTTAAGCTTCATGCAACGAAATAAATTCCTTTCACGAACCCTTCTTTTAACAATCCAGTGCCTGTTAGTGGGATTGTGGTTTGGCCCCAACCACAAAACTCAACCCACCGATCAACTCCTCAACATCATTCTCCGTTCCGCCAATAAATGTGATCGACACCGCCCACCCGCGCGCCAGCATCACCAGCGTGGACTGCCGCATCACCCGCGACCCTACATCTTTCTGGAAATCCTCGCGCGGCAGCGTCTTGGTCCCCACTTCGAATTCGTAGGGCTCCTCGACCTCGGTAAATCCCTGCGCCTTGGCAACCTCGCTCAGCGGCCCGAAATATTGCGCCGCCTCTTTCAGCCCCGGATACGTTCCCACACTCTCCGCCGCAATCACAATCGACGAATTCACATCCTCCGCCCGTGCCTCCGGAGGCCGCGAAAACGCCGCCAGCAGCACGCGCCCGCTGGATGCCGTTTTCGCCGGACCCGTGCTGTCGGAGCCATCTTCGACAGCGTCCCGGGCATTCATCTCCTCGGTGCGCAACACCCACGCCTCCGGAATTTTGCAGGAAAGCCCCAGGCTCTTGTTGCGATAAACTCCACCACTAACATTTCCACCGTCGAGTGCGGAATTTGACGCCGCGGGTTTCCTGACAGCTTTAGCTGGTGAGGAAGAAGTCGATGATGAAGAAGACTGCGCACGGCTACAAACGGAAGAAAAAGGCAGCAGAACGCCAAGCAGACAAATGCACCATGGGCCGAGACTCATACTGTCATGTTAATTGATCGGGGCACCTGATCGGCAAAACTGACCAGAGCGTCGTGTCACCGCCAGCCGGGAGTTCAGGCCTATGCTGCCTTGCCCAGCACCGGTTGCGTGCAGTGCATGCAGCGCCGCGCATCAATCGGAATTTCGCTGAGGCACTCCGGGCACTTCTTGGTCGTCGGATCAGGCGGCCGCTCGCCACGATTCATACGCGCCACCAGCGCATTCACCGGAGTCACCACGAAAAAATAAATAGCCGCCGCCACCAGAACAAACGACACACCGGCATTGACGAAATCGCCCACGGGAAAGGGAGTCCCGCGAACTGAGAATCCGAGATAGGAAAAGTCCGGCTTGCCTACCACCGCCGCGATGAACGGCGTGAGCAGATCCTTGGTCAGCGCCGTGACCACGCCGCCAAACGCCGCGCCAATCACCACACCCACCGCCATATCCACAACGTTACCGCGCAGTATGAATTTCTTGAAACCATCGAGCATAGGGTCCTCCCGAAATTGTGTGCTGGTCAATGTATGACAGGCGTGTGCAGAGGTCAAGCGCGGCCGAAGAGTCTCCTATTGCGGCGGGGGCGGTTTGACCCGTGCCAATCGGAATTGAACCCGCGCCAGCGTTACCACTTCGGAAATCTGGCCGTTCGATCGTATATTTCGTATCCCCATTGCAAAACGGAGTGTCTTGCGGCGTCCCGGAGCATTTGATTTCCGCTCACTACATCGAGCACGGTCACACGACCGTCTGCGCCGATAAGAATTCTGAGTACGACGTCGCCTTCGATCCCGGCTCGTTTAGCATTCGTGGGGTATATCGGATTTACCTTTTTCAGCAGAAGGCCAGCGGCGGCAGCTTCGGTGAGGTGTACTCTTGGGAGATCGACGGCTGTCTTCGAAGCTTCCGACGTGGATTGGGCGAAGCATTCGACGCACACTACGACCAGACAGAGAGCAATCGCCGATCGGAGCCGCATCGTTGCTGCGCCTCCTCAAATCCGCATCGGCATTACGATATAGCGGTACTTGTAATCATCGCCCTCAGCCGGCCGCAGCTGTCCTGCGGACTGCGCGTCTTTCAACTCCAGGCGCACTTCGCTGGTTCCCGCGGCTTTGAGGAAGTCCACGATGTACTGGGCGTTGAAGCCGATAGTGAGAGCCTCCCCGGTGTAGGGAGATTCCAAGGAATCTTCCGACTCGCCCGATTCCGTCGACGACGCGGAAAGTTTCAGCTCGCCTTTTTCCAGCTTCAGGCGCACGGCGCGCGAGCGTTCATCGGCGAACTGCGCCACGCGCAGGATGGCTGCGTTGAATTCGTCGGCGTTGATGGGAACGATCTTGCTGTTGTCCTTAGGCAGGACGGCTTCGAAGTTCGGGAATTGTCCCGTGAGTTGCCGCGACGTCAGCAGCCGCGGCCCGACGCGGAAAAATAAAGTCGACTCGTCTTTTGCGAACTCAACCGTATCGGAGTCCGTGGAATCGAGCAGCGACTTCAATTCGTCCATTGCTTTTTTCGGAACCAAAGTTTTCATCTCGCCGGAAACGCCGTCGAACTTTTCTCCGGCGCGCTCACAGTGCGCCAGGCGATGTCCGTCGGTCGCGACCATAGTGATCGACTCCGGCTTCAGCAGCATCAGGGCGCCGTTCAGCGTGTAGCGCGACTCCTCGTTCGAAATTGCGAACCCGGTTCGTGCAATCAGTCCGCGCAACACCTGTGCTGGAATCTTCACCGCTCCGGCCGTAGGGAATGTCGGCAAGCTCGGAAAGTTTGACTTCGCCATCCCCACCATCTTTGTGTTGGACCGGCCGCAGCGAATGCTGACCCAGTGGTTCTCCAGGAGTTTAATCGTGATGTCCGCATCCGGCAGCAGCTTCACGTAATCGTGCAGTTTGCGCGCCGGAATCGTACACGACCCTTCCTTCTTCACCTTCGCTTCACACGAAGTCCGCAGGCTCAGGTCGAGATCGGTCGCAGTCAGCGATAACCTGTCTCCCGCCGCTTCAAATAAGTAATTGGAGAGAATCGGAATCGTCGTCTTGCGCTCGACCACTCCTTGCGTGGCCGTCAACTCGCGCAGCAATTCAAACTTGCTGACCGTAATCTCCATCGTGGTTGTCCCTGCTGCAACGGCCGCTTCCACGGGCATAAATCACGTCTCCCTAAACCGTCTGCTTCCTCATGCTACTTTTAGTACTACCCTAAGATCAAATATAAAACCTATAAAACCAGTAGTAACAGTAAGCGCTTCGCAGAAGTGGAAAACTTTGCTAACTCTTCTGTTCTTACAGCGTTTCCGACCGGACCTAATGTTCAAACTCGGTCCCAAACTCTTCGGAGTCGCCACTGCAACTTGACCCAACTTCTAATTCCGCCCACTTCTTGCACAACTTCCACATCGCATTCACAGCCAGGCTCAAGGAAGACTCGGCTCCAGCGTGCAAAACGCGAAGTCCCCTTTATTCATCCGCCTAATTGCTCAGTGAATTTATTGAGCAGCCTGTTCAAATCTTTATCGTTCTTGCGAACCTCTTCAATTTTTTCAACCGAGTGCAGAACAGTGGTGTGATGCTTGCCGCCGAACTGCCGTCCAATCTCAGGCAGTGACGCTTCGGTGAGATGCTTGGCCAGGTACATGGCAATCTGCCGCGGATAGACAATCGCCCGCGAATTGTTCTTGGCCTTGATCTCAACCAGCCGGAGCCCGAACTGCTCCGCCACGGTTTTCTGGATCGACTCGATCGTGACCTTGCGCGCTTGCGAATCGATAAAATTCTTCAGCACCTGCTGCGCATAGGGAAGAGTGATCTCCGCCCCGATCAGCGAAGAGTGCGCCACTAGCCGGATCAGCGCGCCTTCCAGCTCGCGCACGTTGGAGCGGATGTTCGACGCCACATACAGGGCCACGTCAGTCGGCAGCGTCACTTTCTCCTGCTCCGCTTTCTTCTGCAGGATCGCGACCTTCGTTTCCAGATCCGGCGGCTGAATGTCGGCGATCAAGCCCCACTCAAAGCGACTGCGCAGGCGGTCTTCAATCTCTGCCAGTTCTTTCGGCGAACGGTCGCTCGCGATCACGATTTGTTTCATCGATTCGTGCAGCGCATTGAACGTATGAAAAAATTCTTCCTGCGTCCGTTCTTTCCCCGTCAGAAACTGGATGTCGTCGATGAGCAGCACGTCCATGTTGCGGAACTTGTCGCGGAAGCTGGTCATCTTGTCATAGCGGAGCGAGTTGATCATGTCGTTGGTGAACTTCTCGCTCGACACGTAGCAGATGGCCGCCTGCGGCATGCGCCGCTTGATTTCATGACCAATAGCCTGCATCAGGTGCGTCTTGCCCATGCCCACGCCGCCGTAGAGGAACAGCGGGTTGTAGGCCTTCGAGGGGCGCTCCGCCACGGCCTGGCACGCCGCGTGGGCAAACTGGTTTCCGCTGCCGATGACAAAAGCATCGAAGGTGTAGCGCGGGTTCAGTTGCGCCGCGCCGTCCCAATCGAACCTTGATTGCGAGGGTCCGCCGTTCCCGGCAGCCGCAGCCGAGAGCCCGCCATCATGCCGCATGGTGGTGGCCGCCGGGTCGTCTTCCGGGGTCACGAACTTCACGTCCTCGAACTCCAGGCCCAGATTGTCGATGGCTTCCTGAATCAAGTCCGCATATTTATCACCGGCGTGCCTGAATTCAACGGTGGGCACGCGCACGAACAAGATTCCGCCGCTGGCGTGGCTATAGCGCGTCGGCTTGAGCCACGTGTCGTAGGAGTGCCGGTTAATTTTCTTTTCCAGCGCGTCCAGAATTCGAACCCACGGATTGGGTGAAAGATTTGTGCTTGGAACTGACATATATGAAATGCCCGCCACGGCGCTCCTGGCGGCTGGTGAGCGCCTGTTTCTTCTACCACCGTTAATGAGCCGGCTGGCTGAAAACCTTGTCTACTGCGGAAAAGAGCCCGTGTCGTCTCGCGCCCTTGCCGAAATGAAAAAGAATTTTGAAAGCAGGAACAGACCCGCATACTAGCACAAATTTTTTGGCTGTGTGGAAAACTTGTGACGCGATTTTCACGCGAATGACTATTCAGAACTCGAATCCGTCCGCCTGTCAAGTGCCGTGAATGTAACTGCCGCGCATACTGTGCATAGTGAGCTCACCGGTTTGATAACCGCCGGCCATTCCAGTCCAGCATCCACTGGAAAATCGGTGATCGCTCCGCGCGGCCAGCGCGCCGTTAAGCCGAATGTCTTCTCAATCTCCTGCAATTGAAATTCCGACATGCTCGGGTGTAGATTAGCGCCCGAGCGAGAACTGAGGGCCTCCATGCAGAAGTTTTCATGAGCATGGAAATCCCGGTTACGAAAAGCGAAATACAGGCTGACGGAAACCAAAGTCCTTATGTAGTCAAGGAGATTTGGAAATGGCCGACGACCCGGTTTACCTGGACGACCCACTTACCACCTTCGCGAAACCTGCATTTCGTGCCAAACGTCTCATCAATATTCCCACCGGCAAGGCCGATCTCGTGATCCCGCAGCAGGACTGGTTGGTCCAAACCACGGTCGCCATCCCTCCCGGACGCAACTACCGGATCTACATTGTTGGCTACGCGTCTCAGCTCGGCTATCAAGGGAAAACTGCGGAAGGGTCGGATGCTGCCAATCTGAATCTGTCGTACCAGCGCGCCAACCGCGCGGCCCAAATGATGGAAGTGATGAACCCGGACATAGCCAACCATATCGAGATATTTCAGGCCAGGGGCAATCGAGATTACGTCGCGGCCCCAACCGACGATTCGGGATACTGGCGGGCCGTCGAGGTGCATGTCTTCCTGGATGATCCGCCCCCGCCGCCGCCGGAACTTGAAGCGCCGCCACCTTGTCCCGGTGGCCGCCGGTATCGCAGTTGGTCGATTGCTACCCCCGCGGGATTCACTTTTAGCCCCGCACCCGGCGCTGTCGCTGGTGCAAATCTGGTTGTGCTTCGCAGGGAAGAGGGTATCGTAGCCACTCATTACTACATTGCGCCTCAGGTTGGTGGCGGCGCCTCCTACTCGGGTCCTGGCAGTGCGTTAAAGTTCATCGGCAAAGCCCTCGAGTTCCTGCGCGGGAGCTTTAGCGTCTCAGGTATGTCCTTTACGCCGTTTACCGCCGACACACCGTTTAATTTCGGCGACCTGGATGGCGCCACTTGCGCCATCGTTTCCGGTGGCGCCGGGCGTGGCATCGGCGTTTATGCATCCGACATCTCGGTCTCGGGAAAGGTGTGGATGCGCGAAACCAGCGGCAAGTGCATGTTCAAGTCGGCAGATTTTTTCACCAACGTGATTTCCGTAGGGAAGGACCTGCAGTTCAGTGTCGGCGGTTCCGGCATCGGTGGCCCATTGATCAAACTCCACTAAGACCAAACCTTCATGCGATCAACAAGCCAAAGCGGAATACGAAAAGCTCCACTGACCGAGTCCAATCCCAACTCGTGGAGCCACGGGCACCTCGCCAGTGCGGTTTTAAAACCAAGCGCGGCCGGCAAATTAGAGCTCAAGCCCACCGAATCAATAAAGTAATAGTGGGAGCAAGCTGCTGGTTTGACGCTGCATTCCCCCGAGACATCAGCCACATCCAGTAAATGCTCCCGGTTAAGTGGGAGAAAAGCCCCACATAAGGGTTGCTGAGTCGGATCTCGTCGTAATCAGGAATCATTGGGACGGCAGTTTCGTCTTTCTGTCCTTTGCGGTTAAGAGCTCTCTCAGTGAACCTCCCACAACTCCTTCCAAGCGCCGCCTGAAAGGACAGGAGCCCAAAAACACTTCTGTAACCTCCAAAACACCTCGGTAATCTTACCGCCAGACGTTATGTGGCGTACGTTTGGTGCGGGATTCAATCGGGCCAGGTGTTTGCCATCGGTTTGCCTTGCGTCATCTTCGTTCTCAATCCGCGGGAAACATGCTGAGGAGTCTGGCATTGCCGACTCTCGCGCTCGTGCTTTGCCTGACTGCCGCGTTCGTTCCTGCTTCACTGGCGCAGAAATCCACGAAGACCGGCCGCAAGGTCATATCCGACGTCAAGCCGGTCTATCCTCCGACACTGAAAAGCATGCACATTGAAGGACTGGTCCGTCTTACCGCGATCGTGCTTCCAAACGGCAGCGTCGTGGCCGTGGAAGTGAAGGGCGGAAACCCCATCCTAGTGGAGAATGCCGTGAAGGCCGTGAAAGCCTGGCGCTATGCTCCCGGCCCCAACCAGACCGAAGAAGAAGTAGTTCTCAATTTCGGCGCCAAGTAGCTTTTCCTTCGCATAGATCCTCCCTGCGTGACAACTTTCAACTGTGAATTTCGCGGGAAAGTAGTCCCGAGTCCCGAGAAAAAACCCTTCGGCTCGGGACTCGGGACCCGCAACTCGGGACTAGCTCTGCGCCTACGCCCGAGCGCTGGCAGGCTGGTCGAGAACTTCGCGAATCTTGGCAGCCAGGGCGACTGCAGTAAACGGTTTCTGCAGGAAGAAGATGCCAGGTTCGAGCATCCCCTGGTTCACGATGTTATGCGTGGGGAATCCGGACATATAAAGCACGTGGATATCCGGAATGTGGGTCGCCACCCGCCGGGCCACGTCGCGCCCATTCATCTTGGGCAGGATCATGTCGGCGAGCAGCAGCTTGATCGAGTTGGCATGCTGAGCACAGATGGCTTCAGTTTGGCTGGGATCCTCGACCGCGAGCACCGTATAGCCGTAAGACTCAAGAATGGACTGGGTCAGCACCCGCACCTGCCGATCGTCCTCGACCAGCAGGATAGTTTCGTCGCCGCGCCGCGCCGGCTGCGCCTTTTCGGCGGGCAGCGGCTGGGCGCCGGGACCGAGGCGCGGCAGATAAATCACAAACGTAGAGCCGTGCCCTACTTCGCTGTAGACCTCAATGTATCCCTGACTTTGTTTGACAATACCGTAACTGGTGGAAAGTCCCAGCCCCGTGCCCTTACCGACATCCTTGGTGGTGAAGAAGGGATCGAACACGCGCTTCCGGGTTTCCGCGTCCATCCCGCTCCCGGTGTCGCTGATCGCCAGCCGAACGTACGGACCGGGAACAACATAGGGATGCCGATCCAGAAAAAGGCCGTCGAGCACGATGTTGGAAGTCTCGAGAGTAAGCGTGCCCCCTTCCGGCATGGCGTCCCGCGCATTGGTGACCAGGTTCATGATCACCTGTTCCATCTGGCCGGTATCAACTTTCACGTAGCCCAGATCGCCCGCGAACAGCGTGCGCATCTCAATGTCTTCGCCGATCAGGCGTCGCAGAAGTTTTTCAAAATCGCGGAGAAGAGAGTTGAGATTTACCACCCGGGCCTGCATCACTTGCTGCCGGCTGAACGCCAGTAGCTGGCGCGTGAGCGCGGCGGCGCGATCGGCCGCGGCGTTAATCTGCTCCGCGTAACCATGGATTGGATCGTTCGGTGCCGTCTTTTCCAGCTGCAAGTCGCTGTATCCGCGCATCACCGTGAGCAGGTTGTTGAAATCGTGGGCCACCCCGCCCGCGAGCTGGCCAATGGACTCCATCTTCTGCGCCTGCTGCAATTGCTGCGCGACAGAACGAAGCTCGGTGACGTCGAGCATGGCGCCTTCCAGAACCCGCCGCCCTTTCTCGTCGGTGGTGACCGAATAGTTTTCGATGGTGTTGACCCTGCTGCCATCCTTGCGCTGATAAGAGTGCTCGACCCCACGCTTGGCGCCGTTCTCCTGCAGATCGGCGAGCAGATCGTTGCGCTCCTGGCTTCCGCCTTCGTAGAGCTCGGAGGCCGGCAGCTCCAGAAGTTCGTCGCGCGTGTACCCAAAAATGTCGCAAAATGCCTGGTTGCAATCGAGAATTTGGCCGTCGAGACTAGTGATGTAAAGCCCCGCCAGATTGCGCTCGAACAAATTCCGGTACCGGGATTCGGAGGCAACCCTTGCTTCCATGGTCTGCCGCTGTTGCTTTTGCGCGATGAACAGCCGCAGGCTGAAACAGAAAATCGACAACACCATCGCGCCCAGGCCGACCACAATCTGTTCAAACTGAATCGTGCTGTACATCGACAACAGCAAAATCGGCAGCGCGATCGACGGGAAATAAAATAGGAAAACACCCTCGACCTTGGCGGGTTTGTGGCCCCACGCAGGATCGACAGCTGATTGCCGCCAGGCGCTTGCCGAATAAGTGACCAGCACAAATGGAACGGTCCACGCCAGATCGAACCAGCGGGCGCTGCGCGAAGCGCTGGTGAATTGCAGGTCGTTTCCGATCCAGGTGCCCAACGCAAACACGCTCATGGCGATGGCGATCGGTTTGATCAGGCGTCGGACCGCGGGCGACTCGTCCAGAAGAGCTCTGCCCACAAGAGCAACGGCGAGTGCCACCCGCCAGTAGTCCTGCAGTCGCAACGCCACCTGCGTCGTGCGCTCCTCCCCGACATTCATCGTGGGGATATCGACCAGCATGAGGTGGACAGCGAGAACCAGAATCAGAACCTGGCTGGCGTCGAGCACCAGATCCCAGTGGACCTTGGCGTCCTCATCTGTGGTTCCCGTCAGCACCGACCCCATGAACATGGGCGCGGTGGAGAGGTAAATGAGCAGGAACACGCCAATCTGGTTCTCGTCCGGAACCGCCGACGTCACATTGATGTAGGTATTGAGCAACCCGCCGCAGAACCACAGCGCGAATGTGGCAGCCGACAGGCGCCAGAAAATTGTGGCGAAATGACGCGATCTCCGGCTGGCTTGCCAGCAGGACGCAGCCGCCAGGCCCGCTGCCAGAAGCTGAAAACCCGACGACCCCGCAGCGCCCCACTTGCCGTTCGCAGTGGCGGCGAGCCACAGCACCTGCGCCCCGACCACCGCATAGAGCAGTGCGGGCGACCCGCCCCAGAAGCGGGATTCTAAAGCTTGGCCCAAAGCCTCTTTTGCTCGAGGTTCTTTGTTAGGTTCCGAAGTAGCAGCCATTGCGTCTTATGCCGGTTTCGGGTCGGTATTCCCAGCAGTCGGGGCCACTGCCACTGGCGCACGGAAGCCACCGCGACGGCGGCCACCCGGCTTGATCCGGCTCTGAGGAACTCGCCCGGAGTTCTGATTCTTAGGGGGACGTGGGACTTCGGCACAGAGAACAGCCTGGGTTCCGCTAAGAGTTTCCTACTTGGTTAGCCCCAGTGTCAACGTTACGCATCCATTCGGCGCCGACCAAAGACACGCAACTTTCGTGTGAGAGGGAATTAATCTAG
>JBEKDY010000134.1:0-17723 GCA_050014115.1 Candidatus Sulfotelmatobacter sp. | reverse complement strand
TGGCTCTTTCGATCGCTTCGGCTTCGCCGAGTTCATCGCCCTGCCGTCGCCTGGGGTCGGTCAAGTTTCCTATTCCGGCCGCAATTAGTGAGATGCGGCATAAGTAGCTTTACGTTGTATGGCTTGCGCGCCTTGGCGCGTAACCAAAAGTAACTTCATTTCCGTCGCTCGAAACCCTTTGCCTCTGGAGGCTTGCGTCCCATGCTTCGATGCATGATTTAGGCCCTCCCGATTTTAGACTAGAAATCTTCGAAAAACGGTAGGCTTACAGTCTAACTCGTGCCCTTGCCGGAGCCCTGATTTGAAATAGTAATCGTCTCCAAGCCATGACCATGCGGTCCCATTTCACGCTGCCGCAGCAGGAACGCAAATGTCAGTCCCGAGAATCCCAGGATAGAGAAAATCCACATCCCCAGGTTATAACCACTGGGGTGGTCGGGGCCGGCGTGGCTGTGATCGTTGGCCCAGCCTACCAGAAGGTTAAAGCCGAACAGGCCAATGTTCTGAATCATCGTCATCAGGCCGTAGGCTGTCCCCAATCTGGATTGATCCACGATATAGGCGACCGACGGCCACATCACGGCCGGGATCAGCGAGAACGCCACGCCCATGATAACCATGGGCACGTAGAGGCTGACATGCGTGTAGGCCATCATCAGGTAGACCGGGACCAGCAGCACCGAACCGAACATCATCAGCAAGGCGCGTTTGCCGATGCGGTCGACCAGGAGGCCGAACAGGGGAGTGGCAATCATGGCGAAGAGCGTCAGCATACTGGACAGAAACCCGCCGAATTCGCGCGAAGTTCCATGCGCTTCGATGAAAAACTTCACTGCAAACGTCTGGAAAGGGAAGATGGCCGAGTAGAACGTGACGCACAGGGCAACGATAAACCAGTAGCTCATGCCGAACTTGAACAAATCGGCGAATACGACTTTGTCGGTGGAAGTTTCGCCAAGATGAAATTCTTTCTCCGCGCGCACCTCCATGATCCAGTAGACGATCGCTCCCACGACACAAAAAGCGGCAAAGCCCAGGGATATCAGGAAGGGCCAGCGCCAGTTCGCGTAAGCAGCGCGCGCCCAGGTCGGGGAATTGAGCGCGGCGAACGAGCCCAGGCGGCAGATGGTGAGGTTCGCACCGAAAGCGAAACTCAGTTCTTTGCCTTTGAACCACCGGGCCAGCGCGGCGATGACGGCGACGTTCAAAGACTCCGCGCCCATGCCGAAAATGAGCCGCCCTGTCGCCATCATGGCGAGCTTTCCGGACATAGCGGTAATCGCTGGGCCGATCAGGCAGAGCACGCCGAAAATCATCAGCGACTTGCGCAGGCCGAGACGGTCAATGATGAAGCCGCCGATCACGACCGTGAAAATATTGGGAAAGCTGTAGATCGCCTGGAGCAGGCCGATATTTTCGTCAGAAAAACCAAGCTGGAGCTTCAGAACATCGGCCAGAGGACTGAGCGCGTCATAGGCGTAGTAGCTGCCGAACATGGCCAGGCTAAGGAAGACCAGCACCATCCAGCGATAGAGCCGAGTGGGCTCAGGACGCGTGTTTTCCGGCATCAGCGCTCTTTCTGTTTTTGAATCTGAATTCGTGCGATGAACGCAGTGAAGATTAGCAGAGAGCAGCTTCCAGTTCCTAGCTGCTAGCTAAGCGCCAGCGGGTGTCTCGCCAATGGCGGTCCGGGTCGACCTTCTCACTGAGTGAAAGCCTGATTACAACAATCAGCGAATCGTTCGAACCGCGCCACGACACTAGACACCGTTTCGGCATTGGGATAGAACTCCAGCATGACGGCAGGCCGCCATTGGCAAACAGCGATTCCGACGTATTGGATGATCTCCCTTAGATACTTTCTGACAACGTCACTACCAACCCTCGCTGTAGTTGTGGCTATGTCGCTCTTGACGGCACTTCGTACCCATCGCTTGGTAATCAGTCGTATCGGCATCGAATTGTCACTCATCTTCGGCGGAATCTTCTTCGTTCTGGCCTTTCTGAGTGCGGCTATTGACGACGTTAAGCGTAATTGGAAAACGCAGGAACCTACCGTAGCGTGGAATCCTCAGCTACTGAGGAGGAACTTCATCTACCTCGGCGCTGTGGGTTTCTTTGTCGCGGCTTTCTTGGCCTATCACCAAGGAGCGTGGCTGACCGTCTTCTTCCTGGTGTTCTCGATTGCGTCGCTGGTAACAGCGAGAAAGTGTTTTTGAGCTGCGGCCTCATCATTTGTTGAAATATCTCTATTACACTTGACGGGGTGGTCGCAATTGTCATGAGTGAAATGGTCTGACTACAATCCCTATTCGAAAAGACGCAACTTCCGCTGGTTACGATGAAAATCGGAGTACCATTGCCCAGTCGGGATGAGCTCCTGACGATTCGCTGCCTAAGGAGTCCGAGGGTACGAAAATGAGAGACTCGCTGCTGGTTGCTCTCGTCATCACGCTGCTGACGTTCAGCGTTTCGGCGCAAATCAAGAGTGTGAAGGAAGATGCGCCCGAGTTCGACCAGTCCAGACAGATATGGCAAGAAGTGATCGAGAACCAGGACCTCAGGTCCATTGTGGCTGTGCATGCCTCATTTCATTGCCCGGTAAAACCCTCAGACACGCGCTCGGGGAACTACATCAGCGAGATAGGGCCGATCGGGGAGTACGACGCCCTCGGCAATGGTGTCACTATTTTCGGCGACTACAGAGGGATCGCCCCTGGCGCTGCTGCGATGATTGCGGCTGCGGATCCCGATAAATGCAGCGGTGGGGTCAATACAGTCATCTTCTCAAACGGCCAGATTGTGGGCGACTTGCGGTGGGCGAGTGAGTTCCGCCAACGGTGGAGCGGTGTTTACGAGGGAGTCATTCAATCACTGCCCCCGCTTTCCAGGGTCGCGAACCAGCAAGCGGATCTAGTTGAAGTTGAAGATTTCCTGCGCAGCCGGATGGAGGCGATCCCGCAGGATGCACGCCTCATAAACGGGGCGCTTGACTCCAAGGCGTTCTTCGAAAGGGGAGTTTACCTCCAACTGGAGTCGTTGTTGCGCGGTTCGCATGATGTGAATCCAGCATCCGATTCGAGTCTGCATCCACAGCCGCGTGGCGAGGACGGTGCGGAGAATGGAGCGGGCATCCCAAGAAAACAGCAACGGAAGATGGCTAGCTATCTTGTCGGCAAGCTCCAGGAATGGAAAACTGCTTTGGAGAACGGCTTAAAGCCTGCGGTCGCACAGTAGAAACTCCGCTTCACCGCCACCAAATCTGAATGTTTTGAGACTGGACGCCGTGCGGTTCAGGGACTCTTTCTCGTTAAGTGGTAATAAATGCCCGCAGAGAATTCTTACGCAGAGAATCTACCATCTGCTTGGCTTCTCCTAAGCTGCAGCCGTAGAGGTTGCTGGCGTAAATTGCCGTGACGGTCTGGCCGCGGGCGACGAGTTCGCGGAGTTGCTTCTGTTGCTCTTCGCGGCTGAGCGATTTCAGCTGGGTGAAGTCCTGCTTTAAGGAAACCGGATCGGCGATGACCGTATAAGGGCGCAGGGCGTCGAGGAACTTTTGTGCGCCCGGCACAACGTCCCAATGGATGCGAACACTCGATGCAGCGGACATCGCGACGGGATAATCCCGGTAAAGGGTGGAACTGGTGCCATACCAGTGTTTTTCCGATGGAGCCTGCTCGCCGAGCTCAGCCTGCAACGCGTCGGCAAGGGGCGCAGGATCGCCGGATAACTCAAGTTCGATATAGCGCAGGCATTGGGTTTGTGTGGCGCCTGGCTTAGTTGTATCGGGTGTCTCGACGCGCTCTTTGACCAGGCGGGCCGACGCTATCTCGCCGAAAGACAGGAAAACCACCGCAGGGTCATCGGCAGGCAACTGGTAGTTCAGATACGAACGATATTGCACATAGATTCCCGTCTCGTTCATCCGGACGAGCCAGTTGGAAGGATGGAAGCGCGCCGTCACCATCCCCAGCGTCAAGAGCAGAAAGAGCAGCAGAAACGAGCCGAAGAGGTAGCCGGGCGGCCACTTTGCCGTGTATGCGTGGAAGAAAAGGGCGGTGGTGGCGGAGAATCCGGCAAGCCAGACGATCAAAGCACGCAGGCGGGCGTGGCGGAATAAGCGGTCGTTGGGGCTAGTCTCGACGTCCTGAAGGCGCAGCAGGCGCATAGAAGCTCCAGTGAACGACAAAAGTTTAGTTCGCGGGAGCGGCTAGCGATAGTTGCTTGCGAAGAACTTCCCAAGAACATCAACCAGAGAACGCTTTATTTTTACGACAGACGGCGTTCAGGGTGGGCTGCTGCCCAGGGCAGCAGATCGCGGGCCGCACTGGCGCGAGCATTTGGTGCCGCGGCGGCATGCTTTCTTAGTGCAGCGTCTGCTTGTCCAATGTCCCGGATCGGTTGTGATTGGGCAGCGTTAACTGGGACTGGGACTGGGCCAGCCAGAAGTTATTCAAGTTGCTCACCATACGCACGAAAGCGTCCCACCCTAACGGCTTCTTGAGGTAGGCGTTGGCATGAAGTCGATAGCTGGTGATTACATCGCCGTCCAATTCGGAAGTGGTGAGGATTATGGTCGGGATCGTCTTCAAACTCTCGTCGCTCTTGATTTGCGCCAGCACCTCCCGCCCGTCCATTCGAGGGAGATTCAGGTCCAGCAAAATGAGATCGGGCCGAGGTGCACCGGCATTGATTCCCTCATGCCGCAAGAATGCCATCGCCTCGACGCCGTCGTCGGCGACGTGCAGATTGATGGACGTATTCACATCGCTGAAGGCCTCCTGTATCAGCCTGACATGATGGGGACTATCTTCGACCAGCAGCAGGTGCGATGGGCAACCGTTTTCTGCCCCGGACGCCATTGCTTCGCGTTCACTGCTGTATTTCTGGCTTGCAATCTCGGTAAGAAATGGAGTTTTCATCCAGTAAGTATCTGCTGCAAGGGCGCTAAAATTAGCCAATTAAATCGTGATGCGGCTATAGGTGGGTCCCAAATCGGTCCCCCTCCCATTTCGGACCGAACGCAGAACGCCGTACTCTGGGTGCGCCATTGGGCTGGCTCTGACGGCCGTTCGCGGGTACGTCTAAGAGTGGTTCAGCAGCGGCCCGGTTTCCCCTCATGCACCGCTTCTCCGGGTGATAACCTTGCGCTATGGCTCACAATCCTGATGCGGGCCCGCTAATCGTTCGCAAACCTGCGCGATCGTCTGCGGCGGTTGTGGTGGCGCTCATCCTCGGGCTGTTGCTTGGGGTGGTGTGTGTGGGGGCGACGGGATGGGCGATGCTGTCGCGAACTTCCGGGCGAGCTGTGTTGAGCCATATGTGGTCGGCGTTGACCGGAAGAACCCTCACCATCGATGTGAGCCAGCCCACGGTGGTGGACCGCATTCAGCGGCTGCAGCGGCTGGAAACCGTGGTTTACACCATGGACAAGATTGTGACGGGCGAGCGGGCAAACCCTATCTTCCCGGATTTTCTGGCGGGCCTGCATCTTCCCGTGTCGCAGGTGTTCAGCACGCGCATCGACAGCGCGAGAACGCGCGTGTATTCCCGGCAAACCGGGCTGCTGGTGCCGAGCGACCCGAATCTGGAAACGCAAGTGCGGCTGGAGGGGGAACACCAGCTGCAAGAGGCCGCCCTGGCCGATGGCATTTTGCGAACTGCGCAGGATAATGCGGCGTCGACGGTGAGGAGTCTGTTGCAGGGGTTGGGGTTTGAGAAGATTGAGTTCTACTGAGGGGCGCTTCGGTCGGGCGTTGGGGCCCCGCCTTGTGCGATATTCATTCCATGAAGCGGGTCGCGTGGATCCTCATTACGCTGTTCGTTGCAGCGCTAGGGCAACCGCGCGATTGCTCGGCACAGGACATCGCAGTTCGGCTCATTGATTCCCGCAGTGGGCGCGTCTTTGCAGGCGAACCTGTGAGTCTGCAATTTAGGGTCGGAATAGGAGTCAACTCTCACCAAGAAACGCTCGAAGCCACGACAGGCGCTGACGGCGTGGCGAGATTTCGCCTGCCAGAGTCGCCGCCTTCAACCTTTAGGGTGTTCCCAAATCACCTCTACCTCTGTGCAGACCTCTTTTGCGGAGTTTATCCGTATCAAGAAGACACGCAACAGGTCGTTCACGATGGTTGTGTTTCAAGCTGCTCTAAGACTGGGCGGGGCTGCCGCTGTAAGTTCGGCAAATGGGCTTCCCAGCTTCGGCCTACTCCGGGCGAAATCGTCCTCTTGGTGAGGCCTATCACTGCATGGGAAAGGTTCTGGTGGCGTTTCCTGGAATAGACATCAACCACCAATTAAGAATTGCAGGACACGCTCGTTCGCCTGGCGACCAGGAGCTGAAAAGCTAAAAGCTAAGAGCTAAAAGCTAAAAGCTAAAAGCTAACTGCCTACATAGCGCGCATACAAGCTGCGTGCCACGGCGGTGTCCGTGGTGCCTTTGATGATGGCGCGGCCGTCGGGGAAGAGGGTCATCTCGTAGGGGTCGCGCCAGAATTTCAGGACGAAGTCGTTGTGGCGGACGGTGCCGTGGGGTTGGAGGCGGCGGTCCATTTCGGTGAAGTCGATGGGGCGTTGGCGCTCATGAATTTGTACGGAATTCCTGCCGCAGAGGGTGATATGCGGGCGCCCTTCGCCGGCAAGATGAGTGAAGTCGCGTTCGCCGCAGGTGCGGCAGTTGGGACGGGGCTTGGCTGCGGTAATCTCGGCGTGCTCGTTGGTCCACAGGTCGTAACTTAGCATCGTCTTGCGCAGTGTGCTGGGCACATGCGGGTCCTTTGTTGCGCCCGTTCCGTCTGTTCCGTTTGTTCCATCGCCTACGAGCAACTTCAGCGTTTCCGTGGCGGCGATCGAGGCTACGAGATTGACGGCTGAATTCAGGATGCCGGAAGTCTCGCAGGTGTCGACGATTCCTCGCGGCGAGTTCGGGAAAATGCAGGCCAGACAGGCCGTTTCACCCGGCAACACATTCATGGTTGCGGCGTAGCTGCCGACGGCTGCCGAGTAAATCCAGGGCAGGGAATTCTTGACTGCGAAGTCGTTGATCAGGTAGCGGGTCTGGAAGTTGTCGGTTCCGTCGAGGATAACTTCCATTCCTTCAAGGAGAGCTGCAATGTTGGCGGGGATCACGTCGTCCACTTTTGGTTCGACCACAATCTGCGAATTGAACGCGGCGATCTTGCGGGCCGCAGCTATGGCTTTGGGCAACGACTCGGCTGCGTCCTGCTCGTCGAACAGCGACTGGCGCTGCAGATTGCTGGGTTCCACGTAATCGCGGTCGATGATGCGCAGCGTGCCCACGCCTGCGCGGGCCAGGAGCGCGGCCAGGGCGGAGCCGGTGGCGCCACAGCCGACAATTGCGATTCGAGAGCGGGCCAGGCGCGCTTGACCCTCCGCTCCGATGCCGCGGAATAGAATCTGGCGGGAGTAGCGGTCGTCTCTTCCCGCGGCTATGGGCGCGGCGGGTTTACGGGAAAGATTGTCCTGAGCTTTTTCCTGAGCCAAAGAGGTCACCGGTGTAAGGCGTTAAAACCTTTATTATAAGTGTCTGGGGCGGAAGACGGCGGCTTCCCGACAGTGGGGAGTGTTCCAAATTCTTTAACCGCAGGAGCACAGGGGAACACAGGGTAGGGCCGAAGCCAGCGCAATTGAGTGCAATCGCATCTAAGCAAATTCCGTTGAAATTACTACCGGGGCCTGAGGACACTATTTGGTGAGAGGGTGCGCGCCAGTTCTAGTTGCGATGCTACTGCTGTCGATCCCGCTGGCTGCGGCGGGAGCGGCAGAGGTTTCCCCTCAGGAACCCCAGGCTGCGCAGGCTCCTCAGTCGCAATCGGTTCCTGTGGAGCAGCCGGCCCCGCAGGAACAGGCTCAAACCTCCTCCGGAATGATGGCGGAGTATGAGGGAAAGCCGGTGGAAACCATTCAGCTTCCGGGGGTTGCGGATCGCGATCGAGTGCATCTGCTGCAATTGCTGACGCAAAAAGCGGGACAGCCGTTGAGCCGGGACCAGGTTCGCGAGAGCATCCGCGCGTTGTTTGCGACGGGGCGTTTTGCGGACATTCAGGCGGAAGTGGAGCCCTCGGCCGGCGGCGTGGCACTGACGTTCGTCACGTTGCCGAACTTTTTTGTAGGAGCGATCAGCGTGGAAGGCGCCCCTTCGCGCCCGAATTTTAATCAGATCGTCAATGCCTCCAAGCTGCAACTGGGAGAACTGCACACTTTGGAAAAACTGGACCGTGCGATTGAGAACATCCGCCGGCTGATGCAGGAAAACGGCTACTACCGGGCGCGGGTGACCGCCGACACCAAGCCGAAAGCGGCCACGCAGCAAGTCGACATTACTTTTCACGTGGTCGCCGGAGAAGCGGCGCACGTGGGCGAGGTGAAGGTTACAGGAACTGCGAATTTATCCGCAGAGCAGATCCGCGACATTGCGCATATGCAACCGGGGGAACGGGTTACGGCCGCGCGGGTGTCGAACTCGCTGCGGCACCTGCGCAAAAAATTCCAGAAGCAGCAACGCGTGCTGTCGCAGGTGTCGATCGCGCAGCAGCAATACCGTCCGGCCTCAAACTCGGTGGACTACACCTTCCAGATCGATCGCGGGCCGGTGGTCCTGATTTCTGTGCAGGGCTTTCATGTGAGCCGGGGAGTGCTGAAACATGAAATACCGGTGTACGAAGAAAACGCGATTGATGACGATCTGCTCAACGAGGGCAAGCGCAATCTGCTCGACTACTTGCAGAATCAGGGGCATTTTGATGCGAAGGTGGAATTCAAGAAGGAAAGCGATCCGAAGAGAGTCCAGGTGATCTACCAGGTGGATCCGGGGCCGCTGCACCGGCTGGGGTTAATCGAGATTACCGGCATCACCAACAAGAGCTATTTTAGTCCGGAGGATATCCGGTCGCGATTGCAGATCCAGAGCGCGACTCCGCTTTTGCCGCACGGCCGGTATAGCGGAATCCTGCTCAAGAGCGACGTGGCCACGCTGCAAGGGCTTTACCGGTCAAATGGATTCCGGCAGGCGCAAATTCAAACCAAGGTCGACGACAACTACAAGGGAGTGACGAACCACCTCGCGGTCCACCTGAACATTGTGGAAGGGCCGCAAACTCTGGTGAGCGGCCTGCACGTTTTGGGCAGCGAGATCATCCCGGCGAGCGCTCTGCCGGAGCTCGAAACCAAGGTAGGGCAACCGTTTTCGGAGCAGAATCTGGCGAACGATCGAGAGAAAGTTTTAACGTATTACTTTAACCGCGGTTTTCCCAACGCCACGCTCGATATCACGACTCAGCCTGCGCCGGGGCAGCAGGATCGTGAAGACGTGACTTACACCATCAAGGAAGGCGAGCGGTTTACGGTGGATCAGGTGATGGTGTCGGGGTTGGACCATACTCGCGACTATATCGTGGACCGCGAAATCCAGGTGCATGCGCGCGATCCGCTGAGCCAGGCCGATCTGCTGGACACGCAGACCAAGCTTTACGACCTGGGGATTTTCAACGAGGTCGACACGGCGGTGCAGAATCCCGAGGGGACGGATCCTCAGAAGAATGTGCTGGTGCAGGTACAGGAGGCCAAGCGCTACACCTTTACGTATGATGTCGGACTGGAATTCCAGACGGGACAGCCTGCGGGGAGCAGCGAGCCGCAAGGGAGTACGGGAGTGAGTCCGCGGGTGGGGTTTGACGTGACGCGGCTCAACATGGGCGGGCGCAACCAGACGCTTCTGTTTCAATCTCATGTAGGGCGGCTGCAGCAGCGCGGGTTGATCAGCTACACGATTCCGAAACTGTTTGACAGTGACAAGTTCAAGTTGATCTTTACGATTTTTTACGACAACAGTCTGGACATTTCCACGTTCACCTCACAGCGCTGGGAAGGCAAAGTGGACCTGCGGGAGCAAATCAACAAACCCAGCTTCATCGTCTACCGGTTTGATTATCGCAGGGTCAAGGCGAGCAACTTCGCGAATGATTTTTCGCCGGCGCTGGTTCCTCAGTTGTCGTTGCCGGCGCGGGTGAGCGGACCGGGATTCACCTATATCCGCGACAAGCGCGACAATCCTCTGGAGAGCACGCGGGGGACCTACTTCACGCTGGATGCTTCGGCTGCTTCCACTTACTTCGGCTCGGAAGCGGACTTTGGGCGTGCCCTGTCGCAGCATTCCACTTACTATGCGTTTGGCGGAAAACCCGGGCACCAGTTCGTGTTCGCCCGGTCGACCACGATCGGGCTGGAGCAGCCGTTTCGCGGGACCAAGGTTTTGTCTCCCGGAACTTGCCCGCTGAATGCAGCGGACGAGCCGACGTGCACGATTGCGACCATTCCGTTGCCCGAGCAATTCTTCGCTGGCGGGGGCAACTCGCATCGCGGATTCGGGTTAAATCAGGCAGGGCCCCGCGATCCCGATTCCGGCTTTCCGGTGGGCGGCACGGCCCTGTTCGTCAACAACCTGGAATTGCGTCTTCCGCCGATGACTCTGCCCTGGCTGGGGCCGGGGTTCGGCTTCGCTATTTTTCACGATATGGGGAACGTATTCACGGCGGGGCATGACATGGTGAAGGGGCTGCTGCGCTGGCACCAGGCTGATCCAGGGCTATGTCTATCGTCCGGAGGTACACCGAACCAACAGTGTCTTAACCAATTCAACGCGTCCGGTTATGATTACACATCGCATGCTCTCGGAGTGGGTGTGCGCTACAAGACACCCATTGGTCCGCTACGTTTCGACTTCGGGTACAATCTGAACCCAACGTCGTATTTCCAGGAAACGGTCAATCCCCAGGGGCAGCCGACGGGCTTACTTGAGACTCAGCGGCTGAAGCACTTTAACGTTTTTTTCAGCATAGGCCAGCCATTTTGATGAACGCTCGCATGAAGTTCACGCCCACCGCTGTTATTGTCGCTTTGCTGTCGGCGATTTTTTTTATGCCGACGGCGGGCGCTGGACAAGTGATCGACCGGATTGTCGCCCGGGTGAACGGCCAGATCATTTTGCAGTCGGAACTGGATGAAGCTCTGAGCTATGAAGCGCTGTTGAATGGAAAGCCGTTCAACCAGTTTAGTGCCGACGACCGCCGCGCCGTTCTGGACCGGTTAATTGACCAGGAACTTCTGCATGAGCAGTTGAAGTCTTCCGAGTTTCTGCATGCCACCGAAGCCGAGGCGGCCAGCCAGATTGCCGGGGCGAGGAAGTTGTATCCGGAAGCGGCCACGGACGAGGGATGGCAAGCGGTGCTGGCGAAGTATGGCCTCAGAGAAAAAAATCTGATTACACACGTGCAGATGCAAATCGATTTAATGCGGCTGGTGGATGCCCGCCTGCGGCCGGCGGTCCAGATCGATTCCAAAAGCATCGAAGCGTATTACCGCGACAAGTTCGTTCCGCAATTGAAGCAGGCCGGGGCGAGCGAAGTTCCGCTGGCCGATGTTTCCGGCAAGATTCGGGAATTGCTCACGCAGGAAAAAGTGAGCGAACTGCTGGTCTCCTGGCTGCAGGCTCTACGTTCGGAAAGTGATGTGCGCATCCCCGGGGCGGAGGCATCCGCGCGGGAGGGGTACCAGAGCCAGTGACCGAGCCCGCCACCAGGCCGCGAGGCCGCGCATGGTGGAAGTACCTGTTGATGGCAGCGGGTGCAGGGTTGCTGTGCCTGCTTGCCGGCCTGTGGTATGTCACCACCGATTCCTTTCAAAATCTGGTGCGGCGTCGCATGGTCGCCGAAGTGGAACGCATCACCGGCGGCCGGGTGGAAATCGGCAGCATCCACACCGTCCCGTTCCACGCACAGGTTGAGGTACGCGATATTACGGTGCACGGACGTGAAGCGGCCACGGAAGTTCCGCTCGCCCACGTCGACCGGCTGGTGGCTCGGGTAAAGATAGTCTCGATCCTGCGCAGTGAATTCGGATTTCACGAAGTCACCCTCGATCATCCCGTGATTCACGTTGGCTTTTATCCCGACGGCAGCAGCAATGTGCCCGGGCCGAGCGTGGTGAGAGCGTCGCAGGTTTCGTCGGTCGAGAAGCTGTTCGCGCTATCGATTGATAATTTCTACGTTCGTCACGGTGAACTGTTGTGGGACGACAAGACCCTTCCGCTGGAGTTCGCAGCTAATGACGCCGCATTGCAGATGGAATATTCGTTTCTGCGCGGCCGCTACGAAAGCCGCTTGCTGCTCGGCAAAGTGGATGCGAAGTATGATGGCTTCCGTCCGTTTGCCTGGATGACGGATGTGAAGTTCACGCTGGCGCCGTCGTTTGCGGAAATCGATGCGATGAAATTGACTTCCGGCCGAACCCACGTTGAAATGCACGGGCTGATCCGCGATTTCCGCCATCCGCTGGTCTCGGCCACTTATGACGCGCATGTCGACCTCGCGGAAGTGGCTTCCATCATGCGGCGGCAAGACATCCGTGAAGGCGTGGTTGAGTTCCAGGGTCAGGGGAAGTGGACGGTCGAAGACTTTTCGGCCTCGGGTGCGCTGGAAGCACGCGATTTTGGCTGGCAGGACGACCGGATTTTGATTAAGAAAACGAGCGTGGTCGCGGATTATGCAGTGACTGATCAACAGATCAGGCTTACGAAGCTGCAAGGGAAGGCGCTGGGTGGGAGTTTCACGGGGGATGCTCAAGTCGATAACTGGCTGCATAGCATTCCTGCTCCGCCGCCGTCGAAATCGAATCAGGCGCAGAAGAAAAGGGCCGGGCCGGAGATGGCGATTATCACGGCGGGCCGGCCGACCGGCAAAGGTCCTCGTGAAAAACTTCCCGGAGTTCAGGTTGCACAGCTACATCTTCGGGTGCGCGACGTTTCCGCGATGGAGTTGGCTGCCGCACTAAAGCCGGTCGGCCCTTATCTGAAAGATTCTCATCTCGCGGGATTGGCCGGCGGCCTAGTCGAGGCCAGTTGGAGGGGATCGCCGGATATGGCGCAGGTCGAGTTCGCGGCCGACGTAGTACCTCCCACCAAACCGGCGAAAGGCGAAATTCCGCTGACCGCGCACGCCACGGGCGGCTACCACTGGACGAACGACGAGTTGGAGTTTTCACAGTTCACGGCTTCCACGCCGGCGTCGCACGGCCAGGCATCCGGAATACTTTCCTCCGCTTCGAATTTGCATTTTTCGGTCACGACCTCGAATTTCGAAGAAGAGCGTCCGATTGTGGCGGCGCTGGAAGGGAGGCCGTTGCCATTTCGCGTGGATGGCACAACCACTTTTAACGGAGTAGTTGGGGGAGATCTTGACGTGCCGGTAGTGACTGGAACTCTGGTGGCGCAGGATTTTGAAGTTACGCTTCCTGCGATGGAGGGTACAGCTCAGCATTCAGTCCAATGGGATGCGCTTTCGACCTGGGTGCAGTTTTCTACTCACGGTCTGATCCTGCGTGATGGCAGTATGCACCGGGGAGACACCACTGCAACCTTCGATGCCATCGCAAGCCTGCGAGACGGCGACCTTACGGTAGACAGTCCTTTCACTGGGCACGTGAACTTGCATGGGGTGGAAGTGGCCTCGACTCAAGAGTTGGTTGGAGTGGACTATCCAATCACTGGAGTGGCGGACGTTACGCTGCAAGTGTCCGGAACCCGGGCCAATCCCCACGCGCAAGGGCAGGTCCAGGTGAAGAACGCTTCGGCCTGGGGCCAATCGATTGCCCAATTCGACGCCGATGTGCTGGTCGCGGGGGGCGAGACCGCGCTATCGAACATTCAACTGCTGCATCTTCAACAGCCGAATGACGATGCGGAGATTCAAGGCAGCGCCGCATACAACCCGTCGCTTCATTCTTTCCGATTGGACCTTACCGGCAAGAACTTCGACCTGGCGCGGATTCCGCAGATTCAACGGGGCGGCCTGCTGGTTGAAGGGCGCGGCGAGTTCACGCTGCAGGGTTCGGGGACAACGGAGTCTCCCGCGATTAATGCCCGCTTGCAGGTGAGCGGTCTTACGCTGGATCACGAACTGGCGGGCGCAGTCGATCTGCAAGCCGTGAGCAAGGGCAACGAACTTCATGTGAGTGGGCAATCCGAATTTGGCAAAGGCATTTTGCACGTCGACGGCGGCGTGCAGATGCGCGGCGACTACGCGACCGCACTCTCGTTCCAAATGGATAACGTCGATCTCGACGCCTTCCTGCGCACCTATCTCAAGGGGCAACTGACCGGGCACTCGGCGGTGTCGGGAACTGTGGCGGTGCAGGGTCCACTGCGCGATCCTCGGGTGTGGACGATGAATGGAAGCCTTTCCAGCATCGAGATGGATGTGCAATACGCCAAACTTCACAATGCGGACCCGGTGCGCTTCACTTACGCAAAACAGACTCTGCATATCGACCAATTGCATATGGCGGGCGAGGGAACCGATTTCACGGCACACGGCTCCGTGCAGTTTGCGGGCTCCCGGGACCTGGACTTGACTGTGGATGGCAAGGTTGACCTGAAGCTGTTGAACACCGTGGACGCGGATTTCACAGGATCCGGATTGCTCTCGATGGACATGAACGTGGGAGGCACGCTTTCCGGTCCGCTGCCGCAAGGGCATCTGCAGGTGAGCAACGGCGCGGTTTCTTACTCCGGGCTGCCGAGTGGACTGAGCGAAATGAACGGATCGCTGGTGTTCACACGCGACCGGTTGCACATCGAAAAAATGACGGCGCGCACCGGCGGCGGCACGATCGACCTCAAAGGGGACGCGACTCACTACAATCAGCAGCTCAGCTTCGACGTAACGGCCACGAGTAAGGAAGTGCGGCTGCGCTATCCGCCGGGAGTGAGTTCGACTGCAAGTGCCGAATTGCATTGGGTGGGCACGCCAACGGCCTCGACCTTGACTGGCGACGTCATGGTGACGAAGCTGGCCGTGACCCCGAATTTTGACTTCAGCTCGTATCTGGAAAACAGCCGGCGTAATGCTGCGCTGGCGAATGCCAACTCGCCGCTCAATGGAGTCAAGCTCGACGTTCATGTACAGACTGCGCCGGAACTGCAGATGAAGACCGCGGTGGCGCGACTCTCGGGCGACGCAGACTTTCGGCTGCGGGGATCCATCTCCCGGCCGGCGGTGTTGGGGCGCGTTGACATTCTGGAAGGCGACGCCACGTTCAACGGCACAAAATTCCGACTGGAGCGCGGCGATATCACGTTTGCCAACCCGGTCGCGATTGAACCCCAGGTCAACCTCGAGGCTTCGACGCATGTCCGTAACTACGATCTCGACATCATGGTGACTGGCACACCGGATCGCCTGGCCGTGAATTATCGCTCGGAACCGCCACTGCCGAAGTCGGACATTATTGCGTTGCTGGCGCTCGGCCGTACGAGCCAGGAATCCGAGCGATTGCAGGAGCAATCTGGCACCGAAGCGTTTAACGACGAAGCGTCTGCCTTGATCATTAATCAGGCGATGAACTCCACGGTCAGCGGGCGCATGCAGAAGTTGTTCGGCGCCAGCCGCATCAAGATCGATCCGCAGGGCCTGACGACAGAAACCAATCCCACCGCGCGCGGGCCGCAGGTGACGATCGAGCAGCAATTCGCCAACAACGTTTCGCTCACCTACAGCACCAACGTGTCGCAAAGCAACCAGCAGATCATTCAGGCCGAGTATTACTTCACGCGGAATATTTCGGTGGTCGGAACGCGGGACCAGAATGGCGTGGTCAGCTTTGATCTGCGCATCCGCCGGCGAAAATAGAATCGACATATTTTTCGATGACTGCCTCCTCCGAAGCCGGATGGTTCGCGAGTTTGCGGCAGCGGATGGTTGACCACGATCTGCGCGGCCGCGGCATTGCCGACGAGCGGGTGCTAAAGGCGATGCTGCGTCTGGCGCGGCACCAATTTGTTCCCGAGGCTTATCGCAGCCAGGCTTACGAAGACCATCCTCTGCCGATCGGGGACGGGCAGACCATTTCTCAGCCATTGATTGTGGCCATCATGCTGCAAGCTCTGGCGCTTCAGCCCACGGACACGGTTTTGGAGGTGGGAGCTGGATCGGGTTATGTGACCGCGCTGCTGGCGGAACTCACGGCGCGGGTGGTCGCTGTGGAGCGATCTGCGGCATTGGCTGCGGGAGCTACGCAGGTTCTTTCCGGCTTCGGCTACAAGAATGTGAATTTCGTGGTGGGGGATGGCAGCTTGGGTTTTCCGCCGGGCGCGCCGTACGATGCGATTCTTGTTTCCGCCGCTCCTTTCACAGCGCCGCAAGCTTTGATCGCGCAACTCCGCGAGGATGTAGGGCGCATGATCATTCCGGTCGGCACTGCGGACGCCCAGCAGTTGCAGTTGATTCGCATGCATGCGGGGCGGGCAGTGGTGACAGTCTGCGGTGCGTGCCGGTTTGTGCCGTTGGTTCCGGGAGTGGTTGCGTAATGCCGCCGTGGTGGGCCTGCTGCGGCGAGCGAGGGCTCTTACCACCAAGGACACAAGGTCACACTAAGGAAACCCCGCGAGCGAAGGCCTTCGTGATACTTCGCGTCCTTCGTGGTTGATGATTTTTCCGTCCGTTATACTGACCCACGATTCGAAGCCACGGCTGCTAGAATCTTTTTGTGCCCCTTTTGCGCAATCTGCGCGTGACGCTGGAGATGATCAAGTGGGAGCACTCTATTTTCGCGCTTCCGTTCGCACTATGTGGGGCGATGCTGGCCGCTGGGGGATTGCCCACCGCGCATCAAGTCGCGTGGATCGTCGTCGCCATGGTGGCCGCCCGTTCCGCGGCTATGGCCTTCAACCGCCTGGCCGATGCGTCGATTGACGCGGCCAATCCACGCACCAGTGCGCGCGCCCTACCCGCCGGGCAACTGACGCCGGTGTTCGTTGCTACTTTTGTTGTGATCTCGAGTCTGGTGTTCATGGTCGCGGCGGCCGAACTCAATCGCCTGGCGTTGTGGCTTTCTCCGGTGGCGCTGGCCGTGCTGCTGCTCTATTCCTATACCAAGCGTTTCACGCGATGGTCGCATCTGGTGCTGGGATTTGCACTGGGCATCGCTCCGTCGGCTGCATGGATTGCGGTGCGAGGTTCGCTTGATCCGCGCATCCTGCTGCTGACGGCGGCGGTCACGTTTTGGGTGGCCGGATTCGACGTTCTCTACGCATGCCAGGATTTCGATTTTGACCGCGCCAGCGGACTGCACTCGATCCCGCGCTATCTCGGTATTTCCCGCGCGTTGTGGGTGGCGCGTGCGTTTCACATAATCATGCTGTTGTTGCTGGCCGCTCTGCTGGTCGCTTTTGGAATGGGCAAGCTGGCAATCGCAGGAGTGGCGCTTGTGGCGGTTTTGCTCGCTTATGAACATTCCCTGGTCTCGGCCGGAGATCTCAGGAAGCTGAACGCCGCGTTCTTCACCATGAATGGCGTGATCTCGGTGGTGTTTTTCGCTTTTGTGGCGGGAGATTTGCTACTGCGGCGCTAGCGCGCGGCACGTTGCTTGCCCAGATTCCCCACTCCGATTGTCTGCGCCGATCGCTTACCAAAGTACTCTGCTTCGACCTTCCTGCACATGCTAACGTCCCCGGAAGGGGCGCGATTGTGAACCGTCAAAGAGCTATTTCTATCCTGATCGTCCTGGCGCTTTGCGCCTCGGCAGTCGCCGCACTTGTGCTGTGGCCCAAGCACTACATGGTCGGCCAGAGCATGTCGCAGACGGTGGTTTTCTGGAATGACCAGGACGCCTTTGTGTTTCTGGATGGAAGAACGACCGGCCGCTCCCGCAAT
>JBEKDY010000133.1:0-18610 GCA_050014115.1 Candidatus Sulfotelmatobacter sp. | reverse complement strand
GTCTGCTCGGCAGGTTTGAGAACTACGGTGCATCCCGTGGCCAACGCCGGTCCCAGCTTCCAAGCAGCCATGAGCAGCGGGAAATTCCAGGGAATCACCTGACCCACGACTCCGACCGGCTCACGCAGTGTGTAAGCGAGATATTTTGCGCCTGGCGTGTAGGGCACGGACAACGGAATCGTATTGCCTTCGATCTTGGTGGCCCAGCCGGCCATGTAGCGGAAAAGCTCGGCAGCGAGCGGCACATCGGCGGCCTTGGCGACCGCGAGCGGCTTGCCGTTGTCGAGGCTCTCGAGGTAGCCGAGTTCCTCGGTGTGAGCTTCGATGAGATCGGCGAGTTTCCAGATGAGGCGGGCGCGTTCGGCCGCGGTAAGTTGCCGCCACGGTCCGTTGTCAAAAGCCTTGCGCGCGGCCTTGACCGCCCGCTCAATGTCTTCACGGTCGCCCTCCGCGACGTGCGCGAGGATTTCGCCCGTAGCGGGATTGTAAGTGGGAAAAGTTTTGCCGGATGCGGCGTTGACCCATTGGCCGTTGATCAACAACTTGCGGGGCTTCTCGAGGAAATCCGCGACCTGCGGGTGAATTTGGGGGGAAAGTGCGATACCCATACAACCTCCTTCGTCAAAATCAATTAGGCGTTGTCATAAAGAGGAGCAAACGTGCCACGAGCGTTCGGGAAGGACGACCCGACGGACGATGAACCGCCAACATGCTAGACCCATGCGAGGACAAAAGCAATCGGCATCCGGCCGACCTAACGCCAAGAAAACCGATTCACTTAGGCCCGCTATTCGCCGTAAGGAACCCAGATGTTCTTGACTTGCGTGGCGTGTTCGAGGAACCAGCGTCCCTCAGCGAAATTGGAATCGAACCAGTCGATCTCCCGGCCTTCGTTCGTCCAGACCTGCTTCAGATTTCCCGTGGACATGGCCTTCGCAGCGGCGGCACTGGCATCGTCACCAAAGCACCAGATGGCGTCCACGTCGTCGTGCTCGGCGAGAACCTTCAACAACTGCGACGTGTAGCCGGTCACAATGTTGACCGCGCCGCCGGGCAGGTCGCTGGTGTCGAAGAGTTGGTACAGCTCGGCGGTGATGAGCGGGTAGGCTTCGGAAGGAACTGCGATCACGGTGTTTCCAACGGCGAGAAGCGGCATTGCAAGCGACAGGAAACCGAGCAGCGGAGCTTCCCGGGGACAGATGACGCCGACGGTTCCGATGGGCTCATTCATGGCGATGGCGATATTACGAAACGGGGGATTGTGGACGGCGCCATCGAATTTGTCGGCCCACGCAGCGTAAGAGAAAATGCGTTCCATGCCGAGATCGACTTCCGCGGTAGCCTGCTTTTCACCGACTACAGCTGTGAGACGGCGAACGATTTCGTCGCGGCGCTGCGAGAGATTTTCTGCGCAGTAATAAAGAACCTGGGCGCGATTGTGTGCAGTGGCTTTGCCCCAGGCTTCGGCCTTGCGCGCGGCTTCCACGGCGTTGCGAATGTCTTTGCGATTGCCGAGCGGAGCTTCGCCAAGCAAATGTCCGTCTGGCGAACGGACCTCCATGCTGTAACCGGAATCGGGCCGGGCCTGCTTGCCGCCGATGTAGAGCTTTACGGTGCGGTCAATGGCAGGAGTGCTGGGTTGCACCTCATCTTCGACTTCTATGATTGCGGGCGAGTGCACGGCGGGCAACTTCGCCGCGTTTTTAAACCACGACGGCTCCAAATACTCGAGCAGCCCCTCGCGGCCACCTTCGCGGCCGAACCCGCTTTCGCGGTAGCCACCGAATCCACACGAAGCGTCGAATAAGTTGGTGCAGTTCACCCAGACGACGCCAGCCTTGAGTTGCGCGGCCACGTGCAGAGCGACGTTGATGTTCTCGCTCCACACACAAGATGCGAGGCCATACACCGTGTTGTTAGCGAGTTCCACGGCTTCGCGCGGAGTGCGGAACGTCATCGTCGCCAGGACGGGGCCGAAGATTTCTTCCTGCGCGACGATGGATGTGGGATGCACATTGCTGAGGAGAGTCGGCGGATAGAAAAATCCGCGCGCGGGCAGCGTGACCTGCGGCTGCCAGCATGTTGCACCCTCGGCGACACCTTGCTCCACCATGCGATGGATGCGCTCCAGTTGTACCCGAGCCACGATCGCGCCTACGTCGATGGCCTTGTCGAGAGGCGCGCCGATTCGCAGTGTACTCATGCGCTCGCGAATCTTGCCGAGCAGAACTTCGGCAATGCTTTCCTGCATCAGCAGGCGCGAGCCGGCGCAGCAGACTTGTCCCTGGTTGAACCAGATTCCGTCCACGAGTCCTTCGACTGCACTGTCGAGGTCCGCGTCATCGAAAACAATGAACGGAGATTTTCCTCCCAGCTCGAGTGAAAGGCGTTTGTGGCTGGCAGCGGTGGCGGCGCGGATCGCGCGGCCAACTTCCGTGGAACCTGTGAAAGCGATCTTGTCGACGTCGAGATGTTTCACCAACGCTTCGCCAGTGGAGCCATCGCCGGTGACGATGTTGACGACACCAGCGGGCAATCCTGCTTCCTGGCAAAGTTCGGCGAAAGCAAGAGCGGTAAGCGGAGTGAACTCGGCGGGCTTCAACACGACCGTGTTCCCCGTAGCCAGCGCAGGCGCAATCTTCCAGGCTGCCATTAGCAGCGGAAAATTCCAGGGAATAATTTGCCCCACGACTCCGCAAGGCTCGTGCTCGGGAAACTCTTGCTTGAGCAGTTGCGCCCAGCCCGCGTGATGATAAAAGTGCCGAGCGACTAGAGGAATATCGATGTCGCGGCTCTCGCGAATTGGCTTGCCGTTGTCTATGGTTTCGAGAACTGCTAGCAGGCGCGAATGTTTCTGTACTAAGCGGGCCAGCGCATAAAGATAGCGGGCCCGGGCGTGGGGAGTGAGGCCGCGCCACTTCGGCGAGGCCACGCGTGCAGACTGCACGGCGGCATCGACGTCTGCGGCGGAACCCTGAGCAACGGACGCTAACTTTTCGCCCGTAGATGGATCCAGCGTATCGAAATATTCGCCGGCAGCTGGTGCCTGCCATGCTCCGTTGACGAAGTGGGAGAAGCGGCGGCCATGGCGATCCAGCCAGCTTTGCGCCTCTTTAGGATCCTCAAGAGCGGGACCGTAATCCATGGTCAGGAATTTTTCCGCGATGCTCATTCGGTTCAGCTCGATTCTTCAATCGTCCACGAGACCACGCGCACTGGAGCTTATCTCGTCAAGCAATCGGATGACGATATTCCGCGGAATATCGCCCGGTCGCATGATGTTCCAGTTGACGCTCGATATCCCCCAGCAAGCTGCTGGCGCCAAAGCGAAACAGTTCCGCGCGAGTCCACGACAAACCGAGTTCTTCTTTCATCATAGCTAGCCAGTCCGTGGACTGCTTTGCGGTTCGAAGTCCCCCGGCCGCTTTGAAGCCCACTCCCATCCCGGTTTGCAAAGCGTATTCGCGAATGGCGCGCGTCATGACCAACCCCACCGGCAAAGTGGCGTTGGTTGGCTCTTTGCCGGTTGACGTTTTGATGAAATCGGCTCCCGCCATCATCGCGACCATACTGGCTCGCGCCACGTTGCGCAATGTCAGCAGATCGCCGGTGCCAAGAATCACCTTCATGTGCGCATTGCCGCAGGCCTGCTTGAAAGCGGCGACTTCGTCGTAGAGCGCCTGCCACCGGCCTCCGAACACATAGCCGCGGGTAATGACAACGTCGATCTCATGCGCGCCCGCTTCCACGGAGCGGTGAATTTCTGCGACCCGCTCTGCCAACGGCGACAGACCCGCCGGAAAGCCCGTGGACACTGCAGCGACGCGCACCCCACTCCCTTCGAGCGCGTGCAGAGCGGTTTCGATGAAGGTGTGATAGACACATACGGCGGCGACTTTCACATCGAGTTCTTCAATACCTAACTTGCGGACAAGATCGCTCTGGATGGGCCGCTGCGCCTTGGCGCACAGGCGGCGAACGCGGTCGTCGGTGTCGTCACCGGAAAGCGTGGTCAAGTCCATGCAGGTGATGGCGCGGAGCAACCAGGCGGCCTGCCATTCTTTCTTGACCGATCGGCGCGCGACCTGCGACTGGACACGGCGTTCAATGGCACTAGTGTTCGCTTGCACGTCGCGCACCCAGTGCAGGTCAAGAGGAATGCCGGAGTTGGACTGAAGGGCGCGTCCGGAAAGCGTTGCGATCGACTCTGGAATGTGCCCGGCGTCGCGATGGCCGTCGCGCGATCCATGCCCAGATTCGCGGGTCGTCGCGGGAAGTTGGTGATCCACAGACATTGACGCCTTTGCCTCAAGCGCGCGGATGGTCCGCACGCGCTTCGCTCAGGTTGTAATTGTACGGCAGGCTTCGCGAAATGGGGGGATGAATGGAAATTGACGAGACTCTTGCGCCACGCCCGCAAAAATGCCATGCAGCTACGGCGGCAGGGTTTACAATGACGCACAATTTATCCATTCCCGATTATTTAGTCCCGAAGAAAGACTCATGCCTAAGAAAACTCTCGCCGCTGCGGCTCGCAAGCAGTTGGAGCGCGCCGCACAGAAAGTGATGAAGAACGCTCACGCGCCCTACTCCAACTTTCGCGTGGGCGCTGCGATCCTGTTGACGAATGGCAAAATCTTCTCCGGCTGCAACGTGGAAAACGCTTCTTACGGGATGACCAACTGTGCCGAACGGACGGCAATTTTTTCTGCGGTGGCGAAGTTGGGGCCGAAGATTGAGATCCGCGCGATCGCCGTAGCCAATGACCACGACGTGGCGTGCTCTCCTTGCGGAGCCTGCCGGCAAGTTATTTATGAGTTCGGGCCCGACGCCATGGTGTTTTTCAAGGGCGCTCGCAGCCCGAAACAAGCTCACATCACCGAACTTCTTCCCGAAGGATTTCGCCTCCAGTGAGCGACTCTACGGCCTCCAACCAGACATTCCGCGCGATCGACGTGATTCGCAAGAAACGGGATGGCGGTGAGTTGTCGCGGTTCGAGATCGAATCTTTGGTTGCGGCGTATACGCACGACTCGATTCCCGATTATCAAGTTTCTGCGTGGTTGATGGCGGTGGTGTTGCGGGGCATGACGCGGGGAGAAACTGCGGCCTTGACGGACGCAATGCTGCACTCGGGTGAAGTGTTGGACCTTTCGGGGATCGCGGCGAAAAAAGTAGACAAACACTCGACGGGCGGAGTGGGCGACAAGACTTCCCTTGTTTTAGCGCCGTTGGCAGCCGTGGCAGGCGTGACGGTTCCGATGATCAGCGGACGCGGACTCGGACACACCGGCGGCACTCTCGACAAACTGGAAGCGATTCCCGGGTTCAACGTGAATCTGCCGGTACCGGAATTCCGGCGGGTCCTGCAGATGTGCGGTTGCGCCATGATTGGGCAAACCTCGGAGATCGCTCCGGCTGATCGGAAGCTCTACGCGCTGCGCGATGTGACTGGAACAGTGGAGAGTGCTTACCTGATTTGCGCTTCGATCATGAGCAAGAAGCTGGCGGAAGGGATTGACGCGCTGGTGCTCGACGTAAAGACCGGGTCCGGCGCGTTCATGAAGAGCGAAAAAGACGCAGTGTTCCTGGCCGAACTCATGGTGGAAACCGGTGAGCGCATGGGCAAGCGAACGGTTGCACTGGTCACCGACATGGACCAGCCGCTGGGAAACATGATCGGCAACGCGCTCGAAGTGGTCGAAGTGGTGGAAGTTCTGCGCGGCGGAGGACCGCCAGATCTGCGCGACCTTTGTATCGAGTTGGCAGGATGGATGCTGCATCTGGGCGGGGTTTCTAAAACCGTCGCAGAAGGAAAACAAGAGAGCAGAAAACTGCTTGCGTCGGGAAAGGCCCTCGAACGATTCCGCCAAATGGTGGAGCTGCAGGGTGGAGATCCCCGAGTGATCGACGACCCGAAAGGCTTGCCGCATGCCCGACACTCGCAGCAGGTCTTGTCCGCGAGAGATGGATACATCGCCACTCTGCAGTGCGAGCAGATCGGCACCGCCTGCGTGATACTCGGCGGAGGACGCGAGCGCAAGGAAGATTCGGTGGATCCGGCGGTAGGTATTGTGCTGCATAAGAAAGTCGGCGACCATATTTCTGCCACAGAACCGCTGGCCACGATCTACTACAATTCCGAATCGCGGGTCGGACGCGCCCGACAATTGCTGGAGGATAGCTGCCGGGTCAGCGATTCACCGCCAGCCGAGACGAGGCCGTTGATTCATCGGGTTATCGGAAAGTGATCGGGACGCCAGGAGAAAACTGAATGGGACGCTACACCGGAATTCTCGGGCTGTTTGCCATGCTGGGCTTGGCCTATGCGTTCTCCACCAACCGCCGGGCGATTCGCGTGAAGACCGTTGCGTGGGGCCTTGGCCTGCAGGTCGCCATGGCGATTTTTGTCCTCCGGACGCAAAAAGGGGAAAGACTGTTCGCATGGCTGGGCGCGGGAGCCAAACATCTACTCGATTTTTCATACTACGGTTCGGATTTTGTCTTTGGCGATCTCGGCAGGCAGGCGTCGTCGGTGGGATTCATCTTCGCCTTTCAAGTGTTGCCGACGATCATCTTCATCGCCGCGTTCTTTGCCGTGCTCTACCATATCGGCATCATGCAGCTCTTTATTCGCGCCGGCGCATGGGTCATGACCACGGTGATGGGCGCGAGCGGCGCCGAATCGCTGAATCTTGCGGCCAGCATCTTTATGGGCCAGACCGAAGCCCCGCTGACCATCCGCCCCTTTCTGCCCGAGCTTACGCAATCCGAATTGATGACGGTGATGACCAGCGGCATGGCGCACATCTCCGGAGGCATGATGGCCGGGTACATTCACGTGGGCGGCGCAGACCCGAAAAATCTCATTACGGCCGTCATCATGACGGCGCCGGGCACGCTGCTGATCGCAAAAATGCTTGTGCCTGAAACCGAAAGGCCTCTCACCGCCGGGCGGGTGCAGATGCCGGCCATGGAGAAGGAATCCAATGTGCTCGGCGCCATCGCCCGGGGCACAGTGGACGGACTGCACCTTGCGCTTAACGTCGGAGCCATGCTCATCACTTTTATCGCTCTGCTGGCCCTGCTCAACGCCATGATGGGCTGGATTCATATTCACGTCTCGTGGTTTCCCTACAGTCTGCAACAGATCTTTGGCAAGATTTTCGCGCCCATTGCCTGGTTGGTCGGCGTCAAGTGGAATGATGCCGCCGCCATCGGCAACCTCCTCGGCACGCGCATGGTGCTCAATGAATTTGTCGCTTTCGCGCAGCTCGGACCGATGAAGGGCAGCCTCGATCCGCGCTCGTTCACCATCGCGACCTTCGCCCTTTGCGGTTTCGCCAACCTCAGCTCGATCGGAATTCAGATTGGCGGTATCGGCGCGCTTGCCCCCAACCGCCGCAGCGACCTTGCGCGCTTCGGTATCCGCGCAATGCTGGCCGGTACCATGGCGAATCTGATGTCGGCATCCATTGCGGGCATGTTGCTTTAAATTCGTTCGCCTGTTTTTTAAGATGATCTTCCCGGAGGTGTCTCAGACATGAAACGCATATTCATTCGCCGTCCTCTGATTTCGCTTGCCCTTTTGTGTCTGCTGACGAGTGCCGTCGCGCAAACGCCACGGCGTGTGATTATCGACACCGATCCCGGCACTGACGACGCGCTGGCGATTCTTCTTGCTCTGAATTCTCCCGAACTCAAAGTAGAGGCGCTGACTGTAGTCCCCGGGAACGTAGTAGCGGCGCAGGGATTGGAAAATGCGCTGAAGCTGGTTTCTCTGGCGGGCCGATGCGACGTTGCAGTCGCTGGCGGAGCGCAGCATCCCCTGAATCAGAAGTTGATCACGGCGGAGTACTGGCACGGACAAAATGGACTGGCTAACATCGAGTTACCTGCCTCGAAGTGTAAAGCCGATCCGAGATTCGGTCCGGACCTCATTATCGAGCTGGTCCACAAATATCCGCACGAGATCACGCTCATTCCCGTGGGCCCGCTGACCAATATCGCCCTGGCAGTTTCCAAGGATCCTTCGATCGCGGGACTGGTCAAAGACATTGTGATCATGGGTGGATCGATCAGTGGTGGAAATGTGAACGGAGCTGCCGAGGCCAACATTTATAACGACCCGGAGGCGGCGGCGATCGTGTTTGATGCGGGTTGGATTGTGACAATGGTCGGATCCGACATCGGCGAGCGCACTTTGATGACGCGTAAGCAACTTGCGCAGATTCAATCCACGCGCGGGCCGGAAAACGATTTCGTTGCCAAGCTGGGCGAGTTCTATTTATCGCGCGCCGAAAAGAATGGATATCCGGGAGCCGCGATGTATGACCCTCTGGCGGTGGGAACGGTCGTTGACGCGACTCTGGTCACTCTGAAAGAGATGCACATCGATGTCGAAACCAAGGGCGAATTCACGCGCGGAGAGACCGTGGCCAATCGCATGGGAGCGAATGAAAAGAACGTGCTGCACGGGGACCACTACGTGATCGAGGGCTACGATTATCTGAAGACGAATGCAAAAGTGTGCGTGGCTTCTGATGCGGATCGATTCTTACAGCTGTTTATCAGCCGCATAAAAGGGAAATAGTTCCCCATGGCATGGCCAGCCCCTGGCGCTGCGCTCGGTTCCAGTATTTTAGAACCGGTGCTAGCCGTTCGCCCGCACGATCAGAAAAATCGCCAAAGCGTAAAAGACAAACATGAGGGCAAGGTACAATTTCGCGCGCGGACCCGAGTTGGCAAATTCCTTCCACGCGAGAATTCCCCAAAGCGCCGCGACCATCGGAGCAGACTGGCCGATGGCGTAAGAGATTGCCACCCCCGTAAGGTTCGCAGCGACCAGATTGAAAACCGTTCCAGTCCCCCACACGAATCCACCGAACAGACCGAGCAGATGTCCCGACGCGGGCCCTCGAAAAAATCCGCCGAAACTCACCGGATCGCCCACGAGCGGATGTTTCATGAAGTAGACATTCCAGATAAAACAGGAGAGCAGCGCTCCGAACGTCAAGAATACGGCTGCGCTATACGGCCCCAGCGAATTGCCGCGAGTCATTGCGTGAGTCATAAACGGAGCCCACAGGCCCATCAACACGCCCGAGACCACGCACGTGACGATACTTTTCTTCGAGACCGAACGTCCGGCGGCGGCCAGGCTGCCATAAGCCTTGCCGTCCAAAATGACCGCAATGAAAGCGCACGCAACACCAAGAGCCAGAAATATCGCATTCCCCTTCGGCTGCAGGGCGTAACTCAAAACTACGCCGACCACCAGCGCGATGCCGATCGAAATGGGGAAAGCTACAGCCAGCCCAGCCATGTCAATTGCAGCGACAAGCAAAAGATTGGCCAGGTTGAACAGAGCCCCGCCGATCAGTGCGTTCACAATATTCGAAGTGTCTGCGGAGTGAACGTTGTTCAGGAAGCTGGTGGAATCGTGGCCGGCGCTTCCCATGGTCAGGGCAAGAATCAGGGAGACCAGGAAGATGCCGATCGCATAGTCCCAGTAAAAAAGCTCGAAGCGATAATTCTTGACGCCTTTGTAGGTGTTCGCCCACGAACCCCAACAGATGGCGCTCGTGGCCATCATGAGCAGTGCAATCTGGAGACTGTGTGGAGTAAACATGGTGGCTCCTTTGGGCAGCTTGCGAATCCGCGAAAGGCGGGCGAATCTATTTGTCTTCCATTTGTCCACAGTGCCGAAGCAGCGAGGTAGCCTAGCGTCGCAACCGAAATCGTGTCAAGGATAAAGGCGGTGGAGATTTCGCTGATGGGTCGATGATCCCCGCAGAGCGCCCTGACGCTCGCCTCACAAATCTGGCGTTGACACGATTCGGATCGCTTAATAGACTCGGGCGTTCCTAACGATCTTCTGTGCGAAGATCTCTGCACGGGGATTTCCTGCACGAAGCACTATGGCAAAGCGACCTCGCATCGCGGTGATTGGCAGTGCCAATGTCGACCTGACGACTTTTACGGATCGATTCCCGAAACCCGGTGAAACCTTATTCGGACAGAAGTTCGATCTCGGCTTCGGCGGCAAAGGTGCGAATCAGGCGGTTGCGGCGCGGTTATGCGGGGCGGAAGTGTTCATGGTGGCGCGCGTGGGAAGCGACCTGTTCGGTCCGGCCACGATTGAGAACTTCAAGAAGCTTGATATTGATGCGACGCACGTCAAGCCGGTTGAGGGACTATCGAGTGGCGTTGCGCCTATCTTTGTCGATCCTAGTGGGCAAAACCGCATCCTGGTGGTCAAAGGAGCGAATGACGCGTTGAAGCCGGCCGATGTGGATGCCGCTGCGGAGACATTGAAAACCGCCGACTGCATCGTGCTGCAGTTTGAGATTCCGCTCGAAACCGTTTATCACACCGTCGCGTTCGCGCGAAAGCACGGCGTTCGGTGCATCGTGAATCCTGCGCCGGCACAACCGGTTGACCTGCGGACGCTGGCGAACCTCGACTACTTCGTGCCCAACGAAAGCGAGGCTGAGTCGATCACTGGAATCGCCGTGCGCAGCGTCGAGGACGCGAAGCAGTGCGCTGGCCAACTTGTGGCTGGCGGCATTCGCCGAGTCATCATCACGCTCGGTGCGAAAGGTTCCCTTCTCGTTAGCCATGAGAGCAGCGAACACGTACCCGCGTTTCCGATGAGGAGTATCGACAGCACGGGTGCGGGCGATGCGTTTATTGGCAGCTTTGCCGTGTTCCTTGCCGAAGGCACACCGGAACAAGAGGCGGTGCGGCGCGCTAATTTGTACGCGGGGCTCTCGACCATCGGCGTGGGAACGCAGAAGTCTTTTTATGATCGCCAGCGTTTCGACGCAGAATGGAAATCCCGATCCGGGACCGGTTCCGTTTGAAATCGTCTTAACACTCACAACTCTCTGTGGCGTCTCACAAGATGAGTGCAAGTGCGCGCTGCGCTTGGCGTTGACCGCATTTGTTTCGACGGGTTTGCCAATGTCGACTAAGTCAACCGCAAATCTTGCATGCGTCGACGCGAAAAGATCGCGGCGAGTAGCCTCCATCTGCGGGCGAAAAATCTTGACTTCGGAATAGCGGCCCATTTATAAGGCCCTTCTACGGCTAAGGCTTTCAACTTTCAAGAGCAGGGGAAACTTTTTCGTTCGGTTGAGGGCCGCCGAAAAGGGGTTCGAATGCTGAACAAGAAGGCGCTGCTCGTCGGTTGTTGCTGTTTTCTGGTCTTCTCGCTATGTCCACTCCTCTACGGTCAGGCAACCGGAAGTTTCTCAGGCACGGTTTCAGATAACTCTGGAGCCGTGGTGCCCAGCGCCAAAGTCACCATCACAGCCCAAGCCACGAACACCTCCCGCGAAACCAAGACTGACGATACCGGGCATTACCTCGTTCCCCTGCTCCCGGTTGGCGACTATACGATTCGAGTGGAAGGGTCGGGATTCAAAGCCGCCGAAAGCAAGAACCTTCGCCTGCAGGTCGACGAACAACGTGAGCTGGACTTCCAGCTAGTTCCTGCTTCTGTCAGCACCAGTGTGGAGGTAAGCGCCACCGAAGTTGCCGTAGAGACAACCACTCCCACTCTCGGTCAGGTCATCACGTCCGAGCAGGTTGCTGAGCTTCCATTGAACGGACGTAACTTCGTCCAACTCGCGACACTTGCGCCGGGAACGACTGCGTCGACGAGTCCAGTCAGTTTTTTCACGAATGCTGCCAGTAGTGAAGCCGCTACACGCGGATCTTTTTCACTTTCAGTTGGTGGCTCGCGCGAGCAGGAAACCGATTGGCTGCTCGACGGCAACGATAACAACCAGCTGGATGAAGGTGGGATCGCAATCTTTCCGGACATTGACGACATCCAGGAATTCAAGGTGCTGACCTATAACTATTCTGCTGAATACGGAGAACGCGCCGGGCCAACCGTATTGGTCACCACGAAATCAGGATCGAACAAATTTCACGGCTCGCTATTCGAGTACTTCCGCAATACCAAGCTCGATGCCAGCCCGTACTTCTCCACGTCTGCCCAAAAATTCAACCTGAACCAATTTGGGGGTTCGCTGGGCGGCCCTATCAAGACCGATAAGACCTTCTTCTTTGTGGATTATCAGGCCAAGATGCAGCGGGAGGGCGTGACCTTCACGGGTTATGTCCCAAACACCGCCATGACCACGCCGGATGCGAATGGTGATTACGATTTCACCAACAACCCACTGGGCATACAACTTGTGAACCCGTATGCCAACCCGGTGCTTGCAGATGGCAGCCAAACCCCTGGCAAGACTTGCAACGTGATTCCAAAGGGCCTGATTAATGGCATTGGGGCAAAGGTTGTCCAGCTGTATCCTGCTCCGAATGCTCCGAACGCCACCGGCTACAACTACGTCAACCAGCCCGTGCGCAAACTCAACGAAGGAACTTGGGATGTTCGCCTCGATCACAATTTCTCCAACAAGGATTCCGCGTTTGCGCGCTTCAGCTATGATCAGGCCACGAACTTTGTTCCTGGGGGTTCCCCGACCTGGTCCGAAGCCAACGCTTTCGGCAGCAACCAGTACATCAATAATCATGGACGCAACGCCGTAGTCACGGAAACCCACATCTTTTCACCGAACCTGATCAACCAGTTCACCGCCGGTTACAGCCGGATTTTCAATCACATTCTTTCGTATGGCACCGGCAGTTGCGAAGCCGCGAATTTGGGTATTCCCGGCGCGGATCTGGGGGCGCAGTGCGACGCCATCACCGGCTACCCCTCGAGCCTGAATCAGTCGACCAAAGACTGCGAAAGCTGCGGCCTGACGTCGTTCCAGATGTCGAGTTACTTCTCGGTCGGAGACCGCGGCTATTCCCCTTACCAGGGCGGAACGAACGTCTACTCGCTGTCCGACACGCTCGATTTGATTCGGGGCAAACACAATATCCGCGTCGGTTTGGTTTTTCGAGCGAACCAAATGAATGTAAGAAACAATGCATTCCAGGACGGCTATGTCGTTGAGGCCGGATTGGGAACCGGTGATGACATCGCCGACCTGCTCCTGGGCAGCATGGGAGTTTTTGCCGCGCACGATCAAACGTTCCTCGGGGCTACTACCGGTCGCCGCTGGAAACTGGTGCGCCCCTTCGTTCAGGATGACTGGCGCATGACCAAGAACCTGACCGTGAATATCGGGCTCGCGTGGTCCCTGGCTACTCCCGAGACTGAAGCCCAGAATCGGCAGTCGAACTACAACATTCAAAACCTCAAGTGGTATGTCCCGAAAAATAGCCCGGCCTTGAGTGGATGCACGAACTGCATCGCTACCGATGGACGCGTTGGCATTCAGTTCGACAAAACTGCACTCGAACCGCGCATCGGTTTCTCGTGGAAGCCGATGGGCGGCGACAAAACCGTTCTCCGTGCCGGGTATGCGATTTTCCACGATTCAGCCTGGAATCAGGGCGGACAGGGGCTATGGCAGAACCCTCCGTACTATGCGGAAATTGACCCCGATAACTTTCCGAATGTCCTGTTGACGCCCTTTTTCTCTTCGACGGGCTTGTGCAACCCTTTTGGCGCCCCAGGCTGCGGTCTCTCGTACGGATTCCAGCAGATTGCTCCGACGAATCCTGCATGTCCGCCAGCCGGAATCCTCACGGCGCCAGTAAGCCCGGGCTGTTATACCGGGAGCATTCAATCCGCAAATCTTAATTTCAAGCAGGGAATGATCCAGCAGTTCAATCTGAATGTTGAGCGGTTGTTGCCGGGTAATGTTGTGCTGACCGTCGGGTACGCCGGGTCACGCAGCCAACACATCCTGGTCAGTCAAGAAAATGAAAACCTCAATGATCCGAATGCCTGCCCCGACGGCTTTGCGCCAGTGACGGGCTACACGGTGGGTTGTGGCTTGGGTTATTTCCCGTTCGCGGACCCCTATCAAAGCGTTAACAGCAACAACAGCGTGGGCAACGCCCGCTATGACTCTCTGGAAGTCAAGGCTGAGACCAAGAGTACGCGCCATGGGCTCTACGCATTGCTGGGCTACACCTGGTCACGCACCTTCGACTCGGGTATGCCTGACGGTCTTGGCACCAACCCTGGCGCCATCTATTGGCCACTTCCCGGAACGAAAAAACTCGACTGGGGTCTATCCCAGCTGAATCTAGATGACAGCTTTACTGCCAGCGTCCTTTACGATCTGCCTTTTGGCAAAGGTAAGCACTTTGGAGGGAACTGGAACGGCGCGACGAATGCTTTGCTCGGAAATTGGCATGTGGACCTGATTGAACGAGCCACGTCCGGATTCCCGCTTTTTGTCGTCGACAGCGCGGACGAATCCGGAACATTCTTCTCCTACAACGGATTTACGCTTCAGCGTCCGAACCAAGTGGGCGATCCGAACAAGGCTGGTCCTGAACCTGGAGGCACGAACTGCCCCACCCAGATTCACACTCACCAGCATTGGTTTAATCCCTGTGAGGGTATGAATTTGCAGTTCCGGGCCGAGTTCTTTAACATTTTCAACCATCCACAATTCTACTTGTCGGGGTTGGGTGATAGCGGACAGCAAGACATCAACACTCCTTCGAGCTTCGGCGTCATCAATAACACCGTGAACAATCCTCGCCTGATTCAATTTGCGCTCAGGCTTGCGTTCTAGAACGTTGCGTGAATAACCTCCGGGGCAGACGGGCGACACCCGCTCTGCCCTTTGTCTTGTGGAAATGAACACAATTCATGAGGGATTAGCCTTGCCGACCAAGAGAACCGTAGCCCTAATCGCCTACTGCCTGACCGCCATGCTCTGCTTCGCCCAGCCGCGGCGCAAAATCATCATCAACGAAGACTGTTCCGGGCCTGGCGGCAGCAACATGCAGACGCTGCTGGTGCTGATTCAATCGCCGCAGGTGGAGGTGCTGGGGATCACGGTGGTGAGTGGAGATCAGTGGCGCGATGAGGAAGTGGCACATACGCTGCGCTTGCTTGAAATTATCGGCCGCACTGACATTCCGGTTGTCCCCGGAGCAGCTTTCCCCCTCGTCCGAAGGCGTGAGGAAGCCCAGCTGTGGCAACAGCGTTACGGGAAGGTTGCCTACGCGGGCGCATGGGATGACCGCTGGTGGCATGAGCCTTTCGTGGTGCCGGAGCTACCCGAGGGAAAACCCACGACCAAGCCTGCGGACGAAGACGCGATACATTTTCTGATTCGGATGGTGCACAAATATCCCCGCGAAATAACTATCTACGAGGGCGGCCCGATGACGAACCTGGCGCTCGCGGTCACGATCGATCCGCGGTTCGCAGAACTCGTGCAGGAACTCGTATTCATGGGCGGAAGTTTAAGTCCGCGTACCGACAACCCGGAGTTCGCCAGCAATCCGCGCCACGAATTCAATTTTTGGTTCGATCCGGAGGCAGCGCAGATCGTGCTCCGCGAGCCCTGGAAAAAAATCGTCTGCACGCCCACTGACATTTCCATCAAGACTCATCTGACTCCCGCCATGATCAAAGAGATCGAAGCCAGCGGCACACCGCTCGCACGCTATCTGGCGCATTTTGCCCAGTTCTGGCCCGGCGCCGACATCATGTGGGACGAGCTTGCGGCGGCAGCGTGGATCGACCCGACCCTGATCACAAAGAGCGAGATTCGTTACATGGCGGTAGATCTCGACAAAGGAGCGGGATACGGAAATACTCTGACCTGGAGCGACAAAGACAAACCGAAACTGGACGCGCGTCCCGTTGAGATCCAGGTGGATCTGGACACCGAGAAGTTCTACAAAATGTTTGTGAGCTTGATGACGTCGCCGACGCCCGCGGCTCATTAGGCGGGGAATTCAGCCTGATGTTCGTGATTTTCTGCGCGGACGCGGGATTCGAATCCGTGCTCTTCGCGATTGTCCGTTGCGGTGGACTTTACGTCAGTGGGCCATGGGATGGAACGGGCCGCGCACAGCATTCATACCCGCACGCTTGCGCAACTCAGTGAGCAAGGCGCTGGCAGCGTTGCGGTACGTCTTGCTCGGGTCGGAAGGATCGGCCCACACCGCGTCGTAAATAATCTGCGCGGCTTCTTTCAGGTCCATGTGCAAGGCCGCTTCGCAAATGTCGAGGCGACCCTGCAGGCCATCATGGCAGTGCTGGCAAACCTCGGCAGGTTGCGATCCGGCGGGATGGTTGTGCTCGAGCTTGCAAGTGTACGCGGGCGCGTTAGTGACCTCGGCATGCACCGCAACCAATTCAGATTTAAATTCACGAAGAAACTGCTCTCGCTCGAGGTCGGGATCGGCGCCAGCTTGTTTTGGACCTTTGCCAGTTTGTGCAACATCGTCCTTGCGAGGAGGCGCAGTCTCGGTGCTGCTCTGCGATACCTGGCCAGCTGCGATTCGCATGACCGGGGCGACCCGCTCCTTGCCCTGGCACGTGGGGCACGCGTCGAGATCGGCTGGGTAGTAGAGATGACAAGTGGCGCAGGGCAGTCCGTACGCAGAGGATTTGCCCACAACCGCGGCGGGCCCGTTGGTCAAGGCTGCGGGATTGAGGCCGCTGGCATCATTTCCGCGCACGACCGTGTGCTGTGGACGCGCTCCAATCGTTGCGTGCTGGGGCCGTGTTGCTTCCATCCTTGCATCTCCGGAAAATCTTCTCTTAGTGTAGGCAGATTGTAGGCCAGCCTGAAGCACCGGCAGTACACCCGGAGGTACTGGCCTATGGGACAATGGCCGGCTCGCACACGGCCGGCGATCCTTTACCGGGCACTGCTCGTGGCTTTCATCAGCTTGAGAAGTTCTTCGCGGCGAGCGCGGTAAAGAGTGCGTTCGGGATCGAGACGCGCAGCCAGGTCCAACTCGGAAAGAGCCTCTTCGTAGCGATCCAGGCTCATCAGGCACGCTGCCAGCGAGTAGTGATTGTCGGCGGACGCCTTCAGCCGCAGCGCTTCACGAAATTCTTTCTCCGCGGCCTGCAACTGCTGCTGCTCGAACAGGACCGTGCCCAGGTAGTGGTGGGCCACGTCGGAATCAGGGTTGAGGGAAACCGCCAGGCGAAATTCGCGCAGCGCCTCTTCCGGCTTGCCATCCAGCAGAAGGGCCTGGCCCAAAACGCGGTGCTCAGTGGCGCCGGAAGGATTCTGTTGCAACGCCAACTGCAGTTCTGCAATCGCACCCTCGTAATCCTTTTTAGCCATCAGCGCGCTGGCCAGGCAGCCGTGTCCCTCCTGCCATTCGGGGTGCTGCTTGTAGAGCTCGCGCAGTTCGGTGATCGCCTCATCGAACTTGCCCTGGTCGCAGTAGGTATTTCCCAGATTGTTGCGGACAGAGGCTTCTTCCGGAACCAATTTCTTAGTTTCGCGATATTCCGCCACCGCTTGATCTAGTTTGCCCTCTTCGTGCAGGGTCAAAGCTAAATTGGAATGCGCCTCCCAGAAGTCGGGACGAAGCCCGATGGCCCTTTCATAGGCGGCCAGCGCAGCCGGCAGGTTACCAGCGGCGTGCAGGGCAATGCCCATGTCGTAATAACTGTCGGCGTTCTCGGGATCGCGTAACAAAGACTGCGCAAACGCGTGGACCGCGGCGCCATATTCGCCGCTGGAGTAAAAGCCGAGGCCCAGGTACTGATAAGCCTCAGAGTTCTCCGGGTCCATGCTTAATGCGGTGCGCGCTTCGGCGACCGCGTTCGGGCCATCGTCCATCCGATAAAAAATGTAGGAAAGGCTGCCGTGGTTCTCGGGAAAGTCCGGTTTCAACTGCAGCGACAGAGTGATCTCGTCGAAGGCATCGTCCCATTGATCCTGCTGACGAAGCATCGTGCTAAGAGCGAAGTGCAGGGCGCTGTTCTGGGGATCGCCGCGCAAGGCTTCTCGCAATTGCAATTCCGCTTCGTGATAATTCTGCTGGGCCGCAGCTGTCGCCGCGTTTAGCAGGGCAGGAGAGATTGGAGCGGCTGCGGAGGTAGACGGGGGTTTGACGGAACCAAGAACGCGAAGAAGATTCTGATCGGCCCCAGCCGACTGCAACTGGCGGAGTTCATCTTTTCCCGGAGCGGTGGCCAGCCCGCGCTCCTGCACCAGTCGCCCCAGACGCACGTTGGAAACGCCTCCAGCCAGCCACGCCACGAGTTCAGTGGTTGTGAGCGGCTTGGTGGCGAGCGGCTTGACGTTGGCGGAATCGGCAGCGCACAGAGCTACCAGACCCAGGAAAGCAAGAAGCACAACAAACTTGAGTTTCACCGGACTCCCTAAACCCGTGATTGGCCTGCTCGTGGTGCCGTTTGAGAGAAGTGCCTGCCGAAAAACAGCCTTCCAGAACATAGACCGTCAGCATCGTTGTGGGTAAGGTCACGGAGGTAACAAGGAGTGCGGTGCTCGCGAGGGGCTACGGAACAGCGGTCTCTTAAACAATGCTAAACCGAACTGGCACAATGTTTTGCGGGCAGTCGAAGCCCATGCGCGACACTCCGCGCACGGCCTTCCATTGACTTCCCCCGCATCCTTCCGTACCCTGTAAGGTGCCATCGCTGGAGGCTTCGAAATGTTAGAAGGTCTATTTCAACCGATGCACCTGCTGGTGATTTTTTTCATCGCCCTGCTGGTGTTCGGCCCGAAGAAACTGCCTGAACTCGGAAAAGGTCTGGGTGAGGGGATCCGTGCCC
>JBEKDY010000132.1:0-16859 GCA_050014115.1 Candidatus Sulfotelmatobacter sp. | reverse complement strand
CCCGGAATCACCTGCGCGCCCCGCTCCCGGGCCAGTTTCAGAAAGCGGGTTTCGCCCGGATCATAAATCATATCAAAGACATAGCGGGCATTGATCTCTTTTTCCTGCAGCGGCGATTCGTGCGAATTCCCCATACCAACCGGAGTCGCGTTGATGATCACGTCGAAGGCTAACTTCTTCATATCCGCGCGTTTAATCGACCGCGCGCGCGCCTGCCGGGCTAGCTTTTGTGCCGGAGCCGCGCTCCGGTTCAGGATGTAAACCTCCGCCCCGCGTTCCTTCAACCCAAAAACCGCCGCGCGAGCCGCTCCGCCGGCTCCCAGGACAAGAATTCTTGCACCATCCAGGGTGCTCAGGCGGCGTTCCAAAGGACGTACCACCCCAGCCGTATCCGTGTTGAATCCATAGAGTTTACCGTCCTGCGCGCGCACCACGGTGTTGCAGGCCCCAACCTTGGTGGTGTGGGTATCCGTGTTGTCGAGGTAGGGCAGAATCGCCTGTTTGTAAGGCATCGTGACGCTGAGACCGTGAATCGGGATCTCCCGCACGCAGGTAATCAGGTCTTTGATGGTTTTGGCATGCAAAGCCAGGTAGACGGCGTTGACGTTCTCCCGCCGGAACGCCGCGTTCATGATAGCGGGAGAAAGCGAATGCGCTACCGGGTCGCCGGCGACCCCATACACGCGTGTGGCGGGGTCGACCCGTTCGATGCGGTACATGTTTCGCAGTTCCTGCGCGGTGACCTGGCCCGGAGCAGTTTCCTCGCCGGCAATGGCCGAAGCAAAAGTGAAGACGCTGCCTGCCCGCACTCCCAGCACCCGGCTGATAAACCCCTGTTCTCCCATACTCATACAGACCATGGAGTGCTTGTCGCTCTCCCGGGACAGGAACTTGATCATGGTGACATTGTCGGAGAGAGTAGTCGCAGTGCTGGCGATTTTGTAGAAATCGGCAGGAATCGGCAGCATCTTTTCCAGCGTCTCATCCAGCTTCTTGGTGCCACGGAAGTCGTGGAAAGACAAGATCATAGCCGCGCGTCCCCGCAGCTTCTGCAACTGCCCGGGCTTGCACTGGCTGGCCGTCTGCAGGTCGATATCGATCATCTGGCACCCTGCGGCAGCCGCTTTCGACAAAACCTCGAGCTGCGACGCCATGGAGCCGTGGAACTTGCCTCCATTGGCAACGCGCCGGCAGGTGGCGATGACTACCGTTCCGGGATGGGATTCGATGAAGCGCTTGACTTTGGGCAGCGCCAGGCTGGGCTTCGAAAGATAGTCCAATCTGAACTCAAGAAAGGAGTTATCTCGAACCAGCGCCTCCGCCTTCTCTACCATTTCCGCCGGATCGGAGCCGATCACAGCCACACACACCCGCGGCAGCCGCAGAGGAAGCAATCGAGGTGTGAAGGCGGTTGGGGAAGAGATCATGGAGCCAGTTGAGTGTACGCGAATTATGACGGCGAATTATTACAGGGGCTTAAACGCATATGCAACAACCGATTCGCAGTCGATGCGAAAAACTTTCGCCCCGAATTGGCTAACACCGTCGTAACCTTGACCCACCCTTACCCTGTTGTTACCTTCCGCTGAGGCCTTTCCTTTCTGGCACTTAACGAGACTGGCAACTAGGAGCAGGCGCGCTGAAGGCGTCGTTCCGGAGGTAACATGAAGAAAACATTACTGTTAGTGCTGCTCATCGCCACTGCCGCCTGGGCCCAATCGGGCAGCGATAGCAGCGCCACCGACGCCCCGCAGGGAACTATCCCGACAGCGACGAGCTTTCCCATTGAGCGCGTGCCAACGCCCACCTACGCGGACCTGTATTGCGCGGGTTTTATCAGCAAACGGACCTTGCCCGACGCCAACTTCATCTCCGGGGGCCTGGAAACGCCTACCACGACGAAGTTTGCCAAGGGCGACATGGTGTTTCTCCAGGGATCGGGATACAGCCTGGGCGCCGAATATGAAATCATCCGCGCTCTGCGCGACATCAACGAGTACGAGATTTTTCCCGGGCAAAAGAAACTGCTGAAGGAAACCGGGCAGCCCTACGAGGAAGTCGGCCGGGTGCGCATTATCGACATGCGCAGCCGAACCCCGATCGCGAAGGTCGAGTACTCTTGCGACGGCATTAGTCCCGGCGATACGGCGATTCCGTTCACGGAAAAAGCGACCTTCAACTTCCATGAGCCGATCAAGTTCGATCGCTTCCTGCCCGCCAGCAACAAGGTCTCGGGCCGCATTGTGATGGGCAAGGATTTCGATTCCGAACTGGGAACCGGCCACAAAGTCTACCTGAATGTGGGAGCAAACCAGGGCGTGAAAGTGGGGGATTATTTCCGGGCAGTGCGGTCCTACGAGGCCGACCTGAAGGATCCCGTGGATTCACTCTCATTCAAGGCCGCGCTCGCCGAAGATACACAGCTGAAAACTCCTTCGGTGGACCCGCACCTGTTTACCAAATCGAACGGGCCGGTGATTCACGTACGCGATCTGCCGCGTCGTTCCGTGGGTGAAATCCTGATCCTCAGCGTGACTCCCACGACCTCAACCGGAATGATTATTTTTGCGCTGGAAGATGTGTACGCCGGTGACGGCGTGGAAGCGGACCAGGTGCAGTAGAGCAAGTGCAGTAGAGCAAGTGCGATAGACCCGGTGCCATCGACTCGGTTGCCATAGATCGGATGTGATCGAGCAGGTACACAACAAGAATCGGATGCAATAGAAAAGCAGTGGTTAGTGGCCAGAGCTTTCAGCAGCCGGGAACGGGAAACCGTTTCCGGCATTTGTTTTTTCAGGGCTGGTCACTTTCGCCGAAGACTTCGGCGGTGAAGGCTTCGAGGGTTGCTCCTTTTTGCCAGGCATCGAGAGGGAGGCCGGCTTTGCGGCAGGTTTGTCCGAGGAAGGTGATGCGGTCCCATCCACGCTCGACCGGTACCTGAGGCAGGAGGAGTCCGCGAAGGCCCGAGGCGGTGATCAGCAAGCCATGACGTCCTACTTCAATGGCATCGGCGAGAATAGGCCGCGGTGGCGAAAGGATGCTTAGCTCTATCTGCAGGCTGGGCGCCTCGTCGAGCTTTACGGGATCGAAGCGATTGTCGTCGAAGGCGGCGGCGCATGCGGTTTCCGCCACGGCGCGATAAAGCGGGGTGGTGGGAAACACGTATCCCACGCAGCCGCGCAATGCTCCCCGCAGGTAGAGCGAAGTGAATACGCCGCGTGGTTCGGCGAGATGAGCGCAAGGCGCGTTAAGTGAGATCTCGCGCATTTGCAGTGTAGCGTGAATCGCCTGGTGAGCGAGTTGGAGGAGTTGAGTTCGTTCGGCGGGAGAAAACTCTGCGCCGGCGGCGGCGGATTCCGAGGAGACAGCGGGCGAGCTACGGGGTAGCGGCGACATCGCGATCAGCCTGGGGCGGCGGCACAGGTTTTCTGCGCCGGCTGAGGATGAAGGCGCGGCGGCGGCGCTTCACCACGCGCTGGTCGATCTTCGACCAGAATGCGACAAAGTAGTCGATGGCCGAGACCAGCGAAACGCAAACCATAAACCAGATCGCCGCGAAGGCGATCCAGTGAATCGGGAAAACGTAAGGACCGTAAACCGGCCACACTGGCCAGCGATGATCGAGAATCACCGCGACCGCGGAAACGATCTGCACCACCATTTTGAACTTGCCGAGTTCGCTGGCTTCAATGGTGAAACCTTCAGACGCGGCAATGGAGCGCAGGCCGCTCACCAGAAATTCGCGGCCGATGATGATCACCGCAACCCACGCCGGAACCAGGCTGGGATTGAATTGCACCAGCGTCACAAACATTGCCGCGATCAGAAGTTTGTCGGCCAGCGGATCGAGCAGAATTCCCGTGGTAGTGATCTGTCCGCGTTTGCGGGCGAGGTAACCGTCAATGCCGTCAGTGGTGGCGGCGGCGATGAACACGGCTGATGCCAGCAATTCCTTTTCGCCATTCTGGCTGCTGAAGCGGCTGCTGGAAATAATCCAGATCAGCAGAGGAATGCTGGCGATGCGGATCAGCGTGATGGAGTTAGGCAGGTTCACTGCGCGGGGCGGTTCCGGGGATCAGCCGGAAGACTAGCTTGATTATGCTCCACGGAAGTGGGGAACGCAATGGAAGGAAGTTGCCGAGAATACTCGTAGAGACGTAGCTGGCTACGTCTCTGCTCGAGGCGGCAATCGTGGTCGTGTCGGCAGAGACGTAGCAAGCTACGTCTCTACGAATCTACGAATTATTTCGGTGCGGGCATCATCGCTCCCGGCTTCGGTTGTTTGGCGATGATCGAGTCTTTAATTTTGTCGTAGGTGGCTTGCGGGATGATTTTTTTCTGCACCAGATCGAGCTTGGTGCGGTAGGGACGGCCGTCGATGATCTTCTGCGAATAGGCATCGCCAATTCCCGGGAGGGACTTGAGCTGATCTTTGGTCGCCGTGTTGATGTCGAGCTTGTCTGCGGCGGCCGCGTTGGATATCTGAGCTGCCGTCGCCATGGCCTCAGGTTTGGTTCCTGGCTCGTTCGTTTGTGCGGCTGTGCTGCCTACCAACGACAAGGCAAAGATTAGAACTGCGATTTGTGCCAGCAACTTTCTTTCAATCGGCTTCATTCGGTTCTCCTTGAGGTTCCCTTTGGCCCACTTCTCGCGCAAAGGGCGCGCGAGAAATGGGGCACCCGGTCTGAGGATTTTGGCCAGCTAAGCGTAAATTCCGCGCTGGCGGATGGTGTAGGCCACGCGATCAATGGCCAGCATATAGGCCGCGATGCGGTTGTTGACGTGGTGAGTCTCCGCATAACGGACCACATCTTCGAACGACGATACCATGATACTTTCGAGCTGCTCGTTGACTACTGACTCTTTCCAGAAGTAGCCTTGGCGGTCCTGCACCCACTCGAAATAGGAAGTGGTCACACCGCCGGCGTTGGCGAGAATGTCGGGGATCACGAACACTCCCTTGTCGGTGAGGATGTCATCGGCGGCGGAGGTGGTGGGGCCGTTTGCGCCTTCGGCCAGGATGCGGCACTTCACGCGATTCACGTTGCGGCTGGTGATGACGTTTTCCGTGGCCGCGGGAATCAGGATTTCGCACTCGGTGGTGAGCAGGTCTTCGGTAGCGCCCTTCTCGGCTCCGGGGAAACCGTGGACGGTTCCGTTTTTCTGGCGGAACTCGGTGAGCGCCTTCAGGTCGATGCCGTTGGTGTTGAGCAGCCCGCCGCCGACTTCCGCGATGCCGATCACTTTGTAGCCGGCCTCGTGCATCAGCAGCGCGGCGTTCGAGCCCACGTTGCCGAAGCCTTGCACGATCACGCGGCTGCTCTCGCGCTGCAGGCCGAGTTTGCGGATAGCTTCATCGCAGACGATCATGATGCCGCGTCCGGTGGCCTCGCGGCGGCCGCGCGATCCGCCAATGTTGATGGGCTTGCCGGTCACCACTGCCGTAACGGTCTGGCGCATGTGCATGGAATAGGTGTCCATCATCCAGGCCATGGTTTGCTCGTTGGTGTTCACGTCGGGCGCGGGGACATCTTTTTCGGGGCCGATGAATTCGATCAGCTCGGCGGTGTAGCGGCGGGTCATGCGCTCGAGTTCGCCCATCGACATTTTGTGCGGATCGCAGATGACTCCGCCTTTTGCGCCGCCGAACGGAATATTCACCACGGCGCACTTCCATGTCATCCAGGCGGCGAGGGCGCGGACTTCGTCGAGCGTGACGTCGGGCGCGTAGCGGATTCCGCCTTTGCTGGGACCGCGCGCGATCGAGTGCTGCACGCGGAATCCGGTGAAGACTTCGAGATGGCCGTCGTCCATGGAGACGGGGATATGCACGATCAGTTCGCGGTTAGGATAGCGCAGCACCCGCCACAAGCCCTCATCGAGGTTGAGCTTCTGGGCGGCCAGGTCGAAGCGCGCCCGTTGAGATTCCCAGGGATTAGCTTCGTTGGCGGACGGCGGCGGAGCGGACACAGTACTCATAAAATAATTCTCCGGAATAATGGCGTCGCGGATGCGAGCCGGCGCCGGAATGCGTTTCCGGAGTGGGCGGGCAAACGTTCAGAAGTATATGAGACCGGAGGGAGCAGAAGCAAGGGAGGGGCGTAGCGAGTGTGGGTCCGACTACGGGGTCACATCCAGTCCATACGACGGGTGGCCGAAGGTTCCGCCGATCCTGATGGGGATGATCTCCCCGGCATTTTTCTTCTTGAAGAATGGCTCCGCAGATTTGAGCAGAACGGATTTCACTCCCTTCGTTCCCTTGGAAAGCTTGTTATCGAGCTGCAAGGTTCCGTGAAGGTTAACCTGCTGCGTCAGCAGGCCGAATGTGCCATGTAAATGAGCAAGCGCTCCCGGAACGCTGAACGAAAGGCTGGAGAACGTCGCGACCGCGTGGTTCAGCACGACGTGTCCCTTCAGGTTTTCAACCACGCTCGCCGGGTCGTCGTTCTTTTTCTCGCCTTGAGCCAACTGACTGAGATTGTCAACTTTTTCCTGCGTCGTCGAGCGGTTGAAACTCGCCGCATCGATTCCAAAGTCTCCCAGCAGATTCACTCTTTCAATGAAGCTTTGCTTCCCCGGGGGAACCACGCCTTGCACTCTGAAGTTCATCGCTCCGGTAAAAGCAGGAGGATCCGCCTTGGAGAGAAGGTGCAACCAGTCTTGGATCCGGCCCTGCGCTTCCGTCGCTTCCAGCGAAATGGTCTTGCCGTCCGAGGCTGGCTTCTTTGCCACTTCGAGGCGCGATACAACCGAGGTCCGTTCAAGTTGCACCCGCACCGACTGCAGAGAGACATCTCCATTCGTCCCGTTCACAATCCCCTGGAATTGCGTTTTCAGCGGCACGGGATGATGGCTCCGCGTTACCTGGAAATCGGGCGCGTCAGTACTGCCATCGATCTCGATGCGTTCGAGCACGCCGTTGAATTTGCCGGTGGAGGCGAGTGTTCCTCCGATGCCCGGAAAAACGCCCAGGTTCACGCCTTGAAACACATAGTTAGCCGAAACAGGAGTTTGGCCGAAGTTCTGCATCTGCAAGGGGCCGAAGTGCCCATCCGCGCGAATCTCTCCGGGAGGCTTCGGATTCCGCAGCGCGACGTGGAACGACAGGGGCCGGTCGTCGGCCACAGAGTTCAGCGTCAATTCGTGAATTTCAAACTTGAGAGGTTCTTTTCCGGGTTCGCTGGAAGCAAACTCCACCACGGCTCCGTCCGCGATGATCTGGTCGATAATCAACGCGGGCAGCTTCGAGTCGGCAGTTTGCGCTGCGTTCCCGACGCGTTCACTGCCGGGCGACACGAATATACGCAAACCTTCGATCCTGACATGTCGAACGCGGCTGGGAGTGCTGAAAAACTCCCAGTAAGCGCCCTGAATCGTGAGTCTTTCAATGCTGGCGATCGGCGGAGCGTCTCGATCGCTGTTGCGGCGGAACGTCACTCCTTCGGCGACGAACCCGGGCGTGAAATATGTCACGTGAAACGTCTTGATTTCGACGTTGCTCGAGAATTTTTTCTCGAGCGCCCCGACGATGCTATCGTGCGTGAACGGCCAGCGGCTAACCATGAGCACAACGGCGCCGCCGATTAAAACTACGGCCAGCAATCCGCCAATCTTGATCCCGCGCGACGACACCTTAGACTTCCTTTTCAATCCATCGAAGTGGAGGGAGATCTTTCAATCGGGAGTTCTCCGTGGGCTAGCGAATCAGCGAAGGCTCCCTTTTTGAAGGCTTGAGCATTACGAGAGTCTAACCAAACGCGGCTGAAGAATCTGTTCACAAAGGAACGCTTTAGTCACAGCCTGCCTCGACTTGGCGAGCGACGAAGGAACGACGGGAAGATCTCCAAATGATCCAGCACCGCTTGCCGCTGCGGTTCCCACTTCGATAGACTCGAAGTTCCTAGTCGGTCATCTTATGTGGCAGGCTGCGTCTAGGCGCGGCGCTCGCCGAAGACTGACGACTGACGACTGGCAATTACCGTCGAGATTCCGATTACTGATAAACGCCCATGTCTGATTTTTCCCAGGTTACGGTCGAGCAGGTTCGCAGTTACTGGGACCAGCGGCCTTGCAACATCCGGCACTCGCCGAAGCCGGTGGGAACGCGTGAATATTTTGACGAAGTGGAGGCGCGGAAATATTTCGTGGAGCCGCACATTCCGCGGTTTGCGGAATTTGAACGCTGGCGCGGCAAGCGCGTGCTTGAGATCGGATGCGGCATTGGCACCGACACCGTCAACTTCGCGCGGCACGGTGCGCAGGTCACGGCGGTGGATTTGTCGTCGCAGTCGATCGAGGTCGCTCGTAAACGCGTGGACGTTTTTGGTTTGAGTAATCAGGTCCGCTTCTACAATGGCAGTGCCGAAGAGTTGGCGTCGTTCGTGCCGGTCGAGCCTTACGATCTTATTTATTCTTTTGGCGTGATTCATCACACGCCGCATCCCGAACGCGTGGTCGAGCAGATGCGGCAGTACGCGCGGCCTGGGGGACCGGAGAAGACGACGGTGAAGATCATGGTGTATTACCGGCCGTCGTGGAAAGTATTCTGGATTCTGATGGGATACGGCAAGGGACAATTCTGGAAACTGAAAGAGCTGATCGCCAAACATTCCGAAGCGCAGACCGGATGCCCGGTGACCTATTCCTACACGCGCGGCGAGGGACGCGCGCTGATCGAGCATTCCGGATTCCGCATGACCGAAGCGTTCGTCGACCACATTTTTCCTTACCGCATTGCCGAGTACGTCAAGTATGAGTATGTGAAGGACTGGCCGTGGAGTTGGACTCCGCCGCGTTTGTATCGCTGGATGGAGCGGCATTTTGGCTGGCACTTGTGCCTGACCGCCGAGGCGAATTGAATCGAAGCGCGACAGAACCCACGACGTCGCGACGTGAAGTCGAGAAGGAAACCGGTTCGGGAAGGGCACGGCTTTAGCCGTGCCGCTAAAGCGCCGAGGGAGTGGCGGCTTTAGCCGCTGAGGTTCGCTCGTGTCCGCGGTCCGAAGATTTGAGAGTTAGGTCCGAGTCGACGCGCGAAAAAAGAACGAGCGACAAAAACACCGATAAATAAATGATGAAAGCGTCTGTGATCGGGTTGGGGAAGCTGGGGTCGCCGCTGGCGGCGTGCCTGGCTGCGCGCGGCGTGTTCGTCATCGGGGTGGATCAGGATCCGCGCAAGGTGGAAGCGATCAACCAGGGCCGGCCTCCGGTGCACGAACCCGGCCTTGCGGAGATGCTGGCGCAGAGCGAAGGACGCCTGACCGCGACGGCCGACATTGAAGTTGCCGTCCGCGATACGCAGATTAGTTTCATCGTGGTTTCGACTCCCAGCGACCCCGCCGGCGGATTTTCGCTACGCTACGTGGAGCCGGTGTGCCAGGCCATTGGTCGCGCGCTGGCAAAAAAGAATGAATATCATCTCGTCTGCCTGACCAGCACCGTGATGCCCGGCACCACCGGCGGCCCGGTCCGCGAGATGCTGGAGAAAGCCAGCGGCAAGAAAATGGGCGCGGACTTCGGCCTGTGTTATAGCCCAGAGTTTATCGCCCTGGGCAGCGTGATCCGCGACTTCCTGAATCCCGACATGCTGCTGATCGGCGAATCCGATGCGCGCGCCGGCGACCTGCTGCAGGCGCTCTACGCTCAAGTGTGCGAGAACAAACCGTCGGTAGCGCGCATGGCGTTTGTGAACGCCGAGGTCACGAAGCTTGCGGTGAATACTTACGTCACCACAAAGATCAGCTACGCCAACATGCTGGCGCGCATTTGCGAGCGCCTGCCCGGCGCGAATGTGGACGTGATTACATCTGCGCTCGGGCTCGACACCCGCATCGGCGCGAAATATCTGAAGGGAGCGGTGAGCTACGGCGGCCCCTGTTTTCCGCGCGACAATCTTGCTCTCGTGCAACTGGCCCAGCAGCTGGGCGTTCCTCCCGACCTGGCGCAGACCGTCGACCGCTTCAACCGCCTGCAGGGAATCTGGCTCGCCGACCTTGTCCAGCACCGCGTGCAGCACCGGAAGCAGGGGACGGTCGGCATTCTCGGCCTGACCTACAAAGCCGGCACGGATGTGGTGGAAGAAGCTGTAGGCTTTCTTCTGACCAAGGAACTGGCAAGCCGCGGCGTCAAAGTTTTGGCGTTTGATCCCGCCTATGGAAAAGTTTCCGCGCCCGCCGCGATTGCGAACGTGAGCTTCGCAGCCACGGCGATCGAATGCATTTCCAAATCAGATCTTGTCGTGCTCGCTACCTCGTGGCCCGAGTTCAGCGCGATTCCCGGCGCGCAATGGGTGCGCAGCGGCGATCCCCGCACCGTGATTGATTGCTGGCGCGCGGTGAAATTTCTGCATGACACGCCCGGCGTGGACTACCTCGGGCTGGGCATTGGGGAAGGCTTCGTATGAGCGCGGCTTCTCCTGCTGGCGCGTCGCCTTCTCTTTCCTCCGCCTCTTCTCCGGGCCAAACACGCGACTCCGGTCCGGACCCGCTGACCATCTTCGCCATCCCGAAAGCATTTCGCGGGCACATCGCCGTGATCCAGCGCAACGCCATTGCCAGCTGGACGCGTATCAATCCGCGGCCTGATGTGATTTTGTTCGGTACCGACGAAGGCACGGCGGAAGTGGCGCGAGAACTCGGAGTGCAACACGTCCCCACGGTGCAGAAGAATCAGTGGGGCACGCCGCTGGTGAGCGATCTGTTTGCGCAAGCGCAGCAAATCAGCCGCAGTCCGTGGCTGTGTTACGTGAATGCGGACATCATTCTCTTCGACGACTTCATCGCAGCTGTCGCGCGCGCAGCCGCCTGGTCCGAACGCTTTCTAATGGTTGGCCGCCGCATCGACCTCGACATTACCGAGCCACAGCGTTTCGAAACGAACTGGGCCGCTCAACTGAAAGAATCCGCCTGCGCAAAAGGCCGCCTGCAGATCGCCCGCAACATCGATTATTTTGCGTTCTCGCGCGGGCTGTATCCCGCGATGCCGCCACTCGCCATTGGACGCTTCTGGTGGGACAACTGGCTGCTATGGAAGGCGCGGTCACTCGGCGCGCCAGTGCTCGACGCTACCGCCGTGGTAACTGCAATCCACCAGAATCACGACTACTCGCATACGACCTACGGTCCGGGCAAAGCAGAGATGATGGCGAGCGAAGAAGCTATTTTGAATTGCCGGCTCACCTGCGAACAGAATCCCGCGGACTTTGATGAAGGCCTTTCGTGGCGCTACATCTATACGATTGACGATGCCACCAACAAGCTCACGCCCGAAAAGATCACGGGCAATCCGCGCCATCTCTGGAAAAGTTTCAAGCGCCACTCGTCGCGGCCGCTGGGCACGGCGAAGCTGGTGAAGCGCGCGGTCTTTGGGGCTGGTTCCGGCCCTGGTCCTGGTCCGCGAACGACACCGAGCGCGGCGCAGTTGCGTGAAGCGAGTGATTCCAAACGCGGACACGGAACCTCATGAGCATCCTGCAAAAAATTAAGACTATCGCAAAGCGCGATGGCAGCTCGGATGGAAAGACGGCAGCGTTGCTGCCAGAACAACTCCCGTATCCCGTGCAGGTGAAGCGACGCCGCTACGAGAATGAAGACGTGCGCAAGCGCGGCGGCGTGCAGGTGTTCGACACGCCCGGCGCGCTCGCCCTCAACGCGGCCCGCATGGATCACCTGGAATCGCTAGGATTGCCGCTCGAGGGCAAACGCGCGTTGGACCTGGGTTGCGGCGTGGGCCATCTTGGCATTCGCTTGCAGCAGATGGGCTGCTCGGTGGTGTGTGTCGACGGACGCGCGCAAAATATTGAGAATTTGCAAACCCGTTATCCGCAGCTCGAGGCCCATGTCGGCGATGTGGAACAGGACCTCTCGCGCTTCGGTCGCTTCGACGTCGTCTTTTCCTACGGCCTGCTCTATCATCTCGAAAATCCCTTGCAGTCCATTCGCAACATGGCCGCGGTGTGCGGAGATTTGCTGCTGCTGGAAACCATGGTGAGCGATCACACCCTGCCGGTGGTTCGCATCGAAGACGAAAGCACGGACTTCAATCAAGCCATGGCCGGCCTCGCCGGGCGTCCCACACCGCACTATGTTGTTTTGGGTTTGAACCGTGCCGGCTTTGAGCACGTGTATGCTCCGGTCACGCCGCCGGCGCATGAAGATTTTCGGTTGTGTTTTTGTGGCTTCGCGAAATGAGTTGAAGAATCCGAGTCTTGTGTCGCTGCTTAAGGACTAAGGACTAAAAACTTGTGGCAAACATGAGCCTCAGCGGCTGGCTGGGACCTCGCCTCGCGGCGAAGCCGGTCGTGGAGCTTTTCCCGGGATGGGTGCTGGGCTCGGGCCAGCGCGCCGACAATGCGAGCCGGTTTCGTCGGGAGCTTTGGCCGTTGCTGCGGCGGCCATTTGCCGTCCCGTGGCTGGATAACTCAAAGCTATTCTTGTATCCCGGCAACGAGACCAGCCGTTCTGTATTCGTCACCGGGCGGTATGAGCCCAATGAATTCTTCCTGCTGCAGCGCATTCTTAAGCCCGGCATGATCTTCGTCGATGCCGGCGCGAATATGGGACTCTATTCCATATTCGCTGCGCGCCGCGTCGGCCCGAGAGGGAAGGTGCTGGCGCTTGAGCCCAGCGTCCGCGAGTTTGAAATTCTGCAAAAAAATGTGAAACTGAATTCGCTGAGCAACATGATCGCGATCCGCAAGGCAGTTTCCGATCGCGCGTCGGAAGTAGAGTTGTCGGTCGCGCCTCTGGGGAAATCGGGGCACAATACGCTGGGAGCGTTCGGCTACGATACACCGCTCGATCACCGCGAGCGGGTGCAGGCGGATCGGCTCGACGACGTAGTCTACAGCGAAGGACTGGCCCGCGTGGACGTGATCAAAATGGATATTGAAGGGGCCGAGATGGCCGCGCTGCGAGGCGCGGAGGAAACTGTGCGGCAGTTCAAGCCGGTGCTGCTCCTCGAACTTTCCGATCGTTCGCTGCAGCATCAGAGTACAAGCAGCGGTGACGTGCTCGGCTGGCTGGGGCAGCATGGGTACCAGACGTTCTGCTTCGATCCCGCTACGGGATCGCCAGTTGCGCTGACGCCTCGGCCTCATTTTGATTCGGAAAATATTGTCGCTGCGGCGTGGGATGCCACGCCTTGGTAATCCCGCGCACGAACAATCCGGATTCAGCCAACGCTCCCGCGAACTCGCATTCAGACAGTGCCGCGCCTGGACTCTCCAGCGAGTGGCCGAAGATCGCGCTGATCACGCCGGTCTTCAATTCCGCGCGCTATCTCGAAGCCACCATCCGCTCAGTGCTGAGCCAGGGCTATCCGAATCTGGAGTATGTGATTGCCGACGGCGGCTCGACCGACGGCAGCGTCGAGATCATCCGCAAATATGAGGCGCAGCTGCACGCCTGGTTTAGCGAACCGGATCGCGGCATGTACGACGCGATCAACAAAGGCTTCGCGCGCACATCTGGCGCCGCGTCGGGCGATGCGGGGGGCGATGGAATGCGCGATGCAATGGGATGGATCAGCGCAACCGATATGTTGCATGCTGGCTCGCTGTTCGTCGTGGGCAGCGTGTTTCGCGCATTTCCAGAAGTCGAGTGGATCACCGGCCGCCCCACGGGTTTCAGCGACGAAGGCATGGCCGTGGAGACTCTGCGGCTCCGTCAATGGTCGCGCATGCGATTCTTGGCGGGCGCGAATCGCTACATTCAGCAGGAGTCCACGTTCTGGCGGCGGAGTTTGTGGAACCGCGCCGGCGGCCGCGTGGATGATGCGCGCCGCAGCGCCGGCGACTTCGAGCTGTGGGTGCGCTTCTTCCGCTTCGCGAAGCTCTATCCGGTCGACGCGCTGATCGGCGGTTTCCGTTCGCATCCGGATTCACTCGGCCTGCGCAATCTCGAGGAATGCCACCAGATTCACGAAGAGATTCTCGCGCAGGAAGTTGCCTCGTTATCGGATGCGTCCCTGCTGCGCGGGTTTCGTTCCCTGAGCGCGAGCGTGCTGAAGGTCCCCGCGCTGGCAAAGCCGTGGCGCAAGCTGGCGATCGGAACGCTGATGAAGTGGCCGGGGAAGGACTTGCCGCCTGTGATTCGCTATCGCGGCGGGCGCTGGGTGAAGTCGTGATCAGGAAGTTGTTGCTGTATCTCAATCGCTACAAGAACGTTACAGCTTGATTTCCATCCCCTCAGCCGCCGCCCGCACCTTGGGATAATAGTTCCGCGCTTCCTGCACGACTTTGTCGACGATTACGTCGGTGTGTTCGGGGTCGTGATGAAACAGCACAAGCTCTTTCGCGCCGCTTTCCATGACCACGTTGACGGCCTCGCGCCAATGGCTGTGTCCCCAGCCGCGCCGGCGCGCTTCATATTCTTCGGGCAGATATTGTGCATCGTAGATGAGCACGTCGGCGCCCGCGGCTAATTTGCGCACCTCTTTATCGAATCCGGCGTCGCCCGGTTCGTTGTCGGTGGCGTAGACCAGAACGCCATCTTTGGTTTCCAGGCGGAATCCCATGCATCCCTGCGGATGATTCAGCCATGCCGTCTGCAACTGGACGCCGTCCTCCAGTTTTACTTTCCCGCTGTCGATGTCAAAAAACTCCTGCTTGGCTTTCATCTCGTTGAGGTTGACGGGGAAGTACGGCGCGGCCATCTGCTCGGCCATCACCTGCTTGAGGCTGCGGATGCGGTTGGACGAGTGAAACGAGAAATGTCCACCGGGGTTGTCATACAGAGGCCGGAAAAACGGCATCCCCTGAATGTGGTCCCAATGAAAGTGCGAAACAAAAACGTGGGCATGAAACTGGCGGTCGCCGAATTCGTGCTTCAGTTGGTTGCCCAGCACGCGGAAGCCGGTGCCGCAATCGAAAATATAAATGCGCTCTCCAATGCGAACCTCCACGCACGAGGTGTTGCCCCCGTAACGCAGATTCTCGGCTTGTGGCGTGGGCGTAGAACCACGTACGCCCCAAAACTTGATCCGCATCGGTTTGGTTGGATTTCGCTTTCTAATCTTGGACGGCGACAGAGCTTCCGTCAATTGGATTGGTGGTTCGCTGGCCTTACCTCAGAAACTCCCGACTCCGTTCGCGTTCTGGATTTTGAACCATTCGTAACGCAGACCAGTCATCATAAGGTCGTTGCGAATCTTCATGAATGCCTGCTGGATGCGTCCGGTCACAAAGCCGTCGTTGCGGATTCGGTTCTGGTCGCTGCGGGCTCCGCGGGCGTCGGCCAGGCGCAGCCGCTGACACTGTTCCCAGTCGCCACTATCCTGACATAAGTCATTGCTATTGTTGATGTTAGACTCTCTCAGGTCGCGCAGGTTGCTGCTCTCCCGGATGGCCGCAGTCAGCATGTCGTTGGTCTCGTCAAACCAGTCACGGAACGCTGCCTCGGTCTGCTGCGGAGTGTGCGATTCCTTGTATTTCTTGACCGCAGCCACAATTTCGGCGGTGTTTTCGGCGCCTTCCAGGCTGAGCCGAGGGATCGGGCTCTTGTGCAGCTCCAGATCGTCGTCGTCGATCACTCGCTTGGCGTGAGCCACAAGCTTCTTCGAGGTTCGCGCAGCGGCCGCCACGGATGAGTTTTGATCAGCCGCCGGCACCGCCGTTGGCGGACACGCTGCCGGGGCACTCTGGGCGAAGGCCCCGAGCGTACCGAACGTGCCAAACATGCCCAACAACCCGCAAACCACAGCCGATACGGCGAGGCCAAGACGCAAGCAACGCATAAGAATCCGGAACCACTTCAGTCTATGGACCTTCTAATTCTAGCCTTGAGCCCGACCCCGGCAAGGTGACCAAAGTTCGCAGTACGAAGGCATCAAGGTAACGGTCGTAGGGCCTGGATTTAAGATGCCCGGATTCCGCGAAACTGCGCGGCCGACATCCTGGTGCGACGCTTCCCCTATAATAAAAAGCCCGCGAACGGCGGGCGAGGTTGGTGTTACCGCATGCTGCAACCGGATTTCAAACAATTCTCCCGGCTGGCCCGGGAAGCCACGCTGGTGCCGGTGGTCAAGTCCGTGTCGGCGGACTTGCTTACGCCCGTTTCCGCTTTTCTTGCCATCGCTGAGAAAGAGCCCCACGCCTTTCTTCTGGAGTCGATTGAGCGCGGTGAGCAGATTGGCCGTTACACGTTTCTCGGAGCTCGGCCTTATATGCGGGTCCGGGCTTCGGGCAGCACGGTGGAAGTGCAACGCAACGGCCGCACCGAAAAGCGCGCCGGGAATGTCTTTCAGGTTGTGAAAGAAACGCTGCGTGCCCACCAACTTGCCTCAGTGCCCGGACTGCCTCCATTCACTGCCGGGGCCGTCGGATATTTTGCTTACGATGTCGTACGCCAACTGGAAAAAATCGGCGAGCATGCAAAGAACGATCTCGGGCTACCCGATGCCGAACTGATGTTTTTCGATCGCCTGCTGGCGTTCGATCACCTGCGCCATCAGATTCACATCATGGCTGCCGCCGACGTTTCGCGCGAAAGCGCGCGGCAGGCTTACGATCGCGCGGTCCGCGACATTACCTCGATTGAGAAAAAACTGGCGTCGGGGCTGCGGCCGGGATTGTGGCGCAAGTCCAACAGCGCCAAGGCGACCGCCAAAGCGGCGAAGCTCAAGATTCATTCCGGTACCAGCCGCGACCATTTCCTGCGGAGCGTGGAGCGCTGCAAGGAATACATTGCCGCCGGCGACATCTTCCAGGTTGTGCTCTCGCAGCGGCTCGACTTCAAGCCAGAGGTTGCGCCTTTCGATCTCTACCGCGCGCTGCGCCAGGTGAATCCCTCGCCGTATCTTTATTTTCTTCGCATGGACGGCACCCACATTCTCGGGTCGTCTCCCGAAATGCTGGTGCGCGT
>JBEKDY010000131.1:0-20947 GCA_050014115.1 Candidatus Sulfotelmatobacter sp. | reverse complement strand
CACGCTGTTGGCACAAACGTTCGCGCAAGCGCCTGCCTTCGACCTCGTCGTCATCAATGGCCATATTATTGACGGCACTGGCTCGCCGTGGTATTCGGGTGACGTTGGAATCCGCGAGGGAAGAATCGCGGCGATCGGCAATCTCGCAGCCGCGCCTCGTAAACGGACGATTGACGCTGCCGGCAAAGTGGTCGCACCTGGTTTCATCGACTTGCTCGGACAGTCGGAAATGACGATTCTGGTTGACCCGCGTCTCCCTTCGAAGATTTACCAGGGCATCACGACGGAGATCACGGGCGAGGGAAATTCCATTGCGCCGCTCAACGATGCGCTGATTCAAGCCGGCCATTCCGGTTACGAGCACTACAAAATCACGCCCGACTGGCGCACGTTCCGCCAATATTTTGCGCGGCTGGAAAAACAGGGGATGGGGATCAACCTTGCAAGCTACGTGGGCGCTACGACTGTCCGGACCATCGTGCTTGGCGAGGAAAACAAGCAGCCTACACCAGAACAACTTGAACAAATGAAGGTGCTGGTGCGTGGCGCCATGAAAGACGGCGCAGTCGGCGTTTCCACCGCGCTGGAATATGCCCCGGCTCCTTATGCGAAAACAGAGGAACTGATCGCGCTCGCCACCGAGGCTGGAAAATTCGGGGGCATCTATTCGACGCACATGCGCAACGAGAGCGACTCGGTGCTCGACTCCATCGACGAAGCGCTGCGCATTGGCCGTGAAGCCCATGTCCCGGTGGAGATCTGGCACATCAAGGTGGCCGGGAAAAATAACTGGGGACGCATGCCCGAGGTCGTCGCCAAGATTAATGCGGCTCGCGCGGCGGGCGCCGACGTTAGCGCTGACACTTACGCCTACACTGCCTGGTACAACGATTTTTCGGCGTTCATTCCAGCCTGGGCGCACGAAGGCGGGACGGCGAAACTGGTGGAGCGGTTGAAAGATCCCGCAACCCGAGAGCGCATTCGCAAAGACATGCTTACGCCGTCGAAAGATTGGGACAACGAGTGGCAGGAGATTCCCGGGCCCGAGGCGGTTATGATCGGCGTAGCGCAGAATCCCAAGCTGGTGCCGCTGCAAGGCAAGCGGCTTTCAGAGATTGCGAAACTGTGGAATAAAGATCCCATGGATGCGCTCTTCGACTTTCTCATTGAAGATCCGTTCGCGGACGTTGCCGTGTTTGGCATGTCGCAACCCGATGTGACACTTGCTCTGCAACAGCCGTGGGTCGCAATCGACAATGATTCTTCGGGCACGTCGCCCGAGGGAATGCTGGGCCAGGAGCATCCGCATCCCCGCGCTTACGGCACGTTCCCGCGCATTCTGCGAAAGTATGTTCGCGAAGAAAAGGCGCTTACTTTGGAAGATGCGATCCGCAAGTTTTCCGCGCTGGCGGCGCAGCGTTTGCGGCTCACCGATCGCGGCGTTCTCAAGGCTGGGATGTGGGCGGACGTGGTGGTGTTCGATCCGGCGACTGTGCGGGACCTGGCAACTTTTGACAATCCCAATCAGCTTTCTGAGGGGATGGAATATGTTCTGGTGAACGGCGTGCCTGTGATCGAGCAAGGGAAAATGACGGGGGCGCTGCCCGGAAAAGTGCTGCGCGGGCCGGGATATCAGCCGTAAATGTTGGTCTGACTATTTACTTCAACTGCGCCTGCGTTTCTGGATTGGATACCTGCGTCACTCGCGGCTCCGCAACCGTGCCGCCGATGGCATAGGTTTTCGCGCCGCCGGTCGCGTCCGGCTTGCTGGTGAATTTCAGGTCGAGTGCACGGGTTAACAAGGCGGTTCCGGTCACCTGAAATTTTCCGGACGGAGAATCGAGCCGGGCTTCTTTCACCTCAATCTTGCCGCCTTGCAAATGCGCGCGTCCTTGCAGTTGATCGATCGTCAATGGGTCTCCATCGTTCACCAACTGCAGATGGGGCAACGTGCCGTCGCGCACATCGAACTGCACGGCGCCTTCGGCAGAGTTCCAGAAGTCGGAAGAAGCGGCGCCCGAGGCGGTGATCTGGTAGCTGCCGCTGGCGGTTCCGGCAATCCATTCGTCGTGCATGGCGCTGGCCAGTTGACGCAGGGCGATTCCGGTGATGGCACCGCTGCCGGTGTAAACAGCGGGCTTCACGCTGAAATCTGCTTGCCATTCGCCGCGGTGCTTTCCGCCGAGAAATTCTCCGCGCAGGTCGGAGAGATGGAGCTTTCCGGCATCCAGCGACAGGTCGGCCGAAACATGATTCGCGGCAATGCCGCGCAACAGCAAGCGGTTGGCGGTGACGCTGCCATCGGCGTGCAGGCTGGTGAAAAATGTTGGTCCCGGCTGGTCGTTGGACGCCGGCAGACGGTACCAGGGTCGCGGCTGCGGCCGCGGACTCACCCACTGAGCCACCTCACTCAAGGTCAGTTGGTTGGTGGAAAGATCGAAGGTGACCGTGCATGCAGCGGGCGTTCCGCAGCCACGGGGCAACTCCAGCGACCCCGTCCAGAGTGCGTGAGCAGCGTTCGCAGTCAATTTCGTGACCCGGACTTTGTCGGGCAAGAGTTGCAGGTTGGCCGAGGAAATCTCGATCGGGTTCTCCACTCCACGTACTTCAACTCGCACACTGTGCAGCTTTGCGGTTCCGGTCACTTGCGGCTGAGGGAGATTGGAAAAACCTGCGCGAGTTCCTTCCATCCAGCCATGCCAGGTTCCTGCAATCTGCAAATCAATCTGGGTCTGGCCTTCTACCGCTGCCGCGAGGGCTGGCAATCCAAACAGTTTGGCGACCCGAAGGGTTCGACCGACTTCGGCGTCGCCCTGCAGGCTAATCCGATACCCGGAGAGTCCGATCCAGCCGCGCGCCAAAGGAGATGTGCCGTGTGCACTGGCCAGCGGAAACGGTCCGAACTGCAGGCCTGGACCTGCATCTCCCGCCAGCCCACGATTCGCGGAACGGTCCGGCATGAAGCTCAAGGGGACACTGGCCGCGTCCAATTCGGCTTTGCTGCTTGCCGAGGCCAGGTGAAGGCCTATGATCTCTCCACTCCCGGAGAATTGGGGCGCAGCGCCGGCCGGTCCATTTCTACGCATGGTCAGACTGCCGCGTATTTCCCCGTTGGCCTCCAGATCTTCCGGCAGACTTTTCTTGGCGTGCTGAGCTAACGCTACAAGCGCGCTCGCGGGCACATCCTCCGCGTTCAGCACCAGATCGTAGCGATGGCTCGCCGGCAGGCCCACGTCGCCCTTCAACACGAGCTGGCCGTTGCTCACCGGGACGCGGCAAAAAACTTCGTGCACCACATGGTCGAGGGAACTGTATCTTCCGTCGCAGTGCGCCGCCAGAGGAAGAGCCTGCGCGTTGGAAATATCGTAACGGCGGAAATCCCGAACCGAAGCGTCGCTGGCGATCTGCAGATTGACTGGAGTTCCCGCCAGTGTCAGGTCTATTTGCACGCCACCGCGCCAGCCCTTATCTTCGCCGCTCAGGAATTTTGTGAGCTGCCCCAGTTGCGGACGATCCCACTCCACGGTGAATTGCATAGGCGTGTCGCGCAGGCTCACCGCGCGCTGCCAGGTTCCGTTCACGCGCAATGTTCCGGTATCGTTCAGGTTCACGTCGCCGCGGAAGGGTTCCGCTTTCAGGCGTATTCCCCAGGTATTTTCCGATTCCTGCCACAGGGCGAAGTCGGCGTTGGTTAAGGCGTAGGGCTTCTTTTCCTGTCCGATCTTGAAATTGATTCGGCCTGAACTCACCTGAATGTAAGGGAACGCCGGCCGGGCTTCCGATTTGGCCTTCGCCGTGGGCGCGAGAGGCACGTGAGAAGTGCGCTCCAGCAGGGCTTCGAGGTTCCAGCGTCCGTTCTCGCCGTGCACAAGATTCAGGCTAGGCTCGTTCACGTCGAGACGCGCGATCTCCAGATGGCCTCTGAGCAGCGAAGTCAGCCGCAAGTCGGCGGTGACTTCGGGGGCGCGCAGCATGGGTTCCTGGCCGAAAGCCGGATCGTCGTAGACGACAAGATTTTCCAGGTCGAAGCCGGGACGCGGCAACAAGCGCAGATGAACGGAGCCAATTTCTACGGGACGAGCCAGGCCCGCGCTGATCGACGCGGCAATGCGCGATTTTAGACGGGAGGCTCCGGGACGCAGCAGAAATAACAGCAGCAGGACTGCCGCGACAGCGATGCGGCGTTTGGAAGAGAAAAACTTCACCGTACGACTCGAAAAGTGCGAGACCAACGCGTTTCGTCGAAGAAGTGAAATACGACTTTGCTGAGAAACAGGAGACGATCACCCCAGCCAGTTTTCAGATATTGCCGGTCCGGCGTTTCAAACGACCAGTAGATGAACATGGGGCGTCCAATCACGTTTTCCTTTGGAATGAAGCCCCAGAAGCGGCTGTCGAGGCTGACGTCGCGATGATCGCCCATGGCGAAATAGTGATCTGGAGGCACCACCAGATCGCCGCCCTGAATGTGAGTTGGCAGCTCTTCTTCCCACGCGGGAGAAACGTTGTACGCTTCAGAAGGCGGCACCGCAGGAAAGTTGTCGCGGTACTCATTCGGAGGGTAGCCCGGAGTGTAGAAGACGTAGGGTTCGTCCTTCAACTCCACACCGTTACGGAAAACCACGCCATTGCGCAGGTGAATTCGGTCTCCTGGAATCCCCATGATGCGCTTCACCACATACATTCCAGCCTCGGCTGGGTCAGGGTGCAGAAAGACTACGATGTCTCCGCGGTGGATGTCGCGATAGGGAAGCAGCGGCCCTACCCAGGAGCTCTTGGGAGCAAACTGTATGCGGTTCACGAATACGTGGTCGCCGATCAGCAGCGTGTTTTCCATGGAGCTCGATGGAATCTCAAACGCCTGCATCACGAAGGTGATGATGAAGAGTCCGGTGACCAGCACGGCCGCGAGCGAAGACAGAAACTCTACGGTCGTTTCTTTCGGTTTCTGTTCTTCGATGGGTTCGGTTTCGTCGTCCTTCGAAGTTAAGCCTGCCGAATTCTTCTTCAGCTTGGGTTCTTCGACGCTTTCGGCAATGTTGTTTTTTTTCGCCAAGATGTTTTTCGCCAAGATGACCATTGCGAGAGTCTGCGAACGCAAGAATTCTCGCAGTCCAGACCAGTCTAGTGTACCAGCCGCAGTGTCCGATTCCAGCGCGTGATCTGAAACACGTGCGTCACCGCATACGCGATGTGGTAGAGCTTGCCACTCAAAGAAGAGGCCGGGTCGCCGTCCCAGCTCCGAATCGACCAGTAAATCAACAGCGGCCTTCCGATGATATTCTCGCGCGGCACAAAGCCCCAGTAACGGCTGTCTTCGCTGTCGTCGCGATTGTCTCCCATGACGAAGTAGTGTCCTTCCGGAACGATCAGCTGGCCATCTTCCACCAGCTTGCGCATCTCCAGCCACCACTTTCCTTCGAGGCCCAGGGTGATGGGAGCGTCCAGGCGCGGAAAGTTGTCGCGGAACATATTGTCGGGGGGGAACAGGAACCGGACATACGGTTCCCGCAGCGGCGCGCCATTGATCCACACCTGCTTGTTTACCAGCCGGAGTTTATCTCCCGGAATACCGATTACGCGCTTTACGAAATGCTGCCTGGGATCGACCGGGTAGTGAAACACAATGATGTCGCCGCGCGCGATTTTCTGGTAAGGCACGAGATAGTTGTCGGCAGCGCGCTCGCCATAGCAGAGTTTATTTACTAAAAGATAATCTCCCACCAGCAGCGTATCCATCATGGATTCGGAAGGAATCTGGAATGCCTGCACGATGAACGTGATGACGAAGACCGCGATCACCACCGTGCCCAGCAGGGATTGCACCGACCCGACCATGTCCGTTCCCAGTGTCCTCACCAAATCGTGGTGGCCGTCGTTGCTGGTCGCGATGGGGCGCCCAGGAGTGGCTGGCTCGAGGATGGGCTGGTCGACCTTGGCACCGTCGACAGTCGCCTCAACTTTGACGCCTGAATCCGAACCCGCGGGCTCCGCCGTTGCGGGCGCAGATTCGTCCGCCGCGGAAGCGGTGCCGGTTGGCGCGATTTGGTCGTCTGCTGAATCCATGAACTCTATTTCTCCGCCGTTTCCGCAAGCGCGCTGCTGGCCGCGGGCTTCGATCGGGAAGCCAGGAAGGTCAGCAGTTGCCGCGCCGCATCCTGTTCGGCGGTTTTCTTGGTTGAACCCTGTGCCCGTCCAACGAACTCTCCCTGGAGTTTGCCATCCTTCATGTTCAGACGGACTTCCACGGTAAATGTCTTGCGGTGCTGGGGCCCTGCCTCCTCCACCAGCACATACGAGGGCTGGGGCAACCCCAGGCCCTGCAGCGCTTCCTGCAGCGCCGACTTGAAATCCGTAACCGGAAGCGCGCCGCCTTTCAGAGCCATGCGCTCCAGTTCCGGAGCCACAATCTCCCGCAGCACGAACTCGCGCGCGGCATCCAGGCCGCCATCCAGATAAATAGCCGCCAGGATGGCTTCGAGCGCGTCCACCAGAAGGGCGGTTTTTCCGCGGCCGCCGCTTTTTTCTTCTCCGCGGCCGAGGCGCAGATAGTGGCCGAGTTCCAACTGCTGCGCTACCTGGATGAGATGCCGCTCACTTACTAGATGCGCGCGCAGCTTGGAAAGTTCGCCCTCGCGAAAATGGGGAAGCCGCTGAAAAAGCTCTTCGCTGGTAATCAGCGAGAGCACGGCGTCCCCTAGGAACTCCAACTGTTCGTTATCGCTGACCTTGTATTTGCTTTCGCCGGCCTGTTGCGACTCCTGCTCGCGCGCCTGTGAACTGTGGGTGAGAGCCTGCTCCACCACGGCCCGGCGGTGAAAGTGGTAGTTCAAAGCCGCTTCCAGAGCGGTGATTTCCCGTTCTTTCATTCTGGGTCCAATACAGGCCTGGGCTCCGCCGAAAATACGGCGGAGCCGGGAACTCTATTTCGGCGGCGGATTGCGTCCGGGCGCCGTGCCGCTGTTGAGCTTGGTCAGACGGTCCTTTTCATCGCGCGCCGCCTTCCCCACTCCGGAGTCGGGATGATCTTTCGTGAGATCCACCGCCTGGTCGACGTATTTCATGGCCTCTGGAATTTTGTTCTGCATGTCCAGCGAAACCGCCACCCGAAAGACCGCTAACGAATCCGGTTGCGACGGCAACGCATCAATCGACTTTTTGAGATTCATCTCCGCATCCGCCCAATTACTGGCTTTGAAGGAGATTGTGCCCAGGACGATATATGCCTCGGATCGCACGAAACCCTTGAACCCGCTTAAGGTTTCCGGAGAATAGCCGGTGGTCGGGATGTCGGTGTCAATTGTGATCAGTGCGCGCTCGGCATCCTTTTTGGCTTCTGCAATCTTCTGATCCTTATCGAGATCCGTGTCGCGGGTCTGCTCCGCGAGGGCCTGCGATACACCCACCAGGGCAGCGGGATCATCCGGGTCAATCGCCAGGACTTTTCTGCCCATGTCAATCATCTTGTCGGCGTTATTAGCCTGCTGATACCTTCCCATGGCCGCCGTGTACAGGGGGGCACGCAATTCACTCTCAGGAAACTTTGCGGCGAAGTCGTCGGCCGCCTTTTCCAGCGCCACCGGGTCCGTCAGCGCTATGGCTGCCTTGTAGGCGTCGAACTCCGGCTGCGTTTTAGCTGCCGGCGGGCGCTTGCCCTGCGGTGCTGTTCCAGTTTGTCCGGCCGCTGGCGCGGCCTGCCCGCTCTGTGACGCCGGCTTATTCGTACTTTGCCCCAGACTCCAGACCGATATTGCCAACACCGCAACTATCATCGCTGCTCGCTTCATGCGTTCTCCTATGCCTTCGAACCTGCTCGATTTTCAACTGACGTCGCCGCCGACCGCTGCACAGCAACCCGGCATTGTAACCGGAATCCGAGCTTGCCTACTGAGGTTTCGCTGCGGGCGGCTCATAGGCCCGTGCCAGCCCTCGTTCCGCGGCCGCCTTGATCTCCGGCAACTGGCCGCCGGTCGTCAACGCTGCCTGGTACTCGATCACGGCCGCAGGGCGGTCATCCTTCAAATCCAGAATCCTTCCCAGGTACACGTGCGACCAGGCGATGACCCTGGCTTCCTTGGCTTCCGCGATGGCTTTGTGAAAGTTATCCAGCGCGGTGGGCATGTCTTTATTGGCCACCGCCACTTCCGCCAGGATGAACAAAGCGCGCCCCTGATCGCCGATCTTTTTGTCCATGGCTTGCTGCGCCAGTTCCCGCGCGCCCCTGGTATCGCCCGCTGCCAGCCGCTTCTCCGCATTGACCAGCATCTGGCGATCCTGCAGCCGAGACAATTGCAGCAGTTCCGGCGATGCGGACTTGGCAAAGTCTACCTCGGCGGCCGCTTTCTCCTCTTTTCTTACATCCACGGCGTCGAGTATGTCGGGATAGGCGCTGCGAATCCCAGCGGGATCTTTCTCGAAACCCACCAGCGCGTTATAGAAATACTTGGTGAGGATATAGCCCTGACGCACCGCATCGTCCACAGCCTGGGCCCGCATCGCCTCCGCGGTCTGCTTGGGCCCGGTGGTGCGAATCTCGACGGCCCGCACCAGACATTCGGTTACCAGCTTGATCGCGATGGGATGCTTTTCTGCAAGCGGATCCATCAGGTAGTGCAGAAACGTGTGCCGGATCTCATTCATCTTCAACGGCGAGTCCGTCGGCGAGCCCGCCGCCGAGTCTGGCGAGGGGAACACGACCACGTCGTAATCCGATCCGTAGTTGCGCGCGTTGGTTTCGCTGGGATCACCCATGAAATCCAGATAGACCGTGAAGTTGCGCCCCAGGTATCCCCCCGATTGCATCTTGAGGTAGATCTCGGTATCGAACACCATCTTGGCCAGCGGCTCGTGATAGCGGCGGGCGACCATCGCATAGTTGTTCTTGTGCCGATCCCAGATGGCGTGCAATCCCGCTTTTTCGTAGAACTTTTCGAGGAGCGCGCCGAACCCCGCGATCGGCCCCGCGTCCGGAGGCATCTCGTCTTCTTTCACCTTCGGAAGAAAATTCGGCGGGCCCTGCAGATAAAGCGCCAGGGAAACATACTGCGACAGGTCGTGGGCGGAGCCGTTGCCCCGGGTTGATTGGTAGAAGTCGCACATTGCGTTGGCTGTGGCCTGCGCATCGTCCGATGACTTCAGATTTTTCTCCACCTCGGCCCGGACCTCGAGCCGCACAGGGTCGGAAATCGCCAAACCATCATCGAACCCGCAGGCGTTCACCGCGGTCAGGACGGCAAACAGGGTCTCGTTGTTGGTATCGAGCGTAATGGGAGAATTGCCCTGCCCCGCGCATAGCGGCGCCAGCAGCCCCAACAAAGCCGCCAGAATCGGCCCTCGAACCCGTGAACTCAGGAAAAACCTCCCCAGGATGGCTACTGCATGAAGCGCCGAATGACGACCGCCATAGGCCGACCGCCAAACGAAAACGGGAACATGACCAAGTTTAAGTGCTTCCCGGCGGAGGGTCAAACCCCCAGATGGGGTGGAAGGAACGGACGGCAAAACTGCCACACCCCTGACGACGGAGACCAATTCATGCCGTCGTAAAGGAATGGCGTGAGACGCGCGCTACACCTAATTTGTTCGGAATTCGAGGGTTGTTCAGTGCTCGCCAGGCGACTTGTTTATCCGTAAGACGAGGTCCAGCTCATCCGGCACCCTATCGGCTTCAAACTCAGCGGGTACGCTGTAGCGAGATGAGACGAAAGGAGGCCCTTTAAGATCATTGACAGCCTCTTCTGCATATATGCGAATGCGTGATTTGCCAAACACATCGAAAGTGGCTTGACCCTTATGATCGGTAATCGCTACGTGAGCGGCATCGGTCAAGTTCTGGAAACCTTTTGTGTTCTCGTATGCCACATAGACCCACGCACCGTCAATGGCCTTACCATCGGGCCACGTCACTCGAACTTGCATCTTCCGCTCCTGGAGTCTTGGAAGAACAAAATCCGCATGTTGGATGTGTTGACCGTCGCTTAGGTCAATGATTTGGGCATCGCCGAAAGTCTTTGCGGACGGATAGTAAACGGATGGATATCGAGAGTCTTCCTGCGGCCCCCACGGATTGACCAGTAACTTGTAACGGCCACGAGGTATTTCAGAAATACGAAAGTGGCCACTCGCGTCAGTCCGTTGAAGGCCCGAAACCTGGGGAATTGTGTCTGTTCCGTCCGGATTCAGCAAGAGCAACCAAGTCTGTGCCGGTGCTCCCGCAGCATCTCTGATCGTGCCCTCAATGCTCCCGTCCCAACTGACCTGGAAGTTTTGCTCGATCAGTTTGCTGTGAATGAAAGCTTCTTTATTCAGCTTCCCAACTGGTGCGGACTGGGTCTCGGGCAAATCCACCGTCAGCGTGTAGTCGTCTGGCGGCAAGCCATCGATTTCGTAGATTCCCTCTGGATCCGCAACTGCGACGGTCTTGCCCGAGGAACTTGTCGCCGTAATCTTTGCGCCGACAAAAGGTGTGTGCGGCGTAGGAGGTGTGAGCCCTTGAGTAAAGGGCTCGGGCTTTCGCACGTATCCGATGATGCGCGCACCGCTAGCGGGTAGCGTCTCTTGCAATGCCCGCAAGTCGATCGTTGCGTCAACAATAGGCCGGCTGCGGGCGCATGGTCCCGCTTCCACAATTGGAAGGAAGCGCGTCAGTAAACCCTCCGGCCGACGGCCGTCAATAAAATACGTTTCGCCTTCCCAGAAGATGGCATGCGTTAACAAAACGAAATGCGAATTCCAGCGAGGCAGCCCCCAAAACCGATCCTGAACGACGCCGATTGCCCAGTCGCCTGCTTGCCATCCAAGTCGATCGGTGTTTTTGTGGCCTACGTAAATCAAACGTGCAGTGAACACAGCCTGTCCAGGGAATGCTGGCTTAGTAAACAGCGCTCTCCCCGAGCAGTCGGGCCCCCAGAGCGATGATTGCCACGCTGTCATTGCAAAGGTGGTGGCGATGTCCAGGATCACAACCACCGCGCACGTCGCAAGAACGTTCCCAATTAGTCTCCTTCGCGATGCGGGTCGTTGTGCGAGCAGAGGAGGCCAGCCCCATTTGTTAGTGCCCAACCAAAAAAGTCCAAACGCAACCAATAGCGCTGACCACCCTGCGAGCCTCGGGAGCAGTGAGGCAGTCCATTGGGACCTGACGAACACTGGACTGACAAGAGCTGCCGAAATCAGGAAGAGATACATCGCGCGTTTCTTGTTTCGGATCGCGAATAGCGGCACGACAAAAGGAACAAAAAAAAGCAGTGCCAAACCAAGTGCGATTCGGAGAAATGGGGAGTAGAAGATGCCATCGCCCTTTACCCAAGCCAAGAAACCGGCTTCCGGATAACCGATCGAAAACGCTACGAACGGCGCACAAATCAGAAAAACCAGCCCTCCACGCCGCGGGTTTCGCGTCCCGAGAAGGGATCCAACAATAAAGGTCATACCCAGGAGACCAATTCCGGCGGTCTGGATGCACGACTTGTACCAGTAGGGATCAGCGGCGCGGTCAGGAATCCATCGCTGCCCGGATAGCGAAAGGGCCAGCAGTCCAATGAGAACTCCCAGCGCGACGATGAGCCAGCTGGCGGCCTTTCTGGCGAACACAGATTTCTGACTGAGGGGCAATTCTCGCCGACGGTTACCGCCGACAGACTGCTGCGCAAGCTGGGCCTCCATCTTCGTGGAGACATCAGGCGCATATCGATCGAGCGTGCGGTTGAGAGTGGCGGCAAAAAGTAACACCATGCCCACAACGGTCAGCAGATACCCAATTGCCAATTCATTCTCGGCATACATCGGGATATGCAGCGGCGACCAATTTGTTCGGAGAAAGGTGAGGGTGTCAAACAGGAGCGACAGGCCAGCAGCCAAAAGCGCGTATCCGACCCATCTTCTGGGTGGTATCGCCATAACAGGATTAGACTCCACACAAGATCCTCATGTTCCGAAGACCTTCGGGCAAGGGTACGAAAGTGATCGGCACGAGTAGCGGGTGTATGGCAGTTTTGCTGTCTCTCATTTCCACCCTCAAGCCCAGTCCTCTACAAGTCCTCCAGCGAGAGACGCCTGGCGAATTTCCTTCATTCACCGGGAGGTTTCGCTGATTATTCTGTAGAATAGCGGCGAGGAAAAAACCTTCATGAGACGGATCGCGCTCTCGCTCGGATTCGCGGCTTGTTTGGCGCTGCCCTTGTTTGGACAGATGGGTGGCATGAGTGTGACGTTTACCAAGGACGTCGCCCCGATCCTGCAGAAAAATTGTCAGAGTTGTCACCGGCCGGGTGAAGCGGGACCGTTCTCCATGCTGACGTATGAAGATGTTCGTCCCTGGACGGGGGCGATCAAGCTGGCGGTGCAGCACAAAGTTATGCCGCCGTGGTACGCCGATCCGCAATACGGACACTTCTCCAACAATCGCGCGCTCAGTAACGAGGACATCAAAACGATTGTGGCGTGGGTTACGGCTGGCGCGCCTAAAGGTGACATGAAGGACATGCCTGCTCCACTCAACTTCACGGAGGGTTGGGGCATCCCGAAGCCGGACGTAGTTATCCAACTCCCAAAGGAGTTTCCGGTGCCTGAATCGGGCATGGTGGAATATCAATACGCGATTGTGCCCACGGGATTCACCAAGGACACGTGGGTGCAGGCTGCCGAAGTGCGTCCGACGGAGCGTGCCGTGGTGCACCACATCATCGCGTATGTCCGCGAGCCCGGCTCGAACTATTTCAAAGATCAGAAGCCTGGAGTCTTTTTTGAAGCGCCGCCGGAGAAAGAGGGCAAGGCTGATACCAGCGCGCTGCCCAGCGACTTCCTGGTCGGCTATGCGCCGGGCCAGCCCGCGGAAATCCTGCAGCCGGGCCAGGGAAAGCTGATCAAGGCGGGGTCCGACATCGTATTTGAAGTGCACTACACGCCGAACGGAAAGCCTGTGATGGACCGCACCAAACTCGGATTGGTCCTGGCGAAAGAAGTTCCGAAAGACCGGGTGCAAACTCTTTCCGCGGTGAATGGCACGTTCAAAATTCCTCCCGGTGATCCCAATTACCGCGTCGATGCGTCGTTTGAAGTGGCCCACGAAGTGACGCTGGCTGGCCTGCATCCCCACATGCACACGCGGGGCAAGGACTTCGAATACCGCGTGGTGTTTCCCAACGGCGAGACACGGACGCTCTTGCGTGTGCCGGCGTACAACTGGCACTGGCAGCTCTGGTACAACCTGGAGGAACCGATTGTTTTGCCGAAAGGTACGAAGATCGAATGCACCGCGCATTTCGACAATTCGGCGGATAATCCGGAGAATCCGGATCCCACGAAAACTGTGATTTGGGGTCAGCAGAGCTGGGATGAAATGATGGTCGGCTTCTTCAATCTGGTCTACGACGCCAGAGTGCAGCCTAAAGACTTGATCCCGGAGAAGAAGGCTGCGAACCCTCCCGATAAATCGCCTGTTGCCAGCAACTGAGGGAAATCGATTTCTAAAACGCGTCGGCGGGAACTACCGGACGGACTACGCTAACTTGCGAGCGAATTCCATGTCCTGCCGCATATCTTCGTTCACGTCGCCTTCTTTTTCGTACTCCACCGCGACGAGTCCGGCGAAGTTCTGGCGGCGTAGTTCCTGCATCACTTCCGGAATCTTTGAGATTCCTTTTCCGAGGAGCACATTCACCTCGCCGTCGACGGCTTGAATGTCCTTGAGGTGCACCAGTTTCAGATGCGGTCCCAATTTGCGCAGAGCGTCCACGGGATCGTGCCCGCACGATGCGAAATGGCCTACATCCGCGGTGGCGCCAACCGTATTGGATAATCCCTTCAGCGCATTCAAAACGTCCTCAGGACTCTCATACGCGAATTTCTGTCCTTTGAAGTAGTGGTTGTGGATTCCGAAAGTTAACTTCTCCTGCGTAAGGCGGCTGTCAATTCGATTCAGGATTCCGCCAGTCGCGTCGCCGGTAATATTGCTGACGCCGAGGATTTTGGCAAACCGAACGGCATTCTCGAGGTCGATATCTTCTTTGATGGTCGCCGTGTAATACGACACGCAGTGGATTCCTGCCTGATCGAACTTGGCCCGAGCCGAACGGAACAGATCATCGGTGGGATGATTCATCAGCATGAACTCGCCGCGGGACATTTCGATTTCCCGAACCCCAAGAGCGTTCAACTGCGCAATCATCGCATCCATGGAGAGATTGTGATAACTGTAAGTGCCAATCCCCAGGTTGAGCCGAGCCGATGCCCGCAAGGGAACTGCCGTCGCAGCCACACCAGCCGCGATCATCTTCACAAAACTTCTACGCGTGATTGACGTTGTCTGCATTGTGCGTTGTTAAGAAACCTAAATTCATTAACCACGAAGGACGCGAAGGTTCACGAAGGAAACACCCACAAGAGAATCTCTCCTATGAAGCTTCAAGCGCGTGTTCACCGTTTTTCCGTTCCGGCGTCCGATCGCGGGAGCGGACGCGACGTTACATCCGCATTTTCCAGACCCATGGCCCATGCGATGGCCTCTGTGATCATCTGCTGAAATTCCGGCTTGTCCCAATTCTCTTTCACGTGTCCCAAGGTAGTGTAATAAACGCGGCCTTTGCCGTACATCTTCGCCCAAGTCACCGCGAAGTCGCCGTCGGTGCGGTGGACATTCTTGTTCTTCATATCGAGCTTGCTCACGTCGAGGCGCATCAGCACCCGTACTTTGTCCCGTGAATAATTTCTCATCTGATAGATCTCGTCGCGCAGCACAAACTCACGCGGCCATTGCTGCATGCCCGGAAAACTCGGGTCCTCCACAATAATGGGCGCGTCGAAAGTTAGCCACGGATGCTCGTCGTAATAGCCGCCGATCATGTCTCCGTAGTCCGGCCAGTCGACGAAAGTTATGGCGGCGCTGTGCACTCCAATGAATCCCTTGCCGTCATCGTGGATGAACGAGATGAAGTCGGCCTTCTGCTGCGCGTCCATTTCGAGGTCGCCGCCCGTGTAGAAAAGTACGGCGTCGAAATCGTTCAGATTCTTGGCGTTGTATTCCAGCTTCTTCTTGGTCAGGACTTCAGTATCGGTGCGAAGCGTGGTATCCCACAATCCGCTCTCCGTTCCCAACCGCTCAATCGTGGCCATCGCGTGGGAAACCGCTTCGTGCCGGTATCCTTTTTCTTCGCCAATGACTAAGAGATGCTTCTTCGGAGGCGTAGCCGTCTGCGCCTGGCCAGGATTGTAGAGGGCAACGGTCAATATTAAGAGCGTAATCCGGATCATCGTCCTCATCATGTCTCGTTCAATGTCTTTCAGACAGTCGTTAGGCGGGAGCTTACGGGCAACCGGGCAGGGCCGGCGGCTGCGAACTGGCTTGGCCGGTGGCAAGCGCGAATCTTACGGCTGTGCGAATGGACAAGTCAATGACATTCCAGATGGGATGGCGGCTTCTCGAATGACGAGAAGATGAGATTTCCCTTTCCGATGCTAAAATTTCACCCACTCAAAAATGTCCATCCCTGCAACGCCGGAAGCCCGCAACGATGCAGGTGCACAGCGCGAACGCTTCTATCGTCCTGAACTGGACTGCCTTCGTTTCTTTGCTTTCTTTGCCGTTTTCGTTTTTCACACCATGGGGGGCGGCGACGCGGCCTATTTTGCGGCGCGTGGAGTTCCTTTCGCTAGCTTGATTGCGAGCGCGGCGTCCGCCGGAAGATTCGGGGTAGACCTTTTCTTTCTTCTCAGCGCTTACCTGATTACCGAGCTTTTGCTCCGCGAACAAGAACAGTGCGGAAAACTTGACCTGCGCTTCTTTTACCTGCGGCGCATTCTGCGCATTTGGCCGTTGTATTTTCTCGGGCTCTTGATCGCAGTATTGCTCCCGCTGGTCGACTCCAGTCAATATTTCCCGCCGAAGTACGCGCTCGCGTTCGTGTTCATGCTAGGGAACTGGCTCCCGCTCCATTTCCAGGTTATATCCCTGATGTGGCCGCTGTGGAGCGTGAGCCTGGAGGAGCAGTTCTACCTGCTGTGGCCGGCATTCCTATCAAAAGGAGGCCAACGGAAGCGATTGCTCTACGCGGTCGCCGCTTTGTTGACCATCGCCACGCTCGCGCGGCAACTTCTGTTTGGCTTCGCGCGCGGCCAGCATTCTGAGGTTTTCATTACCAGTTGCACGCTCACCCGGCTTGATCCTCTGGCGCTCGGTATCGCGACCGCCGTGCTCTTGTGGAAGAAGCCGATAACCTTGCGATGGTCATCCCGGCTGATTCTCCTGTTAGCAGGTTGTGGATTCTGGCTGGCCGCTGGACATCTTTACGGCCTGACCCGCAGCTTCATGCTTTTTGGTTTCCCGGCCGTTGCGCTGGGCGCGGGTCTGATGTTTCTCTCGGCCTTGGGCTCGCCGTTTGCTCCTCGCTGGCTCCGCTATCTCGGCAAGATTTCCTACGGTCTCTACGTGTTTCACATGCTCGCGATCCATCTTTCCGTGAAATTGTGGGGAGGATTCGTGCACAATCTGCACGACTTTCTGGGCTACTGGTGCTTGAGTCTGCTCGTGACCATCACCATGGCGGCGTTTTCCTACCGCTATTTCGAGTCGCCATTCCTGCGCCTCAAAAAGCGCTTCACAAGGGTTGAGTCGCGCCCCGTCTAAAGGCCGAAACTGAGGGAGGGTGAACCGCGCTGGCCTACCGAAACTATGCCGCGATTCGCTCGTACAAAAACTCGCGATAACGGCCTCCGCCCGCCTTCCAGGGGGACATGGCCTTGTTGAGCAGCCGAAATCCTTCGACCGGGAACGACGAGGCGGGAATCTCGGTGTGCCCGAGCTGTGACTGGGGTCTGTCGCTGTTTTCATGCAAGAAATATCCTCGGCAAGTGCGCGCAATCTGCCCAAGATATTCTTGAATGGTCTCCGGCCGCATTTCCGACAGGCTGCGAGTGTTCACGAAAACATCTGCGGAATCCTTTGGCAGAAAGGGCAGGCAAAAGTTCGGGAACAGGATGGCATCGTAATTCTCCATGTCGGCGAGCACTGTCTTGGGGTCCTGCTCGCCGTAGAGCGCGATCTTGCGATCTGGCACGGTGCTGCACAGCCAATACGACGCCAGCAGCAAGATTTCGGGCAGATCGATGTCCACGTAAAGCACGCCGGGAAATCTCAGGGCGAAGAAGCCAACATCGCCCCACCCACCTCCGATTTCTACCAGGACTCCCTTGCGACCCATCATCGCCACGGCCTTCTCAGCGACGTAGTGATGGCGAAAGGTGGCGGGAACCGCTAAGGTTCCGTCGATGAAGTATCCGAAGGGGTTGCCCGCCCAAGGCGTGCGAATAGTTTCTATTTTCTTTCCGGTCAACTCGCACCAAACGCGGTAGTCATGCAGCATGGAGTTAACGAAGAGCGTGCGGATCATCACGTTCCGGTGGGGTTTCAGATAAGGCAGCGTGGCGTAGTCGGACAAGCCAAAGAATGCGTCTTCGTTTCGGAAAAATGACCCCAAGACTTCGCCCATTGACCCCCGCTCGCGAAAAGCCCTCAGTTTCGCCTCGATGAGCGCCGTCCACTCGCCGTTAGCTTGATACTCTGCAGCCGCCGATTTCTGATCACGCTTGGCGGCCTCGTAGGCGTTGAGAACCCGGCGCACGAGTTCCGACGGAACGGGCTGGCGGCGATCCTCTAAGCCCTCCTCCAGCGCCGAGAACGAGGCGAGGGGCTCGCGGGAAAAGTCGTGAAAGGTGTCAATTAGAGTGCGTGTCTTGCGGACTAGCTTAGAAATCATCGTTTGCCTCGGATGCACAGTGGGTCGGTCGAATTCTAGCGGAATCGGACAGCCGCCGTCGACGGGCCAAGGTGATCATTTCAGATCGGCGAAACATCGCCAAGAGCTTCGAGACTGTGCGCACTCATCCCCGCGTGCGAAAATGAATCGACCTTCCCTTAAGGGGTGCCATGAGCGTTCGCAGTCTGGCGGAACATTTAAGCAGAGGAGTTGTGCTGCGTCGCCGCCTCCCATCGAAATTTGGGCGTCTTCCGATTTATGTCACGCCCGAGGCCGGTCTGCGCTACTGGTCGGCCATGTCACGGGTGGACCCCATGCTATACGACATGGCGGAAGAGATCGTGAAGCCAGGTGCGGTGGTGTGGGACGTGGGTGCCAACGTCGGACTGTTCAGCTTTTGTGCCGCCGCGCTCGCGGGAAAATCGGGATCGGTGCTGGCCATCGAGCCCGATCTCTGGCTCGCCCATTTGATCAATCGTTCATCTCAGCGGATCGAGGCGCGCCGATACCCATCTGCACAGGTTGAAGTTTTATGCGCCTCAATTTCGGATTCAAACCGAATCTCCAAGCTGGCCATCGCCGAGCGGGCCCGGGCCTCGAACTACTTGGTTGAGGCCACGGGGTCGACTCAGGCAACTGGAGCGCGCCGCCTTCAGCCCACCGCTTCGCTGACCCTGGATTTTCTTCTGGAGCATTTTCCCGCACCCTCCGTTTTGAAAATCGACGCGGAGACCCACGAGGCAAGCATTCTCAAGGGCGCGGAAAAACTACTGAAGGAAGCTAGGCCGACAATCTGGTGCGAAGTCTCGGCCGAGAACTCCGATGAAGTTACCAAACTACTGCGCGCGGCAAAATACCAGCTCTATGCAGCGCAGGCCCGTCCCCACCGGCCCATTGATCGAGCCTTTTTCCACACCTTGGCAGTTCCATCATCCTCGGGTTGAATCGGCCGGTCGCGCATGCCTTATGTTGGTTCAGGAAAGCGATAGCACCGCCTGTCGTTTCGTCCCCTCGCCCGTCGAACAGGCCGCCCAGTGTACACTTCGAGACAGGCGCAGAACCCCACTTAAGAATGGAATCCACGGGTAATCAGGTGCAAGCGGTCACCAGCAATCCTATGGCGGACGCCACTCGACCGCTTGATTTGCCGGAACAAATTCTCAAGCAGTGTATTTCGAGCTCAAAATCCCGGCTGGAACTCTGGGCTGAATTTATCCGGTCCTGCGGAGGGCGGCAGATGGCCGAGGTAGGCGTCTACCGCGGAGATTTCGCGGCGGTCATGTTGCAAAGTTGTCCCGGGTTGACCCGATATTACATGGTCGACCCCTGGAGGCACTTGAACGACTGGAACAAACCGTCCAACAAAGCGGACTCGGAATTAGAGGAGTTCTTCCAGGAAGCAAGAACGAAGACGGATTTCGCCGCTGCAAAACGAGTGATCCTGCGGGGCAAGACGACCGAAGTGATCGACCAGATCGCCGACGGCGAGCTGGATTTTGCCTACATCGATGCCGACCACACACTGAAGGGTATCGCCATTGATTTGATTCGCGTCTACCCCAAAGTGCGCGCCGGTGGCTTTCTGGGCGGCGATGACTTTACCAGGTCCGTGTGGGAGCACAACACTCGTTTCGAGCCGACGCTGGTGTTCCCATTCGCCGTGTATTTTGCGGAAGCCGTCGGCGCCACTATCTACGCGCTGCCTTACTCGCAGTTCTGTCTCCAGAAAACGAGTTCCCCAAAGTTCGCTTTTGTCGATCTAACAGGCCTTTACGACGATGTCGGCCTTCAAACCCAATTCGCACCGGAGAAGCTCCTGAAACTCGCGGCAGGCGAGCGCTTCCCACGACTGCTGCGAGTCGCCAGAAAAATGCGAGGCCTGATTCGGGGATAAAAACGGCGGGAGAAGAATCACTGGGCCCCTTCTCGCGTCCTTTGCGAGAAAGACCGCCCTGAGCGCAGTCGAAGAGCGGGGAGCGCGATCCGCTACCCTCTTACGCTGATCTTCGAAAACGAGAGCACTGCCCGCCCCGGCGTCGGCTTGCCCATCGACAATGCCGGACGGAACGTGGTGAAGGTCATGAAATCAATCAGCATGCTCTTCTGCTGCGGCGCCAACTCTTTGGAATTGTCGGGATCCGACAGAATGCGGTAATCCTGCACCCGCCCGTTGGCGTCGATGTAGGCCTCGATCACCAGCGAGTCGTCGTTGATCGGATTCATGCCGAACGAGCTCTGCTGCAACTCTGGCTCCTGGTTCACCATCACCAGCGGCACGTCCTGACTATTCGCCTGCAAGGTCGGGACGTAAAAGAATGCCATCACCACCCCAAAAATCACCAGCGAGGCCAAAAATCCCGCCGCCGCCGGAACCATAAACGCATTCAGCGCATTTTCCAGCCGCACCAGCGGACCTTGCAGCGGCTGCCGTGCATGCGCCGCTTCCCGCGAAATCGCCAGCCGCAACTTCAATCCCAAATCTTCCGGAGCCTTCGGCTTTCCCATGCTCACCAGCATGCGCTGCGCCTCGCGCAAAAGCTGGTATTCCTGCCGGCAGCCCGCGCAGCCCGCCAGATGCCGCTCCACTGCCAGCATTTGCCGGCCCGTGACCGCTCCATCCAGGTACGGCGAAAACAGCTCCTTCGCCTCCGTGCACCGCATTTCCCGTGCACTCATCGCGTCACCTCAACCCTTCTACCCCCACCAGAAACCCGCGACCCCTGCGTTGCATCTTTTTCCCGCGCAGCCGTATCGCGCGGAGCCGTCAACCCCATTTCCGCTCCCACCTGCCGGATGTAAGGCGTCAGTCGCTGCTTCAGCGCCTCTCGCCCGCGCGTCAATCGCGATTTCACCGTGCCCAGCGAAATCTCCAGCACCTCGGCAATCTCCTCATACGACATTTCTTCCAGATCGCGCAGCACCAGCGTCGTCCGGTAGGGTTCCGGAACCTTTCTCAATTCCTCTTCCACTCTTCGCCGCACTTCGTGGTGCGCGACATTATCGAAAGGTGACTCCGCATGATCGGTCAGCGCCACCTGCATCTGCTGCGATCCCTCTGGCATGCAGTCCGAATCGGCCGGCTCAATCGAAGTTTCCTGCGCCTTGTGCCGGAACCACCACCGTCTCCGGTTCGCCGCTTCGTGCAGCGCAATGCGATAGATCCAGGTCTTCAGGCTGGACTGTCCATGAAACTGTTT
>JBEKDY010000130.1:0-17335 GCA_050014115.1 Candidatus Sulfotelmatobacter sp. | reverse complement strand
GTGTATGCGGTGGTTTCATGGCGGCATGAACGGCGCGCAGCGCGTGGTGCCGCGTGAGGAGATACCGGACGGCGTCCTGCTTGTTCCTGCTGACGGCCGGGGCTTTGCTGGTGCATGGATACCACCCTTACGCCGAGGACGCGGAAATTTATCTTCCGGGCGTCGAGAAGATTCTGAATCCCAAGTTGTTTCCCGTGATGCGGGAATTTTTTGCGTCGCATGCCAGCCTGACGCTGTTTCCGAACCTGATTGCATTTTCCATACGCATTACGCATCTGCCATTCGAGGTTGGAATCTTTCTGTGGCACGTAGCGTCGATTTTCTTATTGCTGCTGGCCTGCTGGGAGCTGGGCGGCCTGTGCTTTGCGAGCCCGAGAGCGCGGTGGGGTGGGGTGTGTCTGGTGGCGGCGCTGCTTACGATTCCAGTGGCCGGAACTGCGCTCTACATCATGGACCAGTACCTGAATCCGCGGAACCTGGCGGCGTTTGCCGCGATCTTCGCAGTGACCAGGACGCTGGAAAACAAATACGCTCGCGCACTGCCGTGGCTGGTGTTTGCGGCGTGCGTGCATCCCCTGATGGCCGCGTTTGCATTTTCGTTTTGTTTCCTGCTTCTGTTCATGAAGTACGTCGAGGTCAGAAACATCGGCGCCAGCGCGAAGATTACTTCTGGGGCCGCCGGCGCCCTGGGTTGCCTGCTGTTTCCGTTCGGCATCTCGCTGGATCCCCAGAGTTCGCCGGCCTACCATGAGGCCGCGCTGCGGCATGGATTTCATTACATCCAACGCTGGCAATGGTATGAGCAGTTCGGGATTCTCGCTCCGGTGCTGCTGTTCTGGTGGTTCGGGCGGATGGCTCGCGCGCGCGGTTCGCGCCGGCTCGACCTCCTGTGCCGCGCTTTGATTATTTACGATCTCATTTATTTCGTGATGGCGTTGGTGTTCGATCTGCCGGCTCGCTTTGAGAGCCTGGCGCGCCTGCAACCGCTGCGCAGCTTGCATCTGCTTTACATGGCGATGTTCGTGGTGATGGGCGGGTTCATTGCCGAGTATGTATTGCAGAACCGGGTTTGGCGCTGGCTGGCGCTGTTCGTTCCGTTGAGCGCGGGAATGTTCGCCGCGCAGCTGGCGCTTTTTCCGGCGAGTGCGCATGTGGAGTGGCCCGGCGTCACTCCTCGGAACCAATGGGCGCAGGCTTTTGTATGGATTCGGCAGAACACTCCCGTGGACGCGGTGTTCGCGCTCGATCCCGAATACATGCACATCCCGGGCGAGGATGAAATCGGCTTCCGTTGCCTGGCCGAGCGCAGCCGGCTCGCCGACGCCAACAAGGACAACGGTGTGGTCAGCATGTTTCCGCCGCTGGCCGAGAAATGGCTGGAGCAGGTGAAGGCGCAGACTCCGTGGAAGAATTTCTCTTCCGCAGATTTTGCGCGATTGAAACAGAAATATGGAGTGAGCTGGGTCGTAGTGCGGCAGCCGGGAGTTGCTGGCCTCGATTGCGCCTACCAAAATGCCGCGGTGCGAGTTTGCCGTGTGCCTTGAGCGGAATCACTGCCGGGCCGATGCTGAGCGGCGAAATCCCCATTTCGGGTTTGCCGATCGGATACAATTATAAGAAACCCAGGAGATCTTAGGCTATGTCCACTGCGCAGGCCGTTCAAACCCCCGTCCGGCTATTTCCGTATGAAAGGTGGGGCTCGGCGCTGTCTGGACTGGCGAAGCAATACCGCGGCAACCAGCCTTGCCCACACATTCTGCTGAAAGATTTCCTCGAGCCCGAAGTCGCGCTGACCATGGCGGAAGAGTTTCCCCGCCCTGACAGCGCCGCCTGGACGCAGTACAAACATCCCAACGAAAACAAGTTGGGAATGCCGCGTCGCGAACTTTTTCCGCCCACGATTGCGGCGGTTACGGAAGAAATGAATTCGCCGGAGTTCACCGCGTGGGTCTCAGAGCTGACCGGGATTCCGAATCTGATTTCTGATCCCATGCTCGAAGGCGGCGGCCTGCATCAGTCCGGCCCGGGCGGCTATCTGAACGTGCACACCGATTTTTCCATGCACCACTTTCACACCAGCTGGCACCGGCGGGTGAATTTGATTCTGTATCTGAATCCGGGCTGGCAGCAGGAATGGGGCGGATCGCTCGAATTGTGGGAGCGCGGCATGAAGCGCTGCGCCGCGAAATATCCGCCGCTGGTGAATCACGCGCTGATCTTTACCACCGATGAGCGCTCGCTGCACGGGTTCCCCGATCCGCTGACCTGCCCCGCGGGGCAATCGCGCAAGAGCCTCGCGCTCTACTACTACACCGTTGAGCCGGGAAAGAAAGTGACGGCGCACTCCACCGATTATTTTGCGCGTCCGCAGGATGGCTGGGGAAAGTCCGCGATGATCTGGCTCGACAAAAAGGCTGTGGATCTTTACTCGCGGGCCAAGGTGCGGTTCGGATTTTCCGACGAGTTTGCCAGCAAGGTGCTGGGATTTTTGTCTAAGAAGAAGTAGCAGGCCAAGAATCGAACGCCGGCTTCACCGAGCTTTGACAGCCGAAGGGGCTGCCCCCGCACGAGCTAGGCGGATCGGACCGTCTCAGTACGCGGTGCGTAATATGTGGGGAAGCCGGGATCGAGTTTGCGGCCTTTGTCGCTGAAACGACGCAGGTGGATCAGGCCGATTCTTTGCAGGGCGAACTCCAGCGTGGTGCCCAGCACGCCAAATCCGTAGGACACGCTGCGGCGGAAGTTGATGGACGAGGCCTCTTCGAAATACTTCGTTGGACACGAGACTTCGCCGATGCGAAACCCGAAATACACGCACTGGGCGAGCATCTGATTGTCGAAAACGAAGTCGTCGGAATTTTCGAGCAGTGGCACGTCGATCAGAACTTTGCGGCTGAAGGCGCGATATCCGGTGTGATATTCGGACAGCTTCACGCGCAGAAAAAGATTCTCAAACGCGGTTAGCAGGCGGTTGGCAACGTATTTGTAAAACGGCATACCCCCGTGCAGCGCCCGCCCTCCGATGATGCGCGACCCCAGCACAACGTCATACACGTCATAGGCCACCATGCTGCCCATGGCGGTGATCAGCAGTGGCGTGTATTGATAATCGGGATGCAGCATAATGATTACGTCGGCGCCGGCCGCCAGCGCCTCGCGGTAGCAGGTTTGCTGGTTGCGGCCGTAGCCGTAATTGCGATCATGCTGGAAGACGTGCAGTCCAAGACGCTGGGCCAGAGCGACCGTGCCGTCGGAACTGTGATCGTCGACGAGAATGCGGATGTCGACCAGATCGGGCAGATCGGCCACGGTGGCTGCAAGCGTCATCTCCGCGTTGTAGGCGGGCATGACGACCGCGATGCGTTTGCCGTTAATCATTTGCGCCGATCATAGGACAGCATGCAAGTAAAAGTGCTCCCTCTATGATACCCGAGATTGACGCTTGATCGCGCAATCAAACACGCTGAGTTAGATGTGACTTAATCCCCGATGGCCTAATCTTTGATGGTCTAGTCTTTGATGGTCTAGTCTCTGATGGCCCTGGCAATTCGCGCGTGATCCCTTTAGCCATTCGTCATTTCTATTTCATGTTGTCGAGAATCGAGCCGACAATTCCGCCGACTACACCACCCTGCACGGTCTGCCTGGTCTCGTGATGCGGCATGTATTCCTGCAGTTCGTGGGCCAGCCGGGAGATGGGCAGAGTCTGCAGCCAGATTCGGCCGGGACCGGTGAGCGCGGCGAGAAAGATGCCGTCGCCGCCGAAAATCATGTTCTTGATTCCAGGGACCGTCGTGATCTGAAATGAAACGCTGGATTGAAACGCGCCCACGTGGCCGGGATGCACGCGCAGGGTTTCTCCCGGCTTAAGATCCCGGATTACCAGCTCGCCCGACAACTCCAGCCAGGCCACGCCTTGTCCGCTGAGTTTCTGCAGCAAGAAGCCGTCGCCGCCGAAAATCCCTGCTCCGAGCGTTTGCTGGAAGCCGACGCCGATCTGAATCTGCTGGGTTGCACAGAGAAAGCCATGACGGTGAATGAGATATTCCTGCGTCGGACTTACCTCAACCGGCACGATGTGTCCAGGCATCTTTGCGGCGAATGCGAGTTCTCCCGCGAAGCCCGCGGCGCGGTACTCGGTCATGAACAACGTTCCGCCACCGGCGACGCGCTTCAGAACACCGAAGATTCCGCCGCCTCCGCCGAATTGCGTGTGCGTGGTCATCTGGATCGCACTCGACATCCAGGAAAGTTCTCCGGCTTCGGAAATGATGGTTTCATTCGGTTCAAGGATGAATTCGAGCACGGGCATGGTCGTCCCGGTGATGCGGCTTTGCATGATTTCTCTCCTGGGTAAGGTCGCAGCTTTCCAGCTGAAGCCCCAGAGTATATACGGGCGGGGTCGAGTCGCGGTTCATTTAGAACTCACAGGAAATGTCGGCTGTCCCCACCTGAGTTATTTCCTTCGATCGCAGCGGCTTGCTCCGATCTGCTTGCCTGTGAAAAACTACAGGTACACATTGAACCTTCGGGGCCGCTTGGGCGGGCCCATCCATCGCAATGACAGCGAAGCGCACACTGTTCGAGAAAATTTGGGACGCGCACCTGGTGGCAGAACCGGGCGGACGGTCTCCGATTATTTACATCGACCTGCATCTGGTGCATGAAGTGACTTCGCCACAGGCGTTCGACGGGCTGCGGGTTGCGGGACGCAAAGTGCGGCAGCCGGCGCGAACTGTCGCCACCGTCGATCACAATATTCCCACTGAACCGCGCGGCACTCCGATCACGGATGTGATTGCGGCGCGGCAGATTGCGGCCCTGCAAACCAACTGCAAGGAGTTCGACGCACGGGGCGTTTGGCGCGCTGGCGTTTGGTATCGGCACATCCGAGGTGGAGCACGTGCTGGCGACGCAGTGCCTGGCGCAGCAGAAGCCGAAGACGATGAAGATTGAGGTGCACGGCCGACTGGCGGAGGGCGTGACGGCAAAAGACCTGGCGCTCGGGATCATCGGGCAGATCGGCACTGACGGCGCAACCGGGCACGTGATCGAATACGCCGGAGAAGCGGTGCGCGGGCTCTCGATGGAAGGGCGCATGACGTTGTGCAATATGAGCATTGAGGCGGGCGCGCGCGCAGGGATGGTGGCACCAGATGACACTACGGTCGCGTACGTCAAAGGAAAACGTTTTGCGCCGGGCAAAGACGAATGGGAAAAGTCGGTCGAATACTGGCACACGCTGGCTAGCGATGAAGGAGCGGTCTTCGATAAGGTCGTCGAGATTGATGCCGCGCAGCTTTGTCCGTTCGTGACTTGGGGAACGAATCCGGGGATGGTGGCTCCGGTGACAGGGCGCGTGCCTGACACGGGGAGCTTGGATGATGCCGACCGGCGGGCGACAGAGCTCGCGTTGCAATATATGGGCCTCGAGGCCGGCAAACGCATTGAAGATATCGGCGTGGACCGGGTATTCATCGGATCGTGCACGAATTCGCGGATCGAAGATCTGCGGGCGGCGGCGCGAGTGGCGCGGGGACATCATGTGAGCCCGAAGGTGCGCGCGATGGTGGTGCCGGGATCGCAGACGGTGAAGCGTGTGGCCGAGCAGGAAGGACTGCACCGTGTTTTTCTCGACGCGGGATTCGAGTGGCGAGAGTCGGGATGCTCGATGTGTCTGGGAATGAATCCGGACATTCTGCAGCCGGGCGAGCGCTGCGCTTCCACCAGCAACCGGAATTTTGAAGGCCGGCAGGGGCGCGGCGGACGGACGCATCTGGTGAGTCCGATGATGGCGGCGGCGGCGGCGATTGAGGGGCACTTCACGGATATCCGGAACTGGAAGTTTCAGTGAGTGGTTCTCGAGGAGCAGAGAATTCGCTATGAATCCATTTCGTACGCATCGAGGGCGAGTGGCACCGCTGGACCGGGTCAACGTGGACACCGACCAGATCATCCCCAAGCAATTTCTTAAGCGGATCGAACGTACAGGCTTTGGCCAGTTCTTGTTTTACGATTGGCGCTTTTCAGCGGACGGAAAAAAGAATGCCGACTCTGTTCCGGGCAAATTAGTTCAGGATCAGTTTGTTCTGGATCAGCCGCGCTACAAAGGCGCGAGCATTCTCGTTGCGGGAAGGAATTTTGGCTGCGGGTCGTCGCGTGAGCATGCAGTGTGGGCGCTGGCTGACTTCGGTTTTCGCGCGGTCATTTCATCTTCGTTCGCCGACATCTTCGCCAACAACAGCACGAAGAACGGATTTCTCACGGTGCTGTTGAGCGAGAGTGAAGTCGCCGAACTGATGCGCCGCGCCGGCGAGACGGACGACTATCAACTTACGATCGATCTGGAACAATGTGAGGTTCGCGACGAGCAGGGATTTCAGGCGAAGTTTCCAGTCGACGAATTCGTGCGGCACTGCCTGCTGAACGGGTTGGATGATATTGGGCTCACTTTGCAGCATGAAGGCGAGATTACGGCCTACGAAATTCGGCACTCGGCGTCGGCGCCGCTGAGCACGGTGGAGCAAGCCGGTTCATAGTGATCAATTCCCAAGAATCAACTGACACAGATCCAATCAAAAGATCAACTCATAAAGATCGCCCTGATTAAGGGCGACGGATCTCATAAAGATCAACGAATCTGATAAAGATCAACGCAAGAAGATCCGTGCGTAAAGATCCACGGCAAGCGAGTAAAGATTTGTAAAACTTTCGCCCCACTCTTGACCTGTCGCCGGGCCGCAGTTGATGCTGGTTTTGCGCTAAGTTCTGGTGCTGCAACGATGATTCGGTTCCCACCTCTTTTGCTCCCAGAGAATCCCCTTGGAGTGGATGAGTTTCGCGGTTTTTGCGCGCAGATTAGCGAAACCGAACGGAACCTGCATACGTCTAATGCGGTGGAAGCTTCAACTGGAAAGTCCGAGCAATATCCGCCTATCGGATTGACATCGTAAAATTATGAGCGATCCACACTTCGTTTCGACACAAACCAAACCGAACCAAGCTCAGCCGGAACAACCCAGGCGGCGGGCGGCGATAATGTCATGGCTCGCGGTGGCATTTGCGCTGGCTCTGTGCATCGGATTTATTGCCTGCACCGGCGGCGACGCCAAGCAGCAGCAAGCCCAAGCGGCCGCACCGCGCGCCGTCTCGGTGGCGATCGCACCCGTAACGCGGCAAGATATGCCCGTCTACCTGGTGGGCCTGGGCTCAGTGACTGCGTTCTACACGGCGAACATAAAGAGCCGTGTCGACGGGCAAATCATGCGCGTCAACTTCCAGGAAGGGCAAACGGTGAAGCAAGGCGATTTGCTCATCGTGATCGATCCCCGCCCCTATCAGGTGCAGCTGGAGCAAATGCAGGCACAACTATTCAAGGATCAGGCATCACTGCGAGATGCCCGGCTCAATCTTGACCGCTACACCACGCTGATTCCTTCCGGAAGCATTGCCCAGCAGCAGGTGGACACGCAGAAGTCCACAGTGGACCAACTCGATGGCCAGGTGCGCACCGACCAGGCCCAGATCGATAATGCCAAGCTGCAACTTGTCTACTGCAACATTACGGCGCCGTTTACCGGCCGCGTCGGCTTGCGGCAAGTGGATCCTGGAAATATTGTGCACGCCGCAGACACGAATCCGATGCTGATCCTCACGCAGTTGCAGCCGATTGGGGTGATCTTCACGCTGCCGGAAAATGTGTTGCCGACGGTGGCGCAGCATATGCAGAAGTCCACGCTCGAAGTGGACGCCTTCGACGCGGACAATCAGACCAAGCTGGCCACGGGAAAGCTGATGACGATCGACAACCAGATCGATCAGACCACCGGCACAGACAAGCTGAAAGCCGTGTTCGACAACAAAGACAACCAACTCTGGCCCAACCAGTTCGTGAACACCAAGCTCCTGCTGGAAACGCGCAAGAACAGCACGGTGGTGCCAACCGCTGCGATTCTGCGCGGACCGCAGGGAACGTTCGTTTATGCCGTGAAGCCGGACCAAACGGTGGAAGCGCGTCCGGTTACCGTCTCGCTTGCGCAGGGCGATATTACGGCGGTGGAGAGCGGGCTTAGTCCCGGCGACACGGTTGTGACCGACGGGCAGGACAAGCTGCAAAACGGAAGCAAGATCGCCCCTCGCAACGTGCCTCCAAAGGCAGGTGCGAGCGGCCGGCAACCGTCAACTGCGGGAACTCCAGCTTCAGGAACTCCGGGGTCATGACGCATTGTGCCATGATCCCGTCTTCCTCGCTCGACCGTGCGCCAATCGTAAATCGTTTGTGAATCGACCATGAGTCCATCCCGATTATTTATTCTTCGTCCGGTCGCCACCACACTGCTCATGGTGGGTGTGCTGCTGGTGGGGTGGGTTGCGTTCACGCAGCTTCCGGTCTCCGCGCTTCCCGAAGTCGATTATCCGACCATCGAGGTATTGACGTTTTATCCCGGCGCGGATCCCGATGTGATGGCGTCCTCCGTGACTTCGCCGCTGGAACGGCAATTCGGCCAGGTCCCCGGACTCACGCAGATGACCTCGACGAGTTCCTTTGGCAGTTCCGTGATCACGTTGCAGTTCGGGCTGGATCAAAACATCGACGTGGAAGAGCAGCAAGTCCAGGCTGCGATCAATGCGGGATCTACTTATCTGCCGACCGATCTTCCGAATCCGCCGATCTACAACAAGGTGAATCCGGCGGACTCGCCGATTCTCACGCTGGCCATGACGTCAGACTCGCTAGCGTTGTCGAAAGTGGAAGACCTGGCCGACACGGCACTGGCGCAGAAAATTTCGCAGTTGCCCGGAGTGGGGCTGGTTTCGATCAGCGGCGGCCAAAAGCCCGCGGTGCGGATCCAGGCCAACCCCACTGCGCTGGCTTCCTACGGCCTGAGCCTGGAAGACTTGCGAGCGGCTCTGGTGCAGGCCAATGTGGACCAGGCCAAGGGCGTGATCGATGGTTCGCGGCAGTCCTACACCATCGGCGCCAACGATCAACTGCTCACCAGCGAGCAGTACAAACCGATTGTGGTGGCTTATCACAACGGCGCTCCGGTACGAATCGCCGACGTCGCCAACGTTATCGACGGAACCGAAAACATACGGCTGGCTGCATGGATGAATCTGACGCCGGCGGTGATCGTCAATATTCAGCGCCAGCCCGGTGCCAACATCATCAGCGTGGTGGACCGGATCAAAAAACTCCTGCCGCAATTGCAGGCGTCGCTGCCGTCGGCGGTGAAAGTCCAGATTCTCACCGACCGGACCACCACCATCCGCGCTTCCGTGAAAGATGTTGAGTTTGAGCTGATGCTGACCATCGTGCTGGTGGTGATGGTCATTTTTCTGTTCCTGCGGAATCTTTCCGCAACCGTCATCCCCAGCGTGGCCGTGCCGCTTTCTCTGATCGGCACATTTGGCGTGATGTACCTGCTGGGATACAGCCTCAACAATCTGACGCTGATGGCGTTGACCATCTCCACCGGATTCGTGGTGGATGATGCCATCGTCATGATCGAGAACATTGACCGCTTCCTGGAGATGGGAGACGAACCGCTGGAAGCGGCACTCAAGGGCTCGGGACAAATCGGCTTCACCATTGTTTCGCTGACGGTTTCGCTGATCGCCGTTTTGATTCCGTTGTTGTTCATGGGCGACATTGTGGGGCGCCTCTTCCGCGAGTTCGCGGTAACACTGTCGGTGACCATCCTGGTGTCGGCGGGAGTGTCCTTGAGCTTGACGCCGATGATGTGCGCCAAGTTGTTGAAGCATCGCAAAGAAGGAGAAAAAGGCCGCTTCTACGATATTTCCGAAGACTACTTCAATCGCGTGGTCGCGTTCTACGGCCGCACCGTGAAGTGGGTCTTGCAGCATCAGACAGCAACCTTGTTCGTGACCCTCGGAACTCTGGTGCTTACGTTGGTTTTGTACGTAGTCGTGCCAAAGGGATTTTTTCCGGTGCAGGATACCGGCGTGATTCTGGGAATTTCGGAAGCTCCGGACGACGTTTCATTTGACGCGTTGGCGCAGCGGCAGCAGGAATTGACAAAGATCATCCTCAAGGATACGGAGGATGTGGAGAGCCTTTCATCATTCATCGGTGTGGACGGCACCAACACAACGCCGAACGTGGGCCGCATTCAAATCAATTTGAAGTCGCTGGACGAACGCAAGGACGACGCTTCGACCGTCATCCGAAAGCTGCAACCGGAACTTGCCAATGTGCGCGGCATCACTCTCTACATGCAACCGGTGCAGGACCTGACTGTGGAAGACCGCGTGAGCCGCACCGAGTTCCAGTATTCAGTGGAAGATGCCGACGCGCAGGAACTGGCGGAGTGGACGCAGAAACTTGTCGACAAGCTGCATACCCTGCCCGAATTGCGCGACGTGGCTACCGATCAACTCAACAACGGACTGAAAACCAACATCACCATTGACCGCGACACGGCTTCCCGGCTTGGCATATTTCCGCAGGCGATCGACAACACGCTTTACGACGCGTTCGGGCAGCGACAGGTTTCGACCATCTTTACGCAGCTAAACCAGTACCACGTGATCCTCGAGGTTCTCCCAAGCTTCGCGAAGACTCCCACTGATCTGAAAGATATTTACATCCGCCCCAGCACCGTGACGCCGAACTCGGGCGCACCCACAGCCAATGGTGCGGCGGTGACTACCAGCGGAGCCCCAGTTCCCATCCTGACATTTACCCGAATGCAATCGAGTCCTGCGTATCTCGCGGTCAACCACCAGGGACAATTTCCGGTGGTGACGCTTTCATTTAATCTCGCTCCCGGCGCTTCGCTGGGAGACGCAACCCGCGCCATCGAGGCGGCAGAGAAGGAGATTCAGCTGCCGGCAAGCATACACACCGCATTTCAGGGAACGGCGGCGGCGTTTCAGAATTCCCTGGCCAGCGAGCCTTATCTGATTCTGGCCGCGGTGATTACGGTTTACATCGTGCTGGGCGTTTTGTATGAAAGCTACATTCACCCCATCACGATTCTTTCGACTCTGCCGTCGGCGGGCGTGGGAGCGATTCTGGCCTTGCAGATCACGCACAACGATCTTACGGTGGTGGCCCTTATCGGGATCATCCTTCTGATCGGCATTGTGAAGAAAAACGCGATCATGATGATCGACTTTGCGCTCGAGGCCGAGCGCGTGGAACACAAGCCGCCGGAAGAAGCGATCTTTCAGGCGTGTTTGCTGCGCTTCCGTCCCATCATGATGACGACCATGGCCGCGCTGCTCGGCGGTTTGCCCCTAGCCTTAGGCTCTGGAACGGGAGCGGAGTTGCGCCGTCCGCTGGGCATCACGATTGTAGGCGGACTCTTGCTCAGCCAGTTGCTTACGCTTTACACCACGCCGGTGATCTACCTGTGGTTTGACCGGCTGGCGCGCAGGTTTGAACGGTACAAGATCGGCAACGAAATTATCGAGGAGCCCGCCTCGGGAGATTAAGTCGGCAGATTAGGCTGGGGGATTAAAGAAGCTTTTTAGACCATGAGTATTTCGGCACCATTTATCCGGCGCCCGATTGGCACGTCGCTGCTGGCGGCAGCGCTGCTGCTGTCGGGGATCCTCGCTTTCAACTTTCTTCCGGTAGCGCCGCTGCCAAGAGTAGATTTCCCCGTGATCGGCGTAGCCGCGGCCTTGCCGGGAGCGGATCCGCAAACCATGGCGTCGGCCGTGGCCACACCTCTCGAGCGTCAGTTCGGGCGCATTGCCGCGGTCAATCAGATGACCTCGTCGAGCCAGCTGGGCACGACCGGCATCACGCTGCAATTCGATCTCAACCGAAACATTGATGCCGCGGCCCGTGACATCCAGGCTGCCATTAACGCCGCGCGCAGCCAGCTTCCCGCAAACCTGCCCAGCAATCCGACCTACCGCAAGGCGAACCCTGCGGACGCGCCCATTCTCATTCTCGCGCTGACCTCGGACACCATGACTGTGCCCCGGATGTACGACGCCGCGGATTCCATTCTCGCGCAGAAGCTCGCTCAAGTAGATGGAGTTGGCCAGGTTTTCGTAGGAGGAGCGGCGCAGCCGGCGGTGCGGGCCGAAGTTAATCCCACGCTGCTCAACAAACTGGGAGTTGGACTCGATACGGTTCGCAACGCTTTGAATGCCGCCAATGCGAATGCGCCGAAAGGCCAGGTGTCCGACGGCGGACGTTCGTATACGTTCAGCGACACGGACCAGCTATTTACCGCAGACCAATACCGGCCGCTCATTATGGCATACAACAACGGCGGGCCGGTGCGGCTGGGAGACGTGGCCGACGTTCAGGATTCGGTTTCCGACAGCCGCAACCTCGGCCTCGCCAACGCCAAGCCCGCGGTTCTGATCATCGTGTTCCGGCAACCGGGAGCCAACATCATCGCCACGGTCGACCGGGTGCGGGCTTTGATGCCGTTTCTGCAGTCCTCGATTTCTCCGGCAATTGATTTGACGATTGCGATGGACCGCACAGTGACTGTGCGTGCTTCGGTCAAAGACATCGAGACCACGCTGATTATTTCGGTCATTCTCGTAATTCTTGTGGTATTCGCCTTCCTGCGAACAGTGCGCGCGACCATCATCCCCAGTATCGCCGTGCCGCTCTCGCTGGTAGGGACTTTCAGCGGGATGTATTTGATGGGCTACAGCCTGGACAATCTCTCGCTGATGGCGTTGGCGATTTCCACAGGGTTTGTGGTGGATGACGCGATTGTGGTGCTGGAGAACATCGCACGCTACGTGGAACACGGCATGAACGTGGTGCAGGCGACATTTAAGGGAGCCGCAGAGATTGGGTTTACCGTGGTCTCGATGAGCACGTCGCTGGTGGCCGTGTTCATTCCGCTCCTGATGATGGGCGGCATCGTGGGCCGGCTGTTCCGCGAATTTGCCGTCACGCTCAGCATCGCAATCGGAGTTTCGCTGGTGGTTTCGCTGACCACCACTCCCACCATGTGCGCCAAATTCCTTCGCCGGCCCAGCGGGGAGAAACATAATTTCTTCTACCGCGGCAGCGAGTGGTTTTTCGAACGACTTCTGGCTGCCTACACCAGCGCACTGAAGTGGGTGCTCGCACACCAGCCGGTAACGCTGGCGGTAACCATTCTGGTGGCCTGTTTGAGCGTGTTCCTTTACATCAAAGTGCCCAAAGGCTTTTTCCCGCAGCAGGACACCGGCCGCATCATGGGCGGGGTCATGGCCGAGCAGGATATTTCGTTTCAGTCCATGGCCGACAAGATGGAGCGCTACGTCACCATCGTGATGAAGGACCCAGCGGTGGATTCGGTAGTCGGCTTCACCGGTGGCAACACCGCGCTGAACCAGGGCCGGTTCTTCATGATGTTGAAACCGCTGGAGCAACGCAACAATTGCCACCCCAAGCATTTCTGGCAGAGCTGCCCGACGGTGACCGCTGACGACGTGATCAATCGCATGAGGAGCAAACTTGCCGTGGTGCCGGGTGCAACGCTGATTTTGCAGTCAGCGCAGGACCTTACCATTGGCGGGCGGTTCGGCAACGCGCAATATCAATACACGCTGCAGAGCGGGAACCTGGACGATTTGAACAGCTGGTCTCCGCGGCTGCTGGAAAAACTGAAAGCGCTTCCCGAGCTGCGCGACCAGAATTCGGACCAGCAGGATCGCGGATTGCAAGCCAAACTGGTAATCGACCGCGACACGGCCAGCCGCATGGGCATTACGGCGGAGACGCTGGACAATGCCCTCTACGACGCGTTCGGGCAGCGGCAAGTCTCCACCATGTACCGGCCACTCAACCAGTATCACGTGGTGATGGAAGTTGCACCGCAATTTCAGCAGACTCCCGAGGCGCTGCAGAACATTTATCTGCGCTCGACCACAGGAACGGCCGTGCCACTGGCGGCCTTCACGCACTACGAACCCTCGAATACTCCGCTGGCGGTGAATCACCAGGGCCAGCTTCCGTCAGTGACCATCTCGTTCAACCTGGCGCCAGGCGTTTCTCTCGGCGAAGCTACGCAGGCGATTGAGAAAACTCAGCGTGATATCGGTTTGCCGCCCACGATTCAGGCCAGCTTTCAGGGCACGGCAGCGGCTTTCCAGGATTCGCTTTCGAGCGAACCCATCCTGATTCTCACCGCGCTGATCACGGTATACATCGTGCTTGGCATGCTGTACGAAAGCTACATTCACCCCATCACAATTTTGTCGACGCTGCCTTCGGCGGGCGTGGGAGCGCTGCTGGCGCTGCTTCTCACCCACAACGAACTCAACGTGATTGGGACGATCGGCATCATCCTTCTGATCGGGCTGGTCAAAAAGAACGCCATTATGATGATCGATGTGGCCCTGGAGGTAGAACGCACGCAGGGCAAGAAGCCGGCCGAAGCCATCTACGAAGCCTGCATTCTGCGCTTCCGTCCCATCATGATGACGACCATGGCGGCTCTGCTGGGTGGGCTGCCGCTGGCCCTGGGCCGGGGAACGGGATCGGAATTGCATCGGCCGCTGGGAATTACGATCGTCGGCGGGCTGGCTGTGAGCCAGGCGCTGACCCTGTTCACCACTCCCGTGGTGTATGTGTATCTCGACCGCTTGCGGCTGTGGCTTCGCGGCGGCGAAGACCACGCCTTGCCGGAAACCGCGGCATCTGGAAGTCCGCGCCCCTCCCTCGCACACTGAACCTTATCCATCGGCGCCAGGTTTGCGTCGAGTCGCGGACCCCGCGGTGACTTAGCGCGATGCAACCTGAGCGCGCAAGGGCAGCATCGCAGCATCAAACCGTGCAGCATCAGAACACGTAGCATCAACGGATGTTGAAAGGCGCATTATCCGGCGCTCGGGCCGGCCAGTCCAATCACTAGCCGCAGGGAATGGCGTGTCCCGGTAATATATGGGTAGAATAGGTCTTCAAAGATTTTTTAGTCTGAAGGGAAAATCTCCGGAGGAACGCTGTGGGTCCACGGCCTGGCGTGGCTAGGTCGAACTCGTGCCTGTCCAAGAGCAAATCGTTTGAACCGCTCGGCAGATGGTTCGTTTTGCGGACAACAGATTCGCGCGGAATCCGGCGCAGGGCCTGCCAGCGGTTTCCTTTCTTTTCGCTTTTAAAATTTGCCTTAGGAGTTACGGATGCTAAAGAAAGCAACGGCGCTGTTGGTGGTGAGTTTGAGCGCTGCGTCATGGATCAGCTGTGGAACCGCTGAGAGTCACTACCTTTTCACCACCCTGCCATCCGCCAACCAGATTGCCGTCTTCCGGGAGGACCCCAACTCGGGCGTGTTGACCACGCTATTGAACAGTCCCTTTGACACCGGCCTGGCGCCGGAAGTGATTTTGCTGCATCCTTCCGGAAAGTATCTCTACGTGGCGAATTCGGGAGAGGATGACATCTCGCTGTTCTCCATTGCCCAGTCCACGGGCATCATCACAGAGGTTTCGCGAACGCCCTTGGGCGCCGATGCGCAGACCCCGGTGCTGATGGCGATGGATGCAGCGGGAGGCTACTTGTACGTAGCAAACGCCACTTCCGGAAGCCTCTCCGTTCTGTCATTTGCATCCGACGGAACTCTGAGTGCGCCGACCACAACGTTCTTAGGCGTCAAACCAAGCGGCATGGCGCTTGCGCCCTCCGGCGGCTTCATTTTTATCGGGGCTGCGGTCCCCAACGGGCAAACCGGAAGCGGGCAAATCGAAGTATGGAAACTCACTGCTGGTGTGCCCACCCTGGTCGGGTTATTCCCCACCAACGCCGCCAACAGCACTCCGGGGGGCTTGGTCGTGGATTCAACCGGGACCTACCTCTATTGCGTGAACGGGGCCGGCGGGAATTCGATCTCCGCATTCACGATTGCGCCCACCACGGGAGTCCTTACGCCGTTTTCCGATTCACCGATTGGCGAATCCGGGGTGTCAGCCCCCGTCTCGCTGCTCATCGATCCTTCAGGCAAGTACCTCTACGTAGCCAATCAGGGCTCGAGCAGTTCAGCCAGCGGCAATCTGGCTGCGTATTCCATCGGCTCAGGGGGCGCGCTCACCATTCTTACGCTCTCACCGTTCACCACCGTGAAGCAACCCACGTCTCTTGCCGCGGACCCGAACGGCAATTATCTGATGGTCGGGGGCCAGGGCGGATCGCTCGAGGTGTTCCTTCTGGACCCCGGCAATGGTACGCTCGGAGAAGTAGCCACGTATTCGCCGGGTGGTTTCCCTTCGTCGATCGCTATATTGCAGTGACACGATATCGGAGTTCGGGGTGCTCGGGCTTTTGACAGTGCTGTGACAACTCCGGACTCTGGAGTTGTGAGAATATTTTCGTCGGCACGCGTTTGGCGGGCGCGACCGGAATACCGTTGGGCTGCACGGCCCGTTCTATGCGGCTCTGAATGTGACGCGTCCAGATGTGACGTGTCTAGGTGTAACGTTTCGAGATCGGGCCCAGGGATCGAGAGCCGCACAGCGAGACAGGGTTTGCGCGACAGCCCAAATCGCGACAAACCAGATCGAGAGAACCATGAAGATCGCCAGCGCCGCCAGCGCGTTTCCCAAGCATTACTACTCGCAGAAGTTCCTGCTGGAAAAGCTCCAGGAATATTGGGGCTCGCGGCTTAAAAACCCCCTGACCCTTGCGCGCTTGCACCGCAACGTCACCGTAGACGGGCGCTACCTGGCGATGCCCGCGGAGGACTACCACAAACTCACGACCTGGGGACAGGCCAACGATATTTGGATCAAGGTGGCGCAGGAGTTAGGAGAGCAGGCGCTCTGCCGCGCTCTGCATCACGCCGGGCTGGCGCCCGAGCAGTTGGGCGCTCTGTTCTTCACTTCGGTCACGGGGATTTCAAGCCCTTCGATCGACGCGCTGCTCATCAATCGCATGGGCTTGCCGCGCAAGATCCGGCGCGTGCCGATTTTCGGGCTGGGATGCGTCGCTGGCGCTGCGGGAATTTCGCGGGCTGCGGATTATGTGAAGGCATATCCTTCGCAAGCCGCGGCGCTGGTCTCGGTTGAACTTTGCTCGTTGACGTTGCAGCGTGACGATCTTTCTGTAGCAAACTTGATTTCGTCGGGGCTGTTCGCCGATGGATCGGCAGCTGTGATCGTGACCGGAGATGACCTGGACGCGACTGGACCGGAGATTCTCGCGACCCGGTCAGTCTTCTACCCTGACACGGAACCGATGATGGGCTGGAAGGTTTCCGAGAAAGGATTCAAGATCACGCTCTCGCCCGAGGTGCCGACTTTAATCCGCGAGAATTTGGGTCACGACGTCGACGAGTTTCTGGCCGACCATGGATATCGCCGCGGCGATCTGAATAGCTGGGTGCTGCACACTGGTGGCCCCAAGGTGTTGGAG
>JBEKDY010000129.1:0-24492 GCA_050014115.1 Candidatus Sulfotelmatobacter sp. | reverse complement strand
TTCCCTCGCGGATTCCAACGTCACCCGAATACCACGGCGAGCCAGTGCCGTCAATAATATGGCCATTGATGACGACGAGGTCGAAGGCAGGCGCTTGCGCGAACGTTTGTGCCAACAGCGTGCAACTGGCTGCGAGGAGAATCACCATGACCCACGCGCGCCGCAGCTTGAAATCAGATTTCATCTTCGCCTCTCTTTATCACACATCAGCACACATCAATTTTCCGCGGGTGCTTTCTTACGCCCGCAGGCCGCGCCCAGCGCGATCCAGATCGCCAGCGCAAGCCATTCATAAACCGTGAAGTGCCCGGGCACAAGCGGAACAACTTTCATCAGCAGCATCGCTATTCCCACCAGCAATCCAAATACGGCGATGCCACGCTCCATCGCTGAAAGCTCAATGCGGTTCGACCGCACTCCCGCTCGCCCCAGATAAAGACAAGCCAGACAGGTCGCCGACCATCCGATCGCGCACGCGACCGAGCCAACTTCGGTGATGGGCACCAGGATCGCATCTCCCAGCAGCATACAAGCCGCCGTGGCGGCTCCCACACAGAGCACGGCAATCGAAGGCGTCCGATGCCGCGGATGAATTCTGCCCGCGCCGGCATCAATCAACCCGCGCCGTCCCAGGGCAAACACAAGGCGACTGGCCGCCACAAAATTTCCATTGAAGCATTTGAACAGCGACAGCAAAGCAGCGGCAAGAATGATGTTGACGATCCATCGCGACCCTACCGCCTGCTGAAATGCCACCGCCGTCATGAACTTCTCGCGGATCAGCGCGTGCCACGGAGCCACGAACCCCACCGCCGCAACGATGCACGTATAAAAAAGAATGCCGACGAAAATAGCCATCCAGATGGCGCGAAAGAAACTTCGCCCACGGAAATCCGGGTCAGCTTCTTCCGCGGCCTTGCTCACTGACTCAAATCCGGTCATGAAGTAAGGGACAATCTGGATGACCAGCAGAATCGAAACAAACGGACTGTGCGTAAACAGTGGCGGAAAGTTGCGCGGCGATCCGCGGCTGACTCCGATGGCGACGAACACGATAAAGAGAGCAAGCGTCCCAAAGCTGGTCCAGTTCTGAAACGTTGCACTGAGGCGTATGCCGCGGTAATTCAGCACAGTCAGCAGCCCAGTAAGTGCGAGTCCAATGAGCAAATGCGGAAGATAAACCGGGCGCCCAGCCACGCGATAGATTTCCAGCGAATCCAGCCCGGGAACAATGTAACCAGCAATACGCCCCACCGCCACGGCTTCCCAGGGGCAGACGATGAAGTAGGCGAGCATCATCATCCAACCAGTCGCAAAGCTGATGCCGCGCGAAAACGCCGCCGAAGTGTATGCCACTTCGCCCGCGGCATCGGGCATGGCCATCACCAGCTTGCCGTAGACCCAGCCGATTGGCAGCAACACTGCGCCACCGATCGCGAAGCCCAACAGCGCGCCCATGGAGCCGCCGCGCCCCAGCCAGTCATCCATCACCACCAGCCAGCCCACTCCCACCATCGTGCCCCAGCCCAGAGTGAAGTAGTCGGTGACGCGCAGCTTGCGGGCTAGAGTGTTCACGGATTCTGTGCGATTTTTTCGCGTGCCGGCCGGGAAAGCCGCGATTATAAAGCATTCCGGCGAAGTAAATCGTGAGTAGTGGGTCAGTTCGACGATGAACGGTAAAATCATCAAGCACGAACGAACGTGAGGCATTTCAAACAGACTGCAGTTTGGTCGGGATTTCCTTTGTGGACCTTTGTGTCCTTAGTGGTAAAAGCTCGTCGACCGCAGCCACTACCAATTCGTGGTTCTGGACGCGCGTTTCCCCGTGTTACTATCGAAGTAAGCCCTGCGTGATGCTTCAGCCCCTTAAACATCGCATATCGACATGCGCGTGTGAACATGAGAATGGCTCCGCTGGTCGTGTGGCTTCTCTTATCGTCAGCTCCCATTGAAAGCAAATGACATCTTCCTCCAAATCGCGTGGGCGCGTGCTCAGCGGCATGCGTTCGACTGGAAAACTGCATCTCGGCAACTACGTAGGAGCGCTCGATAACTGGGTGCGCATGCAGGACGAGTACCAATGCTTCTTCGAAGTCGCCGACTGGCACGCGCTGACCACCGACTACGCCGACACCTCGCGAGTGAAAGAGAATTCTCTGGATGTTGCGCTCGACTGGCTGGCGGCGGGCCTCGATCCGGAAAAGTCCGTGATCTTCATCCAGTCGCACGTGCCCGCGCATGCCGAATTGCATCTTCTGTTTTCCATGATCACACCACTGGGCTGGCTGGAGCGCGTTCCTTCCTATAAAGAACAGCAGGAAAACATCAAGGGCAAAGATTTAGGAACGTACGGGTTCCTTGGTTATCCCTGCCTGCAGGCTGCGGATATTTTGATCTACAAAGCCGATGTCGTGCCGGTCGGCGAAGATCAGGTCGCCCACGTGGAGTTGACGCGAGAAATCGCGCGGCGGTTCAACGGGTTCTACGGCAGATCAGGTGATGTGTTTCCCGAACCAAAAGCCTTGCTAACGCCCGCGGCGAAGTTGCCTGGCACCGACGGCCGCAAAATGTCGAAATCTTACGGCAACACGATCCTGCTCACCGATCCCGAACCCATAGTGCGCCAGAAGTTGAAGACCATGGTCACCGACCCGGCCCGCGTGCGGCGCTCGGACCCCGGAAATCCCGATGTATGTCCGGTAGGCGATCTGCACAAGATTTTCAGCAGTAAAGATACGATTGCAAAAGTGAACGAAGGTTGCCGGTCGGCGGGCATCGGATGCATCGAATGCAAGAGCTGGGCCGCCGACTCCCTGGTGAAACTGCTGAACCCCATGCAGGAGCGCCGCCGCAAATTTGAGGAGAATCCAGGCCTCGCCTGGGATATTCTTGAAGACGGCACGAACCGCGCGCGCAAGGCCGCAGGTGAGACAATGAATGAGGTGCGTGCAGCCATGGGGATGTCACAGGAACGCGGGCTGGGCAAGGGTTCCAACTAAATGACAGAAGGAATCAAAGTTGTGAGTCTCGGGGATCGCGCGGGCGAGCCTGTTTCTTCCGCCATCATTGTGGCGGCGGGTACGGCGTCAGGCGAGCGAAAAAAAGAACAAAGCGATTCCCCGTTCTCGGTCGCCGTCACGGACGTCTACGATGGCCCGCTCGACCTTCTTCTCGATCTCATCCGCAAGCAGGACATCGACATCTACGACATTCCGATCGCGCGCATCACGGCGCAATACCTGGCCTATGTAGAGAAAATTCGCGAACTCGATGTAAACGTCGCGGCGGATTTCATCTACATGGCATCGGTGCTGATTCATATCAAATCGAAGATGCTGCTGCCGCGCGATCCGCTGGCCGCCGCCGGAGAAGAAGAAGATCCTCGCACTGAACTGGTGAACCGTCTGCTCGAGCACGAGAAGTTCAAGTCCGCGGCCCAAATGCTTTTACAGAAACAGCAGATCGAAGACGCGGTGCTGTCGAATCCATCCTTGAAAGAATTCATGGAGGCGGAAGGCACCGAACCAGAGATCGCCGCCGACGTGATCGATCTCGTCAAGACATTCCAGCAGGTGCTGTACCGCGTGCGCACCCGCCCCATCATCAACGTCGACGAAGAAACCGTCACGGTAGGCCAGATGATCGACTACCTGCGCCGCCGGCTGTCGCTGGAAAATCGCCCCATTCGCCTGAAACAGCTGTTAATGCGCGTCCCATCGCGGCAAGCCCTGGTGTGCATGTTCCTCGCTCTGCTCGAGATGGTCCGCTTGCAGGCGATCCAAATTCGGCAAGAACGTCTGTTCGGCGAGATCGCCGTCCGCAAGCACGTCGGCTTCGACGCGATCATGAACGAGCAAGCCGCGGTACGCGACGATTGGAAGTAGGGCAGTTGCCGGCACGTGGTGTTCTTACTGGCAGCCGGCAACTGACAACTGGCAACTGACTTATGAGTTTAAAAGCCCAACTCGAAGCCATCATCTACGCGGCCGAAACTCCGATCACGCTGGAACAGATGCTCGACCTCGTTAAGGAGTCCGTCACCGCACCGGGCGCCGCCGACGAAGCCGATGCCAAATCGCGCGTGCGTTCCAGCCTGGAAGAACTCATCGGCGAATACGGCGGCCCCGACCACGGCATCGAGATTCGCCAGGTCGCCGGCGGATACCGCATGTCCACCAAGCCCGAACAACATGAAGTAGTGCGGGCATTCGCCAAGAGTCTTAAGCCGCCCATCCGGCTCTCGCTGCCCGCGCTCGAAACGCTCGCCGTCATCGCCTACAAACAGCCCGTCACCGTGCCCGAGATCAGCGACATCCGCGGCGTCGATTCCGGCGGCGTGATCAGCACTCTGCTCGATCGCAAGCTCATCACCACCGCCGGTCGCAAGCAGGTGATCGGCCGCCCCATTCTCTACAAGACCACCAAAGAATTCCTGATGCGCTTCGGTCTGAAAGACGTGAGCGAACTCCCCAGCATGGAAGAATTCGAAAAGCTCGTAGCCGAATCCTTCCAGGCGGAACTGATTCCCGCGGAGATTGCCGCGGTCGGGAGTTCGAATGCGGATCGCACGTTGCTTTCCCCCGCGGACTCGGACAACGACTCGCCCGACGAAACCGATGCCGTGACTCAGCGTGTGTCACCGCCAGAAGATGCCGACGCTGCCGATCCCGCAAAGATCGAAAAATCCGCCGCCCTGCGGCAAGATTGACTAGCTTAAGATTGACTAACTCGATGACTATCTTCGCCCGCCGAAAGCCGTCATAACCATGCCCACTGAGCGTCTCCAAAAAATTATCGCAGCTGCCGGAGTCGCCTCGCGACGCAAAGCCGAACAATTAATCTCCGCAGGCCTCGTGCAGGTAAACGGGCAAGTCGTGAGCGAACTCGGCAGCAAGGCCGACCCCGACGCCGACCACATCCGCGTCAATGGCAAGCTTCTCCACGGCGCGCAGCGCCACATCTATCTTCTGCTCAATAAGCCCAAGGGATACGTCACCACCATGAGCGATCCCGAGAAGCGTCCCACCGTCATGGACCTGATGCACGGCGTAAAGGGACGCGTCTACCCCGTAGGCCGCCTCGACTATGCCAGCGAAGGCCTGCTGCTGATGACCAACGACGGCGAGCTTGCGCATCGCCTGATGAAGGCCGCATCGCACGTGCCAAAAACCTACGTCGTGAAAGTTGCAGGCACTCCAAAAGAAGAAGCAATCGCAAAACTCCGAGCTGGTGTCAACATCGCAACCGACGATGGCAAGCGCGTAAAAACAGGCCCAGCCCTGGTTCGCATCGTAAAAGAAGCCGCCAACCCGTGGTATGAAATCACGCTGGTCGAGGGCCGCAACCGCCAGATACGCCGCATGTTCGAAGTGGTCGGCCATCACGTCGAGAAAATCAAGCGCGTGCGTTACGGCCCCCTCACCCTCGACGTTCCGCCCGGCAAGTTCCGCTCCCTGACTCTGAAAGAGGTGGAGCAATTAAAAGTAGTCTCCGCCGCCAAGCCGGGAACTGCGAAGCTGGGTACTGCGAAGCGCGCGCCCCAAAACGCTCGGGCGTGAGTTGCGGCGAAGATGAGCCGATTCTCTGATCTATTGTCGCCGGGCGCTCGCGAACTCAGCCGCTCCTCGCCTCCGCGGCCGCGCCTGCAACCCGATCAACAATCGCAATCGCCGCTCATCCGGCTTGATTCCAACGAAAATCCTCTCGGCCCGTCCCCGCTGGCGATCAACGCCATTCGTTCTTCACTGGCGAATGTGAATCTATATCCCGACGACGATTGCAGCGAATTGCGCCGCAAGCTCGCCGCGCACCACAACCTTCCCGTGGAACAAACGTTAGTCACCGCCGGCTCCACTGGATTTCTGAGCCTCCTGTGCCAGACTCTGCTCGCCCCCGGCCTCAATGCCGTGACCAGTGAGCGTTCTTTCGTGGTCTACTCGCAGATTGTGCGCGCCACCGGAGCGCAATTGATCGAAGCTCCCATGCGGGAGGATACATTCGACCTCGCCGCGATTCTCCATGCGATCAATGCAGAAACTCGCCTGATTTTCCTGGCGAATCCCAACAACCCAACGGGAACAATGTTGCCGGCGTCGGAAGTCGAGAAATTTATGGCGCAAGTTCCCGGCCAAGCAGTCGTGGCGCTCGACGAAGCCTATTACGAATATGCAGCGCACTTCGCTTCTCTGCGCCGCATCGTCTATTCGAGATCGCTCGACCACGTGCGCCAAGGCGCCCCGGTAGTAGTGCTGCGGACATTTTCCAAAGTGCACGGACTCGCAGGTCTGCGCGTGGGATATGGGTTCGGCCCCGCCGAATTGCTGACGCATTGTGCGCAAATGCGGAACACATATTCGGTGGCATCGGTCGCGGAAGCCGCAGCCCTGGCGGCGATGGACGATCAGGATCACATCGATCACACGCTGCACCTCAACGCCGATCAGGCGCGAGTCCTCACCAAAGGCTTATCGGACCTGGGCTATCGCGTGGTCCCCACGTGGGCAAATTTTATTTATTGCGATGTCGGCGAAAACGCTCAGGACCTCGCGTCCCAGTTGCAAAAAGAAGGCGTGGTCATTCGCCCGCTCGCGCCCTGGGGCGCGCCGCACTGCCTTCGCGTAAGCATTGGAACAGCCGAGCAGAATAAAGTTCTTCTGGAAGCACTCCGCAGAATAAACGCGTAGGCGCTCTCTCCGCTGGAAGTCATCTCAAAAGTGGGCTCGGGAAGGGCACGGCCTTCAGCCGTGCCGTAAAGCGCCGATAAAGATGCGGGCTTTAGCCCCTGAGTCTTCGCTCGTGTCCAGCCGACCGAGGATTCACGAAATAGCCGCTAAACAGCAATCACCGCCATGTGTGCAGCCCCATACAAACCCGCGTCACTGCCGAGCACCGCGCGCGTGACAATCGTTTTTCGTCCGCTGATCACGTGCGCGACGGCGCTTGCGTCCCTCCCGGACTCCCCTTGCGGCTCAGTCGCGGCATAGATCAACGACCGCTCCCGCAGTTCGTCGAACATCGCCGGAGCAAACGCGTCCCACGCGCTCGAGACTCCACCGCCAATCACATACATCTCAAGATTCAGACTGTTCACCATACCCGCCAGCAGCATGCCCAGCGCCTTGCCGAAGCGCCGGAAAATGCGCCGCGCGTCTTCGTCGCCCTGCATCGCGAGATTGTAAACCGACTTCGCGCCGAACTCCGGGTCCGCGCTAGCGGCTTTCGCCAGCCCCGGCGCCGCGCCGCCCGCAATGGCTTCGCGCGCCATCCGGACCACCGCCGTAGCCGACGCGTAGCGCTCGGAGCATCCGTGGCTGCCGCATCCGCAAGGCACGCCTTCCGGCTCAATCGGCACATGTCCAAACTCGCCCGCCATCCCGTTCATGCCATGAAATATTTTCCCGTTGAGCACAATGGCGCCGCCAATCCCGGTACCCAGCGTCAGCATCGCCATGTTCGGCACGTCGCGCGCCGCACCCCGCCACTGCTCCCCCAGCGCAGCCATGTTGCCGTCGTTGTCCAGAAAGAAGTGCGTTCCCAGCCGCCGCTCGATCTCTTCCCGCACCGGATATCCTGACCACCCCGGAAGGTTCGCGGACTTGCTCACCTTCCCCGCCTCCAGATCAAGAATGCCGGGAATTCCAGCGCCTACGCCCAGAAACGATCCAGCGACGCGATATTTTCCCGAGAGACGAGCGATAGCGTCGCACATTTCTGTAATGACGTGATCCGGCCCCGACGCCAGATTGGTTCCGAGCGTAACTTTCTCCAGCATCTCGCCGTCGATGCCGACGGCCGCTATGCGCAGATTGGTCCCGCCAAGGTCGACCGCAATGGAAAAATCAGGCATGGCTGAGAAAGACTATCAGAACAGCGGGGATCAATCATTGCTGATTGTTGATTGCTGATTATTGATTGAAAAGCCTAAGGGCTGAGGGTTTCAATCAACAATCAGCAATCATCAATCAACAATTGCTCTATCACGTCTGGCATCGCGGGCAATAATGACTGCTGCGCCCCCCAAGCACCACTCGCTTGACCGGAGTCTTGCAAACCAGGCAAGGCTCGCCCTCGCGCCCATACACGCGATGCTGAAGTTGGAAGAAACCTTCTTCTCCGTCCGCATCCACGTAATCAGAAATCGACGATCCCCCCAGCGCAATCGCCTCCCGCAACACTTCTTTCACCGAGAGGAAGAGCCTTTGCAACTGGTCGCGCGAAATTGTGGAAGCACGCCGGCGCGGCCGGATCCCCGCGCGAAACAGAGACTCGTCCGCGTAGATGTTGCCCACGCCCCGCAACAGTTTCTGGTTCAGCAGCGCGCTCTTGATCGGTGTCTTGCGCCCGCGGAAGAGCCCAACAAAATCCTCCAGTTCGACATCCAGAGGCTCGAAGCCCCCGGCGTCGAACTCACCACTCCGCGCCACGCTCAGCCGCCCAAACCGCCGCGGATCGACAAACCGCAGTTCCCTCCCCGATTCCAACCTGACAATGGCATGCGTATGCTTGGCCACATCCTCGTGCGGCAGGCATATCTGCAACCGCCCACTCATTCCCAGATGCACAATCCACAGCGACGCTTGCGTGGGAAGCGCCTGTGTTGGATGAGATTGTGTGGTGCGGCGGGCACTCTTGCCCGCCAATGCCCGCGCCATTGATGGCGCCTTTTCTTTGCCCTCACCACGCGCCGGTTTCCGCTCGCGGCCTTTGCCAGGCAACCCCAGCCCCGAGCCCGCCGAAGGCAGCGTCCGCCCTCCCCGCTCCAGATCAAAAACAATGTGCTTCCCCATGCGCCGCACGCCGGCAATCCGGCTATGCTCGAGCGCTGCCACAATCTCCCCCGCAGGAGACTTCAGCGGTTCCGGTTTCTCCCCCAGCCACACCGACTGCACTACATCGCCCGTGATTCGCTTGGCCAGTCCTTGCGCAATGGTTTCGACTTCAGGAAGTTCAGGCATTCAGAACACAAGTTTACCGTAGTGACGAAAAATGAATGCCATTTCGTGGAGGGTAGTCGCCGACCGTCACGTTACCAGCCGCAATCCAGTAACCACCGGCACGGCATGCGGACGAGCCAGATCTCCGGCCTCAGCTGGCGCACCCGGATATGAAAACCGCACAAGTAGAAATTAGCCGCGTCACGAGTGAGCGCATAGTCTTGAGTGCAGATCGGCGTCACAACGCCGTACCCAATTCCGGCAGCGTGGCTGAACCGGAGTCCTTCAGATATCCCGCTTCCAACACCGCGTAGTCGCGAAACGGATTGTAGTCCGTGTTCATAAAAGTGTGTGCCGCCAGCATCGCCAGGTATTCGTGTCGCAGGAAATACTTCAGGCTCTGCAGCAGAAAATAATTGCCGGTCAGAAAATCATAAATTTCTTTTTTCTCCGCAGGCGCCTGCGAGATATAGTCCAGCGTCAGAGGTCGGTTTGCCTGAGACATGTAGATGTCCTCAATCTGGTGAGCTAGAACCTCCTCGCTGGTTATGGTGAACGATGCATAATCGGTGCGGTAGTCAACGTTCATGGGCTGGAACTTATTGTAGGAGTACCGGTAGGCGTGCACCAGTTCGTGGAGCAGCGTATCGTCCCCCAGCTTAGGATTAAAGAGAATTACCGTATCGCCCGAACCAGCTCCGCGAGCAACGCTTCCATCCTTTTGTATGTCATAGTTCAGCGGCTCCGTCAGCGCGCAACTGCATTGCTTCAGTTCCTGGTCCGATTTTGGAATGATCCACACCGTCGTCTGCTTGTTGATCAGCCCTAGCACCATCCGCCCCACCGGATTGCCCTCGATCTTTCGCAGGCAATTGCAGACCGTCTGCTCGTACGCATCGAGTTCCTGCTTATAAAGGTTATTTTGTATCGCCGAATCGGAAGACCGATTGACCCTGATGTCGAGTTGCCTCTCCTCCTCGTATCGCCCCGCTCGATGAAGATCGTCTTCGTTATGTTGGTAACGCAGCCGGGTATGCAGGTTGTAATTGACCATGATTGGATATGCCCCAAACTTCCGCATTGTGCCCTCCCAACGACCAGCCTTGTGGATTCTCGATACCTCTATGGAGGGGGATCGAGCGTCGAACGCTTCTGCCCTCTAAATTAACAATCGGAAACCGCGTGTAAAATACGACACGCCGGACAAACATTTCTTTGTACCTAATTGACCGGGGTCGTGAGCGGCCAGCCCACGCTTCCTTGGTTCTTGCCGACATCAAATTAACCGAGGGTGCCCCACCCTTCGCGATTTTCGAAGAGCCTGCCCTGAGCTTGCCGAAGGGGTGGGTACCACGGATGACGGCACGTCCGACCTTGCATTCATGACCCTAAGAGAGACGGGGCAGGCCACGCCTTCTTGCTCTTGCCAACATCAAAAGAACTGAGGCTGCCCCTGTCTTCGCGGTGTTCGAAGGGCCGGGAATTTCGGCTGCCGGCCGCTGGAGCGTTTGACTTGTTTTCTTGTGGAGGGAGTGAAGCTGGCCAACCAGTGCGCCACCCCGACAGAGGCTGCCCCACTCGTCGCGATTTTCGGACGAGTGGGGCAGCACGGACGACGGCACCAACCGACCTTGGGTTCGTGTCCTGAGAGACTTAGTCCTTCAACGGCACCGCGGCGCTGCCGTCGCGGCAGAAGGTCGCCACTCGTTCCAGGTCGCCCGTGGCACTGGGAACCACCATCACCGGGCCGTAGCAATAGATCGCGTGGCCAGTCGCGGCAAGGTACCACTTCCCACCCTTGGTTCGCTGGGTCAGGTGGCTCGCAGGTTGGCGCGGGGCTTGCGGTGGCGCCAGTTTAGGGACTGGCAAACTCAACAACAAGGCTAGGGTCAGTGCCTTCATATTTTCCAACTCCGGTTTCCGAACTTCGAAGAACTACTTAGAACTGGACTTCAATTTCCACAGAACCGAACGAAAAGCCGAGGCCTAAATCGTGCAGGCCTAGATCGTTCTCAATGCTCGCCGCTCGTCGGCCAAATCGGCGGACGGACGCGACGGAGCCTGAAACTGCGGCTCCGCCATTTTTGCCCCGCGGTTCTTAACGCGACCGCGTGGCTCTACCTGGGTTAACGGGGCTTGGGTTGACGGGGTCTTGCTTGACTGCACCTGGGCTGACGGAGTCTGGGCCGACGGAGTCTGGGCCAACGGAATCTGGGCTGACGGGGTACGAGTGTTAGGAGCCTGCTCCTGGGTCGACGGAGTCCGAGCCTGCTTTGACGGGGTCTGACTGGACAGAATCTGCGCCGCTTGAGCCTGCGTGGCGACTTGCGGTTGCGCATCCACGACGGAACTATCCTGTAGGGTGCGGCTTCTTACGGCCGCCAGTTCTGCGCTGTCGTGGTAAAGCTCGTGGATCAGGGTACGCTGCGATTCAATCGTCCGGCCTTGTTCAATGATCAGCATCGTCATGAGCCCGTAGGAGATAAGAAACAACACGACGAGCACGGGAAGCATATTGTGCTTCTTCACCCGAACGGGAACCGCCGGAATGACGGTGGTAGTGGCGGTGGCAGCGGCGTTACCAAACAAAGTAGTCAAGTGGCACCCCAATCAGTCCTGCTGTGACAGCAGGGTTACAGGGGAAATTGCAGCTTGCACGCCACAAACGGGGCTTGCGCTAAACTATTGATAAAGCATGGCTTACCTATGATTGGCAGGCCTCTCCCGAATGGGGAATGTGCAATCTAATGCACATATTAAGCAACCGGGATTGGTTTTCTAGCGGTTTCCCCACTTTTGGGAGGGTCGCGCGAGCCCAAAACCATTGCCCCGCGCGGCTTTTGACCGGATCTCGCAGTTCCGCGACTTTCTCCGACTTTTTACTTCACGCCCATGAGCATTTTGGCGATCGTAGCCAGCTGCATGTTCGATGTGCCTTCGTAAATCTTCCCGATTTTCGCGTCGCGCCAGTACTTTTCGACCGGATAATCCTTGGTAAACCCATACCCACCATAGACTTCGATGGCCAGCGAAGTCACGCGTTCGGCCACTTGCGAAGCAAAAAGCTTAACTGGATGCCCTGGAATTCGCCGATCACCTTGCCGAACTGCTTGCGCTCCTGCGCGTACTTGCAGGCAAATTCCCAGGCGCCGCGGGCCAGGCCGATCATCTGCGCCCCGATTCCGATGCGCCCTTCGTTAAGCGTCTCAATGGCGATCTTGTATCCTTTGCCGGGCTCGCCCAGCACATTCGCTTTCGGCACGCGGCAGTCTTCAAGGATTAATTCGCACGTCGAGGAAGCGCGGATGCCCAGCTTGTCTTCTTTCTTGCCGACGGTGAGCCCGGGGAAAGTTTTTTCGATCAGGAATGCAGTAATGCCTTTGTATCCGGCGCTCGGATCGATAGTCGCGAACAGGACGAACAGTCCCGCTTCTTTGCTGTTGGTGATCCAAAGCTTGCGCCCGTTCAGCACGTAGTCGCTGCCCTTGAGTTCGGCGCGCGTCTGCAGCGCAAACGCGTCGGAACCGGACCCAGCTTCGCTCAGCGCATAAGCTCCGACGAACTCGGTTGCCATCTTCGGCAGATAGCGCTTCTTCTGCTCGTCGCTGCCCCAGCGCAGCAGCGCGTTGTTGACCAGCGTGTTCTGCACATCAACGATCACACCCGCCGAAGCGTCCACGCGCGACAACTCTTCCACCGCCAGGATCGCCTCAAAAAACTTTGCGCCGCCTCCGCCATATTGTTCAGGAATCTCAATCCCCATCAGCCCCAGCTGAAAGAATTGGTGGATGAGATCCTTGTCAAAGATTCCCTTCTCGTCCATCTCCTTAACCAGCGGACGGATTTTCTCGTCGGCAAAGTGGTGGATGTTATCGCGAAAAAGAATTTCGTCTTCGGAGAGCGTGGTCAGAGGAGCGGGAACGGCAGCTTGCAGCGTAGCTTCGGGCATGGCAAGACCCTTCCATCGTCAGGATGGTGAACTGGTGATTCTAGCATTGCTTCCCGTCGGCGGATTCGGACGGTGTGGTGTAGCCCGCTGCCGTTTTCGTGAGCGACGCACCAAACAAATCAAAAGCTCAAGCGGTCGGCCGTTGAAATCCCCGGCCTTCGAAAACCGCGAAGACCGGGGCAGCCTCAGTGGTGGTAGTTTTCACGAACATCCGGAAAAGGGTGGGCCAGCCTCCCTGGTCGAGGTCCGTGCGGCCCGCCCTTTCGCCAAAAGCGCGAACGGATGGGCCGCCCTCCTCCGCGGATCGATCGCCACTTCTCAGGGAACCAAGGGCAGATCCATGGTCGGGTTTTTGGTCAGGAATTGATACGGCAGCAGCGTAAAGGTATGCCACATGATCGGCATCTGGGGCCAGTCCTCAGGACGTGGCACATGGTGGAAGCCCATCGTGTACCAGGCCACGATGTCGGTGTTCATGATGTTGCGGTTCTGCTTCACCCATTGTGGCAGGCTGTCTTCGCCCTTGCTGCCTACCACGTAGACGCCTGATGCATAGCGCTCCGTGGGGTCGTAGGGAGTTACCCAGAGATTGTGCTCCGAGAAGCCGGCGCGCCGCTGCGGCCATTCGCTAGCGGGCAGCAGGCTGATGCCGGTTTCGCCGGGCATAATGGCGAAGCTGGTCGACTGGCCGAGCGCGTTCTTCACGCCCTCGTTGGTAAAGCGCCACATGGCCGGATGCTCGACCGAAACATCGAATTGTGCGTCACCCTCGGTCTTCACCATCTCCGGCTTCATCGCCCATATCCAGTGGCGGCCGGGTGCGGAGTCGGGCAGCTTGTAAGGTACCAGCTTATCCACCATCAGCGAGTTGTTGACGCCGTCCACATCCAGGTCCAGCCGGAAGCTGAAGAAGTGATCATGATCGATGGCTGCGATGCCGGGGGCTACCAACTGGCGGAACTGCACCTCGTGGCCGTCCGGATCTTTGGCCGCCATGGCTTCAGAGAGCGGCCCATCCGTGCGCTGATCCTTTACTGCCCCCACTGCCAGAATGCCAGTTGCGCCCACGCCGACGACGATGGAAGCATCCTGCTCAAAGCGCCAGTCGAAGACATAGTCGTAGTTGCTCACGTTGGCCACAGTGCGGAAAACAAGCTCCCTGGTGGGCCGGCCGGAGATGGCTGCCGTGGAATACTCCCAGTGACGCCACACCGGATCGCCGCTGACGCGCTCAAACATGCAAGCCAGCCGCGGACGGACGTAGGGTGTTCCGTCGTCGCGAAAGAACATGCCGCTGAAGAAGGAGGCGTAGACTGGGCAATCCACTCCGGCCTGCAGCGGCTTGAGGATGCCGCCCGAGCCAGGGATGGCAAAAGACTCGCCCGCGTCCATAAAGACATGCCCCTTCCAGCTCTCATCCGGATCCTGGTAGGGCACGTATATTTCGGACAGCGAGCCCTCGTAGAGCACTGACCGGCGCTTGCCGGCATCCTCGTAGGTGACCAGGTTGATCACCGGACCAATGCGGGGATCCAGGCGGAAGCGGAAATGCCAGTTCTGCCAGCTCACCTCGCCATCCTTGATCGTGAAGCTCGGCCCTTCGGGCTGCGAGGTCACGATGGGCCTGGTTCCGGGCGCAGCCGGGCCGCCGTCCGCGTCGTAGATGCTTGTGGATGGGGGCATGGGCACCACGCCAGAATCGGAGAACCGGAGGATCTTCTTGGTGTCCATGTCGACGACGAAGAATATCCCGGCAATATCGTCATCCCAGGCGTATAAGGTGTTGGCCATGTAATCGCAGCCTCCCCAGCCAATGCGCCGGCCTTCGGTCTGCTCGGGCAAGTCCACAAAGCCGGCCTGAATGACGGCGCAATTCACCAGGCGCAAATCCGTTATGCCACGCGACTTCAGCGCCGCCAAGACCCTCGGATCCTTCTTGAGAACGTCGTCAAAGCCACGCCCCGAAACGCGCGTTTGAGCTTTTGTAAGTTCGGCCCAGGACTCGAGCTTGCCGGAGCTGACATCCACAACCGCGGCATAGGACTTGCCCTCGCTCAGCAGAACCACATCCACTTTGCGCACGAAGGGCTTGCCTGGCTTCCATGCCAGAACTTCAGCTTTCGGCGGTTCCCGAAGCAGGATGCTCGAGAATTCAGTCTTCTCGGCCAGCTTGCCGGCGTCGCTGAGGACGTGGTAGACCTTCCAATATTCCTCTGGAGTGAGGGGATCGAGCGGGTGGTGGACTTCCGGTTGAAGGGCAATGCAGGTTGGGAGCGCGAAAAAAAGAACGGCGAAGGTGCAAACTATCGAACGAGATGACACGGATGACCTCCTCGTTAGGCAAACCCGCATGCATTGAACCAGATTTCCATTCTGCGATTCAGAAGAAAATCAATATACACCCGGCGGGTTGGCCCAGGCTTTGTAGTGAGCGACACCACGAATGAGGGTGCCCCATCCCTTCGACTCCGCTCAGGGAGGCTCTTGCGCAGTTTGCAAGGGTGGGAATCTCGGACTTTTATCTTGGGGGTTAGATTTCGCGGTCGAGCTCTGTACTGCCCACCCTTTCGCAGAGGACGCGAAAGGATGGGGCACCCGCTGTGCTGGCGATCCCTGGCGGGATCAAAAGCCTGGGCCCGGGTCACCCGGTATTGATCATAAGATGATGCTATAGGTAGAATCGCGCGGCCAGGGCACAATGGCCCAATTGAGAGTTATCGACCAAAGGGGGTTGCAAAAGTTGCGCACCGCAATCGGGTTCATAGCAATCGTATTGTTTCTAGCCATCGTATCGCCACTATCTCTTCGTGCACAGACTCCGCCTTGCGGCGTCGCAGTTCTTCAATCATCGGACGGTCCGAAAACCGACGAGCGATTTCTTCCCGCTTCTCCCGAAGTTGTGAAGCAAGACCTCTTGAAAGTACTGCCGGCTCTTGGCTATATAGTTCGCAAAGATAAAGATCGGGGGCTTCACATCGAAGCCCTCCAAGAACTTCAGCGGGTACACAGCCTTCGGCAGACGAGCGCAGAAGCTGGAGGCCGCGGCATCGACGCAGGTATCATCTCCGGCCCCGTCGTTGTCGACATCAAGGAAGCCAACCAGTCCGGGACGCAAGGCTCGCAGCTTTCAATCGAATTCAGGGCGGGCTTTATGGGCCATAAAGGTTCCAACGCCGGGCCCCTCGCTGCGGAAACAGAGTGCCTTGTGAAGCTGTTGGGCACGAACGACCCGTCAAAAAATCCGCGTGGAGATTCATCAGAAAAAAGTAGTCCTCCGCAGGCCATCAAATTGCCGGAAGGAACGCCCGTGAAAGTGCTGCTTTTCGCCCCGATGTACTCAAAGGATTTTAAGAAGGACAATGTCGGGCGGCCTATTCAGTTTGAGGTGGCCGAAGACGTTGTGGTGGACGGCGCCACGGTTTTTCGGCGCGGAGCCCTTGCCGTGGGCCATTTGACGGATTTTAAGAATGCAGGGGGATATGGCCGGCACGCAACCCTTGAGTTCACTTTCGATACGGCCACCGCTGTGGACGGCCAGCAAATTCCCGTTACTGGTGAAATCCAACAAATCAAAGGTGACCGAACATCTGAGCAGCTCCAATCGACGGCCAAAGCACAACCGGCATTAGGATGGCTCATTAAGGGCGCCGATATCCTTGTCCGCGCCGGGACAGAGTACGATCTCGAGGTTTCCGGCCAGTCCTTGATCCAGACTGGCACCAACTAGGATGATGGACAAGTACCGGACTTAAGGTGATCGTTTGGCCCGTTCTTCCTGGAAACTAGGGGACGGGACGTACACCCATTTTCCGCGTGCAGCAGTTCTTGGAAACCGGAAAACGTCGCGTTGTCCCCGGTTTTCCGGACGTGCGAAAGTCGACGGCTTTTTTCGTCGCGCTGAACATTTAGCGAAAGTCCAGGAAAGCTCGGCCGTAAACCCCAACGGGACAAGCTCTTAGCTGTACATACAAAACCGCCAGCACAAAATGTTCCTGCAGGAACACTTCTCCACTTTGCAGGCGTCCCTGCGGATTGGCGATGCGAAGCCGAAGGGAGCGTCCGTCCAACACGTCGTTACTTGGGGCGGGAATAGACCAGCTTCAGGCCGTCGGCTTGGAGGATGCGCTGGATCTGGGTGCGGGCGTGGACGGACCAGGGGCCGGCGGTGTCGAGCTTGACGTAGGCTTGCCAGTGTTTGAGGGCCTTGCGCGGCTCGCGTAGTTTTTCGAAGGCCAAGGCCAGATTGTAATGCGCGTCGGCGTAGGTGGGAGCTAACTGCAACGCGGTTTTGTAGGTCTGGATGGCTTCGTGCACGCGGCCGGTTTCGTCGAGGACATTGCCGAGGTCGAAGTAGGCGAGCGCATAGCGCGGATCGGCTTCGAGCGCGGAGCGGTAATGTTTTTCCGCGAGGTTGAAATCCTGGCGGTTGTAATAAAGCGTGCCCAGGTTGATGTGGGCGGCGGCGTGGGCGGGTTCGATATCGAGCACGCGCTGGTAGGCGGCGATGGCCTCGGTCTGCGTGTTGGGATCTTCTTCGAGCGCGATGCCGCGGGCGAACCATCCGGCGGCTTCATCTTCGCGGGGATGCGGATCGGATCTTCGAACTGGCGTGCTGGTGATGATTTTTTCGCGCGTGGAGAGGCTTGAGAAATCCATTACAAACTGGCCGGCGATGGGCTCCAGCAGTTTGCCTTCGTGACGGAACGCTACGCGGTGATTGTTGGTGGAAGATGCGCCGGATTCCTGCAGAGGATTTTCCACGCCGGCGACGCGCTTGCGCATGGCTTCGAGCGACTGGCGGATGACCGCGGGACGCACGCTCATGGCGCAGAGGTCGCGGACTTTCTTGATTTCGAGGAGATCGGAAAATGAATACGCTTCGGAAGACGCCACCAGGCTGGCTCGCTCCCAGTTCGCCAACTGGCGCGGGCTGATATGAAGAATTCTGAGTAGATCGGTTCGGCTATACACGGTGTCCTGCAACGTCCTTGCGATGCGGCTGCGGAGCGCGAGGACGCTCCGCGTAATTATCCGCAAATCGCGCAGGGAACGCAACTGCGAACCTGTTAGTAAACTGTGGAGAACCTGGTTAATTCACATGCAGCGGGAATGGTGCAAGTGCTTGCCTTAGGGCGGCAGCCATTGGCTGGCGCTCCGCAGCGGTGGAGACTGAGATCCCTCCGCCGCGATGAAAAACGCGGTGTTCGGGATGACAGGGTTTCGGGATGGCGATGACGAGGTTTCGGGATGACGATGACAAAGTTCGGGATAGGAAGATGGATCGTCCAGGTTCTGTTCGGCACACGGTTACACCGTTACGACTGCTTTCTGGTACTCCTCGTAGGTGCCTTTGAAGTCGGTGATTTTGTGGTCGGTTTCGAAGTGCCAGATGCGGGTGGCGACTTCGTCGATCAGGTCGTGATCGTGGGTCACGAGAAAGACCGTGCCCTGATAACGCTGCAGCGAAATGTTCAGAGCGTTGATGGCTTCGAGGTCCAAGTGGTTCGTGGGCTCGTCGAGGACGAGGACGTTGGGCTTTTGCAGCATGAGCTTGCAGAAGAGGATGCGCGCGGCTTCGCCACCGGAAAGCACGCTGGTGGATTTGGTGGCTTCCTCGCGGGCGAAAAGCATTTGGCCGAGCAATCCGCGGATTTCTTCGCCCACGGCTTGCGGAGCCCACTGATGGAGCCAATCGAGCACCGTCATGCCGCCTTCGATGAGGCTGCGGTGGTCCTGGGCGAAATATCCGATGGAGGCTTCGTGTCCCCAGACGACTTTGCCGGCGTCGACGAACGGGCCGGCGTAGCCGCTGACCTTGCGCAACTCGGCTTCGGGGGTGGTGGGAGAATTCGCCAGCAGAGCGTTTAATAGCGTTGTCTTCCCTGCTCCGTTGCGGCCCATCAAGGCGATCTTTTCGCCACGGATGATGCTGGCGGTGAAATCGCGAATGACTTTCTTGTCGTCGTAAGCCTTGGCCAGGTGCTCGACTTCGAGAATGTGTTTGCCGGAAGGACGCTTCTGCTCGAACTTGATGAAGGGTCGTTGAATGTTTGAGCGCGCCAGTTCGGTTACCTGCAGGCGTTCCACTTCTTTGCGGCGAGACTGCACCTGGCTTGAGCGCGTGCCGGCGGCGAATCTTTGGATGAATTCGTTCAACTGGGCAATCTTTTTTTCACGCTGCGCGTTGGCGGATTCGATTTGCGAGCGCACCTGCGTTTTCGCCACGACCATGTCGTCGTAGGTTCCGGTGTAGGTGATGATGGTTTCGTAATCGATGTCGGCGATGTGGGTGCAAATGCTGTTCAGGAAATGGCGGTCGTGCGAGATGGTGATGACTACGCCGTCGTAGACGTTGAGAAATCCCTGCAGCCAGTGGATCGAATCCAAATCGAGGTTGTTGGTGGGCTCGTCGAGGAGCAGGGCTTGGGGATGGCCGAACAGGGCCTGCGCGAGCAGGACGCGGACTTTTTGTCCGCCTTGCAGTTCACTCATCTTGCGGGCGTGGATTTCGTCGGGGATATCGAGACCTTGCAGAAGAATTGCGGCGTCGCTTTCGGCGGTGTAACCGTCTTCTTCACCGACGATGCCTTCGAGTTCGCCGAGCTTCATGCCATCTTCGTCGGTCATGTCGTGCTTGGCGTAGATGGCGTCGCGTTCCTGGATGGCATTCCACAGGCGCTTGTTGCCCATGACGACAGTGTCGATCACGCCGAAGGCGTCGAAGGCGAATTGATCTTGACTCAAGACGCCGAGCTTGCGCGGACGCACGACCGTTCCTTTTTGCGGTTCAAGTTCGCCGCTGAGCAACTTCATGAACGTGGACTTTCCGGAGCCGTTGGGTCCGGTCAGACCATAGCGCTTGCCCGGCGTGAACGCCGTGGAGACTTCTTCGAACAGTATTTTGGCGCCGTAGCGCATGGAGACATTGCTGACTGAAAGCATGATTTCTTGTTTCTCTTCTTTGGCTTCTACAGGGAAGCTCAGGACCTGCGGGGAATTTCCGCCAAAACGGTACGCAGCTGTTAGTCAATAGAATATCATGCTGCGTCGCGAATGACGCGGGCGCGAACGTAACCTTATCGCCGAAAAGACGGGTCAGGAGCTCAAGCGGGCCGGCAGCCGAGATCCCCGGCCTTCGAAAACCGCGAAGACCGGGGCAGCCTCAGTGGCAGTAGTTTTCACGAACACTGGGAAGATGGGTGGGCCAGCCTCCCAAACCCAAGAGCTTTAACCGCAGAGGTCGCGAAGGAATGCCGCAGAGGTCGCAGAGCAAAGCTCATTGGCTATTCTTCTTTGCGCTCTTGGCGGATGCGTGCGAACTAACTTGTCGAAGGAGCGGCTTTCAGTTTGAGGATTTCGGATTTGCAGCGCCTTCGATCAACTGTTGCACTGGGGCGGCGACCATGAGCAGCAAGTCCGCTTTTCGTTTTTTCGCACCCTCGACGACCGCTAGTTGCTGCGTTCGCCATGAATCAGTGACGGGTTGGGATTTGTCGAGATAGTCGAGGGCTTGCAGGCCGGCGGCGCCCAGGGCGGATAGGTCGGCCGAAAGCGGCGCTACCTCCTCCAGCAGAAACGAGCGGTCGAGCAGGGTGTGGAGTTTTGCGTCGTTGTCGCGCCAGGTGGTCAAGTAGGCCCTGATCTGGGCTTCGGACGCCTGGTCTTTGTTGCCGCCTTGCACAAAAGTCTGCACGAGGTTGCTGAAATTTCGCGCGACGTCGCTCTCGGGATAGACTGCGTCGATCATGCGGTTGAGGGGGGCGTGGAAGTCGATGGGGCCTTTCGCATCGTCCCAGCGGTTGTAGTCTTTGACGGGCTCGACAACGCTGGCGAGCACACGGAGGGCAGAAATATCTTCGGTTCCTGCCATGCGGTGCAGCATGAGGGTTCGCGCCGATCGGTGAGTCAGGCCCAACCACTCGAGCTGCAGGCTGACGGCGTTGAGTCGGGTGTACATTGAATCGACATCGGTGATTTGCTGCGGAGACCAAAGGCGCTCGGCGATCGCGGCGTTGCGCGGCCAGATGTGGGAGTCGATGTTTTCGGGCGTGACCCACTCGGCCCACTGGCAGGCTTCGCCGCCGAGGATGAGCTTCTGTTCTTCGGGACTCAGACTCGCGGCCTCACCACTCATAGGATCGACTGCATAGTGGCGGGCCGCCGGCCACATCAAGTCGAGGTAGTAGCCGAACGAAAGCAGGCCGCTGTAGCCTTGTTTCGCGGCCTCGGCCAGCGACTTCTGTCCGCGCCAGGATTGCACTGTGATCGTCTTCGGCAAATCGGGATGCAGGATCTCGTCCCATCCGATCATTGTTTTGTGATTCTTGGCCACGATCTTCTGCAGGCGTTGATTGAAGTAGGCCTGCAGGTCCTGATTGTTCTTCATGTTGTGGGCATGAATGAAGGCCTGGATTTTCGGATTGGCGTCCCACTGCTTGCCGTTGACCTCGTCGCCGCCAATGTGAAAATAGGCGTCGGGAAAGAGCTTCGCCATTTCTGCGATGAATTTTTCCAGGAACTTATAAGTCGACTCCCGGGTGGGATCCATGATGGGGTCGATGTACCCTGGGCCGCCGCCCTCCAGCGTGTAGGGGCCCGTCCCGCTGGACAACTCGGGGTATCCAAGGAACCAGGAGCGGCTGTGGCCGGGAATGTCGAACTCGGGCATCACGCGAATGCCGCGATCGTGGGCGTAAGAGATGAATTCGCGGATTTCGTCTTGGGTATAGAACATGCCGTCGGAGCCCATGCCGGTGAGCTTGGGAAATTTCTTGCTCTCGACGCGGAAGCCTTGATCGTCGGAAAGGTGCCAGTGCATGACGTTCATCTTGACCGCGGCCATGGCGTCGAGGTTGCGCTTGAGCACATCGATGGGGATGAAGTGACGGCTGACGTCGATGAGCAGGCCTCGCCACGGGAAGCGGGGCTGATCTTTGATGGTGACTACAGGAACGGAAAATCCGGTGGGAGTGATTTGGACGAGCTGAAGAAAAGTTTGCAGGCCGTGCAGAACGCCGAGCGGGTTGGCCGCGGTCAGGTTGGCGCCGGAGCTGGTGACGGTCAGTTCGTAGGATTCGTCTTCTCCTAATTTCTGCACGGCTTCGCGGCTGTGCGAGACGTGAATATGCAAAGTAGTGGGTGCGTCGGGCTTGGGGTAGAACGGGATTCCAGTCTGGCGGGAGAGTTGCTCCTCGAATCGTACGACCGCGCCGTTCAGTGACCAGTCGTGAAAACCAGTCACCGAGAACGACGCATCGATCGGCAATTGGCCGGTCCCAAGCTGCACACTGGAGGGCATGGGCATGAGATTGAGCTGAGGCTGGGGTTGGGCTGCGGCAGCTGTGGCAATCAAAGCAATTACGGTCACGATAAATGGGGTTCGCATGGTCGTTGGAAAGAATGTATCAGACTCGCGACGTGAGTAGCTGGTTTTGCGAACACCTTGAAGCGCCGCAGCCACTGCCGAGTGGAAAGGGATCCTTCGACTCCGCAGGCTGATTCGCGATGCGAATCGGTCTGCTGCGCTCAGGATGACAAGTCGCCCTCAACCGCAAGAATGCTAGTGGCCGCCGCCGAGTTCGCGGACGATTGCGCCTACGAACTGTTTGGCGTCGCCGAAGAGCATGAGGGTGCGGTCGAAATAATAGAGCGGGTTGTCGATGCCGGCGAAGCCGGGGCTCATGCCGCGTTTGATGACCATGACGGTGTGGGCTTTGTCGACATCAAGGATGGGCATGCCGAAGATGGGGCTGGATTGGTCGGTGCGGGCGGCGGGGTTGGTGACGTCGTTGGCGCCGATGACGAGGGCGACGTCGGTTTGCGGGAAGTCGCCGTTGATTTCGTCCATTTCAATCATGCGGTCGTAGGGGATGTCGGCTTCGGCGAGCAGGACGTTCATGTGGCCGGGCATGCGTCCGGCGACGGGATGGATGGCGAAGCGGACTTCGATTCCCTTCTTGGTGAGCGCGTCGTAGAGTTCGCGAACTTTGTGCTGGGCCTGGGCGACGGCCATTCCGTAGCCGGGGACTATGACGACTTTGTTTGCGGCAGCAAGAATTGCGGCGGCTTCTTCGGGAGTGGCGCTGCGCACGACTCGCTCTTCTTTTGCACCAGCCGCCGACACCTGCACCTGGCCGAAGGCTCCGAACATCACGTTGGAGAAGGAGCGATTCATGGCCTTGCACATGATCAGCGACAGAATGAAGCCGGAAGATCCATCGAGCGCTCCCGCCACGACCAGCACCTTGCTATTCAGAACAAATCCCAAAAGCGCTGCCGAAAAGCCCGCATAGGAATTCAGCAGCGAGATCACTGTCGGCATGTCAGCGCCGCCGATAGGAGTAACCAGGAGCACGCCAAAAATCAGCGCCACAATGACCATGATCGGAAATAAGAGCGCGTGTGCGGGATTTACCACCAGTGCAACTGCCAGCCCCAGGGCTCCCGCGAGAACGGAGAGGCTGACGATGTTTTGCCCGCGATAGACGATGGGGCGCTGCGGCAGAACTTCCTGCAGCTTTCCGGCGGCGATCAGGCTGCCGGTAAAAGTGAGCGACCCGATGATGACTTCGAGGGCAATCTCGCCCATCTGAAAGCGCGTGACGGGAGCGGTGCCCACGTAATACTCGGCAATGCCGATCAGAGCCGCCGAAAGCGCGCCGAGAGCGTGGCTCACGGCGGTTCGCTGGGGCACGGCCGTCATGTGTACGAGGCCAAGCGGGATGCCGACTCCGGCGCCGACGATCAAGGCGATGAGGATCCAGCGGTACTGGACCAGTTCCGGGTTGAAGAGAGTGGCGGCGACAGCCAGCGCCGCGCCGATCTCTCCCGCGAGAACGCCCCAGTGTGCGCTGGCCGGCGAATTCAGCAGTTTGAGAGAAAGAACGAAGAGAACGACCGCGACAATGTATGCGAAGTCGAGATACTGCTGAAGCGCCAGCGCGGTCATGATTTTTTCGACCTGGATTTGAACATGCGCAGCATGCGGTCGGTAATGAGGAATCCACCCACCATGTTGCTGAAAGATGCCGCCACCGCAACCGCGCCCAGCACGGTGGTGAGCCGCGTCTCATGCCGGCCAGCGATGATGATGGCTGCCACCACAACGATCGCGTCGAGGGCGTTGGTCAGCGACATGAGAGGCGTGTGGAGCAGCGGTGAAACACGCTTGATCACCTCGAATCCGACGAAGCCGGCGAGGATAAAGACATACAGGTTAGAAATGAAATCCGCTGGCATGATTGCTCCTTTGCACCGGTTCCGTAGTTACTGTGGATTTCCGCGACAGCGCCCAGGCGCCACGACGTATCGACTTTCGACGCCATAAATACGGCAACCTGGTCACTGACTGCTAGTCGCGCTAGGCAAACCCAGCGCGGGCATCTTAAAGAAATCGCGCACGCGGGCGTTTACCACTTCGCCGCCTTGCGTGACCATGGTTTCGCGGATGATTTCGTCTTGCGTGTTCAGTTGCAGTTTGCCGTCTTTGACCAGGTACAGCAGAAATGTTGTGACGTTGCGGGCGTACATCTGGCTGGCGTGATAGGGGACGCTGCTGGCCAGATTGATGGCACCGATGATCGAAACACCGAACTCCTTCACGGTTTCTCC